>CAZHKN010000353.1:0-4311 GCA_964532725.1 uncultured Occallatibacter sp.
GCCTTCATAACATCTCGCAAGAAAATTGTTACACCGCACTTTCTTAATCTTGCACTTTCAGGAGCATATGCAGCGCTTCGAGCATTGAGTGAAGATTCGGGTAGCACGAAGGGCGCATTGACTTGTGAGGATATTAAACGCTTCAAAGTGCCCGTGCCACCGATGACAGAACAGAAGCAACTCCTTGATGCAATAGAACGGGCAACGCTGAGGATTAAGACCGCGATCGCTCGCACAGAGCAAGAGATTAGTTTAGTTCAAGAATACCGCACCCGGTTGACAGCCGATATAGTAACCGGCAAGCTGGATGTGCGCGCAGCGGCAGCGAAGTTACCGGATGTGGAAGCTGACATAGAATTATCGTCAGACGCCGTCGAGCTAGACGAAGAATTGCTGGAAGAATCCGAGACCGAGGAAAGCGATGAGTGACCGCCCGGCCATTCCCATGGAGACTCAGCACGCGCTGCTGTTCGAGTGCCGCTATCGCTGTGCCTGCTGCTGCGATCCGGTTTCGCTTGAACGCGCGCATATCGATCCATGGAGCAAGACGCGGGATCATAGCGCCGGGAATCTTGTGGTTCTCTGCGCGAATTGCCATACGCGCTCACACGCGGAGAAATGGCCGGAATCCAACCTATATCGTTTCAAGCAACAGCCATGCGCGCTGGAGCGGGATCGCATGGCTCCAGTATCTTCAGAACAAAAGGTATTGATCGATTTCATCGCGGCCATGCAACCGGAATCGATGACGCCTCACCAGAGAGAACGTCTGGTCCGCATGACCGCAGCTTACGCCGATGTCAACATCTTGGACATCCGAGTGCTCGACGTAGTGCGGACAAACAGTTCCCTGATTCGCTTAGAGTTGCCGCGCGCGGCGGCTGAACGGCTGATTGCAGGATTCCAGGCCCAAGATCCTAGACTTGTATCTTTCCTGGACGAGTTCGCCACAATACCGAACAGCGATGCCAGTCTCGCTCGTCAACTCCCCGTTGGCGCCGGCGAACCGGCGGTCGGACCATTGAGCGGCATCAAGATGATTGAGACCGCGCGGCCTACTCCAGCGACCCGGCCTCCTGTCACCAACGTCAAGGAAGAGGGACTGGAATCGCTGATCTTCGATTCCATGACCAATTTCGGGTGGATAGCAGGCAAGAACACCGACTACGACCGGGAGTATGCAGTCGATCTCAAGCAGTTGCAAGCTTTTCTCGCTGCCACGCAGGAAGAGAGAGCAGCCGCGCTCCAACTCGACACCGATGGACCGGCGCGGCGCAAGTTCCTCGCTCAACTGCAGGGCGAAATTACGCGGCGCGGCATTATTGATGTTTTGCGGAAGGGTGTACACCACGGAAACCACCACGTCGATCTGTTCTACGGAACACCTTCAGCGGAAAACTTGAAAGCCGTCGCCCGCCATGCCGCCAACCGCTTCAGCATTACCCGGCAACTGCACTATAGCCGCGAGCAGACAAAGCGCGCGCTCGATCTGGCGATCTTTATCAATGGCCTGCCAGTAGCCACGTTCGAGTTAAAGAACAGCCTGACTAAACAGACCGCGGAAGATGCCGTCGAGCAATACAAGCGCGACCGCGATCCTCGCGAGACGCTTTTTGGTTTTGGCCGTTGCGTTGTTCACTTCGCAATGGACGACAACGAAGTGCGCATGTGCACCGCGCTGAAAGGCTCAAAGGGCACGGCCAAGGATTCGTGGTTTCTACCTTTCAATCAGGGTTACAATCAGGGCGCGGGCAATCCTCCGAACCCTTACGGCATCAAGGCCGATTATCTTTGGCGGCGCATTCTCACGCCCGGCGGTCTCACCGACATACTGGAAAACTACGCTCAGATCGTAGAGGAGAAGAACGAAAAGACCGGCAAAAAGAAGCCGGTGCAGATCTTCCCTCGATACCACCAGCTCGACGTTGTACGCCAACTTCTAGCCGACGCGGGATGGTTCGGCGCTGGGAAGCGATACCTGATTCAGCACTCGGCAGGGAGCGGAAAATCGAACTCGATTGCATGGCTGGCGCACCAGTTGATTGGTCTCCGCAAGGATGGCGCGGAGGTCTTCGACTCAATTATTGTCATCACTGACCGACGCATCCTCGACAAGCAGATCCGAGAGACCATTAAGCATTTTGCCCAGGTCTCATCGATTGTCGGCGCGGTAAAAGAAGGAGACGGACAGTCAAAGACGCAGCAGCTCTCGCACTTTATTAAGCAAGGCAAGAAGATCATCATTTCCACAGTGCAGACATTCCCTTTCGTCCTCGACCAGATTGGTGAAGAGCACCGGGGCAAGAAGTTTGCCATCATCATTGATGAGGCGCACTCCAGTCAGGGCGGGCGAACGGCTGCCGCAATGAGCATGGCGCTTTCCGAAATTGGAGCAGGGAAGGAAGACGAGACAACCGAAGACAAGATCAATCGCATTATTGAATCAAGGAAACTTTTGCCGAACGCCAGCTATTTTGCCTTCACCGCCACACCAAAAAACAAGACGCTGGAAATCTTCGGCATCCCTTACCATGCCGGGGATGAGGTGAAGCACCGTCCGTTTCATGTTTACTCGATGAAACAGGCGATTCAAGAGGGATTCATTCTCGATGTTCTGAAAAACTATACGCCCGTGGACAGCTACTATCGCTTGACCAAGACGGTCGAAGGCGACCCGGAATTTGACGTAAAGAAAGCCAAGAAGAAGCTGCGCAAGTATGTGGAGAGCCACAATAAGGCGATTCGCGACAAGGCCGAAATTATGGTAGACCACTTCATGGAGCAAGTGATCGGCCAGAATAAAATTGGCGGCCAGGCGCGAGCAATGGTTGTCACCGGCAGTATTCAGCGAGCGATACAGTATTTCTTTGCCTTCCGAGACTACCTGTCTGAAATCAAGAGTCCTTATAAAGCAATTGTTGCCTTCTCCGGCGAGCCGGAATACGAGGGCACAAAGGTCAGTGAGTCGAAGTTAAATGGATTCCCAAGCAATGACATTGCCGACAAGATAAAAGAAGACCCATACCGCTTCTTGATTTGCGCCGAGAAATTCCAGACCGGCTATGACGAGCCTCTGCTGCATACGATGTATGTTGACAAGATACTGTCAGGCATCAAAGCCGTGCAGACGCTTTCCCGCCTGAATCGCGCGCATCCGAAGAAGCACGACGTGTTTGTGCTCGACTTCCAGAACGAAACCGAAGGCATCGAGAAAGCATTCTCGGATTATTACCGCACCACCATCCTGAGTAAGGAGACGGACGCGAACAAGCTCCACGCGCTGAAGACGGACATGGACGCCTATCAGGTATATGCCCCCGAGCAGGTTGAATCGCTAGTAGACCTCTATCTGAATGGCGCGGATCGCGACAAACTCGACCCCATTCTCGATGCTTGCGTTGCTGTCTATGTAAACGATCTCGACGAAGACGGGCAAGTCGACTTCAAAGGCAAGGCGAAGATTTTCTGCCGGACATATGATTTTCTTGCAACCATTCTTCCTTATGGGGTTCAAGAGTGGGAGAAGTTATCGATCTTCTTGAACTTTCTTGTTCCCAAGCTCCCAGCCCCCATTGAAGAAGATCTGGCCAAAGGTATTCTCGAAGCCATTGATATGGACAGCTACCGCGCAGAAAAGAAGGCCACGATGGCAATCGCTTTGCCAGATGTAAATGCGGAGATTGAACCTGTACCAACCTCTGGAGGCGGCTACAAAGCTGAGCCTGAGATGGACAAACTTTCAAACATCGTGAAAACCTTCAACGACCAATTCGGGGGGAATTTTTCAGATCCATCACGTATGGTGAAACGTATAATGGATGAGATACCTCAGAAAGTGTCGGCGGACCAGGCTTATCAGAACGCCAAGAAGAACTCTGATCGTCAGAACGCCCGTATTGAACACGATAAGGCATTGAAGCGCGTCATTACTGCTCTGTTTACCGACGATGCACAGCTCTTCAAACAATTCCAGGACAATGAATCATTTCGACACTGGCTGACAAGCACTGTCTTCGAGATGACGTACGAGAAATAAAGGGATCAGACCAGCGGGTGATGCAAGTGTATGCCAAGCAAATATGACGGAATGAAAAATTTCAATCCTCCCTGACGGAGTCGGGGTACTCGTCGCCAACCTCCTCCCCCCTTGAGAGTGGCTGAATTTGGCAAGGTGGTAGCAGAGGGACGAAGAGTCGGAGCAGAGCGAGAGTCGCGAACTTCAAAAATTTCCTCTCAAAATTCCAGAAATGCCTCTTGAGCCTGTTATTAACTTTGCGTGAGTCGCCGGGCCAGATTTGCGAGCATGAGGCA
>CAZHKN010000354.1:0-4296 GCA_964532725.1 uncultured Occallatibacter sp.
CGACTTTGTAACTCATGTGGTCGGTTACAAGGCGGTGCTGGCCAAGTGGGCCGAGGGCGATTATTCCGAACGCCGCTCCACTATCGGCTGGCCGCCCGAGTTTGACCTTTATGTCGAACGCTCTTACGCAGCTCTTAAAGCCGAACAGACGCGGCTGCTCCATACCTTCACCTGGCGTGTTTTTCATCGGCTTTTCAGCGGCAAACGGAAGCAGGATGCTACACAAGCCGGATAATGTATTCTTGATGCGTTCACATCTGAAGAAAATTTCCCAAAAACTAAGGAGAGAAAAGTGTATGCGCCACTTTGCCCTTGCGTTGTTGTTACTACTGCCGATCAGTCTTTGCAAAGCTCAATCGGCTGATGCCAAACCGGTCGAACCGAAGACTATCGGTGTAGTCTACCGTCTTGACCTGACAAGTCAGGAACTGAAGCCGCTTCTGAGCGAACCATGGAAACAGGGCAAGAAAGGA
This sequence comes from uncultured Occallatibacter sp., assembly GCA_964532725.1. Classification (GTDB taxonomy): domain Bacteria; phylum Acidobacteriota; class Terriglobia; order Terriglobales; family Acidobacteriaceae; genus Telmatobacter. Next base: position 474 of record CAZHKN010000354.1, read on the forward strand.
TGCGGGGGGACAAATTTTTGCTTCACGGTTGATCTTTCCGGAGATCACTCCGCTTTCCGTCTTAAGACTGGCGACACATTTGAATTTGTGTTCAAGGCAGGAAGTCCAGAAAAAGTCAGCCTGTACCTTTTTAAGGTGAAGAAGAACAATCGTTGGTTCGATTTTGAAAAATGGGGTCAAGGCAGAAATGAACCAATTAAAGGTCTTCCTGTCGAAATAACGCAATACGGTACGTCATCTTATAAATTGGTTCCCACATCCCCGCTCACTCCAGGCGAGTACGCGATCACCATTGCCGGGGAAGTTTACACATTTGGCATCGATCAATAATCAATCAACGCGAGGTTTTCCAGGTTCCCTGGTCTTAATTTTGAGGCCAGGGAAACAGCAAATTCACCCAGCATCGATCCATTCAGAACGCTATAGAAGAATCTGCGCCTCTTTCCCATTTCAAATTGAGTCACACCGCATCGTTAAAATCCATCGAATCGTTCTCGCCGTGATCTGAATCACCGCCCGTGCTCACCAAAATCTGCAATTCTGAAATTGATCGCCAAAAAGGAAAAATCACATGAAGAATATCGCAGTTTTGACTAGCGGCGGAGACGCTCCCGGAATGAATGCCGCCATCCGCGCGGTGGTGCGCACTGGCCTGGCACGAGGACTCAACGTTTGGGGTGTCTACCAGGGCTACTCCGGGCTGATTGAGGGCAACTTCAAACGGCTGGGCGGACGCGACGTAGGCAGCATCATTCAGCGTGGCGGCACCATACTGGGTTCGGCGCGCTGTCCTGAGTTTCAGACCGAGGAAGGCCGGGAACTGGCGATTCGCAGACTGCGCGGCGGGGGCATTGAAGGCCTCATCGTAATTGGCGGGAACGGCTCGCAGACCGGCGCCAATGCACTGCGGCAGATGGGCTTTCTTGTCGTCGGCGTGGCCTCCACCATCGACAACGACCTCTACGGATCGGATATAACCATTGGCGTGGATACGGCTCTCAATGTGGCGCTCAACGCGATCGACAATTTGAAGGTGACGGCATCGTCGCACCGCCGCGCTCTGCTGGTTGAGGTGATGGGCCGAAAGTGCGGCTACCTGGCGCTTATGAGCGGCATTGCCGGCGGAGCGGAAGCCATTGTGCTGCCCGAAGTGGAAGTGGTGCCCGAGACGCTGGCGGTGCGAATTCAGGATGCGTATGAGCGCGGCAAGCCCCATGTAATCGTAGTTGTAGCCGAAGGCGCAAAGTACAATGCAGAGGGCCTGTGCCGCTACTTTGAAGAGCACGGGCTTCTGCTGGGTTACGAATTCCGCTCCACGGTGCTCGGCTATGTGCAGCGCGGCGCAGTGCCCACTTGCGCAGACAGGTTGTTGGGTACACGGCTAGGTTCCGAGGCCGCCGAACAGATGATTGCCGGCAATACCGGTGTCCTGATCGGCATCAGTAAGGGCGAGTTGATCACCACTCCGCTCGATGAAGTTGTGCAAGGCCGCAAGCCGCTTGATCCCTGGTTTTTGAAGGCCGCGGACATGCTTGCCCGCTAAGATAAAAACAATAGTTTGACGCAATCACATGTTGCCCGGTTCTCATTCAGCTTTGAGACCGGAGCAACACGCGACAAATGAAAAGAGAAAAGATAAATAGGTTCCCAAAGCTCTCGCTATGCAGCATGTTCTTCAATAAGCCGCTTTTTTTGGCGCGAGGAGACAAAGTGCCGCTCAACCAGACAGTAGAAGAGACGTCCGCAAGCGATTGCCACAGCAAATTGAATCCAGAACGAAATCCAGTACCGGCCGCCGCCAAGTCCGGCCTTGCGGCAGAGGATCTCTATAAAAGGGATAACTACCGGATGAATCAGATAAAGGCTATAGGAGCAGGCTCCAAGCCATAAACAAGGCCGCATCCACTTACTGGAAGTTATGCGTTCATCGTAACGGCGCGCCAGAAGAAGGAACACGCAAAATAGCAGGCAAGTAATAGATCGGGCCTGGCTGGTTGGATGGCCCATGTCCACTTCGACTTCCGGGCGAAGCGCAATAAACGCTACTGTCAGTCCAATCAGCAGCGCGGTGGTCCCGTTCATCGTCCAGCGCAGTTTGCGAGAATAACCTGCAACGGTCTCCGCATTCGATTCGATAAGAAAAAACAGCACTCCGCCCCATCCAAAGTAGTGCCATCCCTTGAGCGGAAAGATCGCATCGCCGGTAATTATCAAAGAAGTCAGCGAAACAGCTGTGGTTGCGGCAACCCCAGCCATCAATACCATAGTCCCGGCTGCGAGATTACGCCGCGCGGTTGCCAGCTTGGCCAGACATAGCCACAAACCCATCACAGCATAAAAAGCAACCTCAATGCACAGGCTCCAGGAGACGACATTTACATTTGGCGCGTTCAGTTCTGATTGCAAAAGGAAGATATTCGCAATCCAAAAGCTCGGCGAGGCTTCCAATCTCTCCAGATGATGAACCGGACCTAACAAGTGGTGCGCATTGACGAAGCCGATCAGCAGAATCGCAAGCACAGTTAGCAGCAAAGAGACCAGGTAAGGCGGATAGATCCGGCGAGCGCGTTCGTAGGCGTAGCGCCAGATCGGTTTCCCGGAGAGTAGCGCGCTATAAGCCGCGGCGGTGATGCAATAGCCGGAAATGACAAAGAAAAAAATCACGCCAAGCTGGCCGCGCATTGAGAATGCATACAATGGTTCGCTGGCGTAGCGCAGATTATCCCCTGCGAGAAAACGGTCGCAACTGTGGATCATCACCACCCACGCAGCCGCCAGTCCGCGCATGATATCGAGTGTGCGGAATGGCGGAATGCGTCGCAGTGTTCCTCCAGAATACGTTGTACCTAATATCCAGGTGTGTGCGGACTGAGCAACGTTTAATAACGATAGTGATCCGGCTTATACGGTCCTTCAACCGGCACACCGAGATAATCAGCCTGCCGCGGCGAAAGCGTGGTCAGCTTTACGCCGATCTTCTCCAGGTGCAGCCGCGCTACCTCTTCGTCCAGATACTTGGGCAGCACATAGACGCCGATCTTGTAACTGTCCTTCTTGGCCCACAGGTCAAGCTGCGCCAGTGTCTGGTTGGCGAAGCTATTGCTCATCACAAAGCTCGGATGTCCGGTGGCGCAACCCAGATTCACCAACCGGCCTTCAGCCAGCACAAAGATGCTATGTCCGTCGGGGAAGGTGTACTGATCTACCTGCGGCTTGATGTTGAGCTTCTTCACGCCCGGTTCGCGGTTCAGCGGATCCATCTGGATCTCGTTGTCGAAGTGGCCGATGTTGCAGACAATTGCCTGATCTTTCATCTTCTTCATGTGATCAAGCGTGATAATGTCCACGTTGCCGGTGGTGGTGACGTAAATGTCTCCGCGTCCCAGCGTCTCTTCGACGGTCGTGACCTCAAATCCTTCCATCGCCGCTTGCAGCGCGTTGATGGGATCAATCTCCGTGACAATGACCCGCGCGCCCATCCCGCGCAGCGAGTGCGATGAACCCTTGCCTACGTCGCCGTATCCGCAGACCACGGCAACCTTGCCGGCAACCATCACATCGGTGGCGCGCTTGATGCCGTCGGCCAGCGACTCGCGGCAGCCGTACAAGTTATCAAACTTCGACTTGGTCACCGAGTCATTCACATTGATCGCCGGAACCAGCAACTTACCCTGCTCGAGCATCTTGTACAGGCGGTGAACGCCAGTGGTGGTTTCTTCTGAAACGCCGCGCCAATCCTTCACAACGTTATGCCAGTGCTGCGGATCTTCGGCGTACACCTTCTTCAACAGATCCTTGATGACCTGCTCTTCGTGGCTATCGG
>CAZHKN010000355.1:0-4294 GCA_964532725.1 uncultured Occallatibacter sp.
TGTTTTATGGAAGCGTGATGGGATCGTATGCCTGCGAGCGCTTTGGCACCGAGCGGCTGCAACAACTGAGCCGTGAGGAGATCGATGCGCGCTTCAATCTCTTCCGCGAGTTGACGCACCTTGACTGAAAGGTCCATCTCCCGGGCTGAGTGGCTGGCCGTGCTTGCCGGTTGCGCTGTTGCCTCATTGGTCGCACTCGCATGGAGTTGGCGGCACGGTGCGATGCTCAACTACGGCGACGCGGTCGCGCATCTGCACATCGCGCGGCGAACCTTTGATGCGCACAATCCGGGACTGCGGCAGCTTGGCTCAGTATGGCTGCCGCTGCCGCATCTGTTGATGATGCCGTTTGTAGCAATCTATAGCTGGTGGGCTAATGGATTCGCGGCGGTGATTCCATCGGCGTTGGCTTATCTTGTGGCTTGCGTGGGAATCTATCGCTTAGCGCGCCGCTGGCTTGGTATATCTGCCGCTGCCGTGGCGCTGGTGTTCTTCGCAACTAATCCAAACCTGCTATATGTTCAGACCACGGCGATGACTGAGCCGTTGTTTATCTGCGAGACGGTCTGGGCCGCGGTGTGGCTGGTGGAGTGGCGCGCGAATCTGGAGAACGATCCTAAGCGCTCGAATCGGCTGCTGGGTTGGATTGCATTTGTGCTTGTCGCTGCCGTCTACACGCGCTACGACGGCTGGATCATGGCCGCTCTGGCATGGACGCTGGTTGGGGTGGTGATGGCGCGGCGCGGCGGATTGCGTTCGCGGACTTTCTGGATCGCCAGCGCCGCTGTGGTGGCAGCGCCGGTGGTGTGGTTCGCATATAACGCAGCGATTTTCGGCGACTGGCTGGATTTTATTCGCGGGCCATACTCGGCCAAAGCTATCGAACTGCGCACCGCGTTGCCGGGCGGGCCGCCGCATCCGGGATGGCATGATCCCTGGATGTCGTTGCTGTTTTATGCCAAGGCCGCGGAGATGGATGCGGCGGCATTAGCATGGGGAAATTTTCTATTTGTTATCAGCCTCGCTGGAACAGCATGGGCGTGGTTGACAGCGAGGCGCAAGGCGTTTGTGTGGGCGCTGATCGTGTGGCTGCCACTGCCTTTTTATGCATACTCGGTGGCCTATGGGTCTGTGCCGATCTTTCTTCCGGTGTGGTGGCCGCACTCGTTTTATAACACCCGCTATGGAATGGAGTTGCTGCCCGCGCTGGCTCTGGGGCTGGGATTTACGGCAAGCTTTCTGATTGCAACGATCCGCGAATTCAAGCAGGAGTGGGCCAAATATGGCGTTGCGGCGCTCTTCGCAATTGCAATTCTCAATGACGCGCGGATGCTGCGGGAGCAGCCGCTTGTGTTTATTGAAAGTACAAAGAACATCGACTCGCGCCGGCAATTTGAAAACGAGATTCCGCCGGCCATGCGCGCACTGCTTGAAAAGCGCCCGAGCGGTATGGTGCTGATGAATACGTCGGTCTATCCTGAGCTTGTCGCGCTTACCGGAATTCCGCTGCGGCAGACCATTAACGAGGGTGATTACGTTCTCTATCAGACAGCGTTGGCCGCGCCAGCAGCCAACGCGTATCTGGTGCTGGCCTTTGACGGCGATGAGATCGACCGCGCGGTTCACGCGCACCCCGCGCATCTCACCACAGTGGGCCGCTTTACCTGCGATCATCAGGCGCCGGCGACGCTTTACCTCTCGGATGCGCAATGATCTCTGACGCCATCGTATCCCTCAACAAGCCTGCCCGCACGGTGATAGCATCGGTCAAGGATCAATGCGGATGACAGCTCTTGCGTACATTGCCGAACCGTTCCAATTTGGCTGGCTGGAGCAGGGAGTGGTGGTCAACGGCGCCATCGGACGGCTGTTGCTGGCCTGTCTGCTGGGCGGGGTTATCGGCCTGGAGCGCGAGCTGACGAAAAAATCCGCCGGTGTGCGCACCAACATTCTTATCTGCCTGGGGAGCGCGTTTTTCACGCTGCTTTCAGCGGTGCTGGCCGGAGACTCGGGCACCAACAAAGGACAAGTCGCATCGAATATAGTCCAGGGCATAGGTTTTCTTGGTGCGGGGCTGATTCTGCACAATCGCAGCCGGGTGAGTGGCCTCGCCAGCGCGGCCAGCATCTGGGTGGTTGCCTCGATCGGCATGGCTTGCGGAGCGGGCCTGTATGCGCCGGCCGCAGTGGCAACGCTGATTGTGATCTTCGCGCTGGCGGTGGTCGGCGTGTTGGAGAAGCGCGCCAACCTCAAGACCTATCCGATGACATATGAAGTGCGCGGCAGCGATCAAACGTACCTGCTTGAGGCGATCCTCGGCGCAATGGACAAGATTGGCCAGCGGCTCACTGACGTAGAGACTAGCGCCATCGGTGAGCTGCAGCGGGTCGCGTTTCCTCTGACAGCGACGAATCGTCAGCACCGTGATCTCGTGGCGGAACTGAGCGGTAGAGCGGTGATCGACAAACTCTTTACCTTCCGCGATCCGGAGGACGATTGATTCCTTTCACGAAAGCTCACGCCTGCGGCAACGATTTTTTGGTTGTGACCGAAGAGGCTGCGGGAAAACACGAATGGGCGGAACTGACACGCGAATTATGCCAGCGCAATACCAGCATTGGCGCGGATGGCATTGAGTTCTTTGCATGGACCGGGCCGAACTCCGGACGCATCCGCCTGCACAACGCGGATGGTTCCATTGCCGAGATCAGCGGTAACGGCACGCGCTGCGTGGCTGCTTGGATGGCGCGCGAGTTGGCGTCGCAGCCCGGCGATGAGTTGCGCATTGAGACCGATGCGGGAGCGCGCATCTGCACTGTGAATGCAGTGGATACGGCCCGTGGGTTCAATATTGAAGTTACTACGGGGATGGGCATTCCGAGTTATGCGCAGCGGACGATTTTGCTCACCGACGGTTCTGCAATCAAAGGAGTTGAAGTTTCTACGGGCAATCCGCATTTTGTGATTCACGCCGATAACGCGGAATTTTCCTTCGCAGGGAAGAGCTGGCGATCCATCGGCGCGGAGATCTGTTTCCATGCTGATTTTCCGCAGCAGACGAATGTCGAATTTGCGCGCGTTGTATCCGTAAACGAAATTGAGATCCGCATCTTTGAACGCGGCGTGGGGCCAACGACGTCTTCGGGTACAGGCAGCTCCGCAACCGCGACCGCGGCAATTGCGTTACACGGCTGCGTATCGCCGTTGCGCGTGGTGGCTCCCGGCGGCGCGCAGACGGTCGAGTGGAGTGGCGCAGGTACGGAGTTGAAACTTACCGGACCTGCTTCTCTTATTGCATACGGCGAGGCCTTCCTGTGACGACATTGTCCAAGCCCCGTGCTGTTGCCGAGGACGCAGCCGTTGCCGTTGTCTCGCCTGCTTCGACTCCGCAGGCAGAGCGTGTGGAGCGTGGGCTGGAGGCATTGCGCGCGCTGGGCTATGTGCCCCATGCGTCGGAAAACATTCTAGCGCGCGGGCCGCTCTATTTTGCAGGGACGCCGGAGATGCGATTGCGCGATTTGCATCGCGCCTTTGCCGATGATGATTTGCGCGTGATCTTTGCGACGCGCGGCGGTTATGGCTCGAACTATTTGCTTGAGGAACTGGATCTTGACTTGATCGCAGAGAGCGTGAAGCCGCTCATCGGATACAGCGATTTGACCGCGCTGCAACTGTATTTGCTCGATCAACTGCAACTGCCGGCCTTTCACGGCCCCATGTTATCAGCGGATTTTGCGCGCGAGGACGGGGTGCATCTGGCGAGTTTGCGCACGGCTCTCACAGGCAAGCCGTACATGGTTGGGCCAGCCGAGGGCTTGCGCACGTTGCAGCCGGGACGGGCGCGCGGCACGCTCTATGGCGGCTGCCTGAGCATCATTGTTGCGCTGCTGGGAACGCCGTACGAGCCGCAGACCGAGGGCAAGCTGCTCTTTTTGGAAGATGTAAACGCCAAGCCCTATCAGGTGGATCGCATGTTGTGGCAGTTACAGCAAGCGGGCAAACTCGAAGGTGTCACGGGCATTGTCTTTGGCGAGATGCTGGATTGTGTCTCTCCGGGCGCGCCAGCGGATTTGCTGGATGAAGTAATTCTTCATTCGTTGGGCGAGTTCAAGGGTCCGATTGCCATTGGGCTGCGCAGCGGCCATGTATCGCGGCAGAATGTGACGCTCACCTTTGGCGTGAATGCGGAGCTGCGGCTGAGTGAGCAGGCGCAATTGAATCTGCTGGAAGCGGCGGTGGGACTAGGGACTAGGGACTAGGGACTAGGGACTAGGGACTAGGGACTAGGGACTAG
>CAZHKN010000356.1:0-4284 GCA_964532725.1 uncultured Occallatibacter sp.
ACCGAAGGCTACCGCGCCTTCGCCAACAAAATCTGGAACGCCGCGCGGTTTCTGTTTATGAATATTGATCGTGCTGCCGAGATCGGCATTACGATTGATCCATCAAGTCTTCCCTTGTTGCCCTTTGTTGGAGCCGACGCGCCTTTGGAGGATCACTGGATAATCGCTGAGTTTCACTCTACAGCGACCAAGGTAAATCGCTCACTCGAAAACTATCGTTACGACGACGCGGCCAACTTCATTTATCAGTTTTTCTGGGGAAGCTTCTGCGATTGGTATCTTGAGATCGTCAAGCTCCGTCTGGATTTTTCAGAATCCGCAGACAAGCAGAACATCAAAGAAGCGCTCACAACATTGCTCAGCGTTTTTGAGGCCTCTCTGCGGTTACTGTCGCCCTTCATGCCATTTCTCACGGAAGAGATTTGGCACGCTGTTTACGACGATAAGCCGCCGGCAAAGTCGATTGCGCTGATGAGCTATCCACCGGTGCAAAGTAGCGATGCAGGGAAGCAGATTGAGATGGAACATGTGCAATCAATCATCACCGAGATCCGCGCCCTGCGAAAAGAAATCGGAGTCGAAGAAAAGGCAGTGGTCCCAATTGAGCTTCGCATCAACGCTCATTTGAAGCATGTCATCACCGAAAATGCCTCCATAATCGAGCGACTAGCCAAGGTCAGTGAAATCCACTACGTCGAAGCAATCACACCTGCCCTCGCCAAACGCTCAACCTCCGGCTTCGATGTCGCAATCATCTACGCGCGCACCATCGACGTAGCCGCCGAACGTGAGCGTCTAACCAAAGATATCGCCAAATACGAAAAAGGCGTAGCCGCTGCCGAGCGTCAATTAGGCAACGAAGCCTTTATCGCCAAGGCACCCGCGCACATTGTCGAAGGTCTGAAAAAGCAGGAAGCGGAGACCCGCCTGCTGCTGGAAAAAGCCCGCGCAGCCTTGGACGCGTTGCCGCCGGAAGCGTGATCGATGGGCTGCCCTTGCGAGCAGTGCATTCGGCACTCCGGCACGCTCGGCCTCACCGCCGGGCGGGCCTCGGAGACCGAGATTCGCAAGGCCTACCGCAAAGCGGCCAAGGCCTGGCATCCCGACCGCTTCGCGCGCGACGCCGCCAGACGCCAGGAGGCAGAGGAGCGCTTCAAGCAGATTCAGGAGGCTTTCCGGGAGCTGATCGAGCACAATCCGCATGGCTGGGCAGCGCCGGTTGAGACCATCGCCTCTACCCCGGCGCCAAGGCCAGCAGCACCGACGATTCTATTTGACGGCTCGTACGGTTGTTACTCAATGCCCGATGTGCCGCCGGTGGCGAAGCGGATGATTGATCGCAACCTGGGCAGCTTTGGCTTTGCTGTGGCGATTATCGATCTGAGCGGCCAGCGGAGTTTTTCGGAGTTCCTGCTGCTGACTACACTGGGCGTGATGATGCGCAGCGAGTTGCATATCGTCTCCCTGGTCTCGTACGCTGACGTCAGAGAGGCGCGGATTGTTGACCAAAATCTGCGGCCAGAGGCCGGCTGGTGGCAGCGGCTGGCAGCGTGGGTTACAAACGCCCGGCCGCGCTACGCGCTTGAGATAGTGAAGAAAGACGGCGCGGTGTTCTGTTCGTTGGAAAAAGAATTGAACGACACCGTGAAGACGGTGATTTACCGGTTTTTGCAGCAACAGAAGCAATACATCCGCACGAGTTAGAGAGAGCTATGGATTGGAAGAGCAGCCGCATTGACGCATTGCTGGAGCAGGCGCTGGTGGAAGACCAGGCCGCGCGCGACTCCACCACCAACCTGACCATCGACCCCGATCTGCGCGCCACGGCGTCGATCGTTGCTCGGCAAGAGATGGTTGTTGCCGGCCTGGGCGCGGTTCCGCGCTTTCTTGAAATCTTTGCGCGTCTCGACAAGCGCGCTCCGGCGCAGACACGCTTTGAAGTCATCAGCCATCCGGAAATCTTCGACGGCGTAAAGGTGCACGAAGGCCAGGTGCTGGCGGTGATCCGCCACAATGCGCGCGTCCTGCTCAGTTGCGAGCGCGTGATCTTGAACCTGATGCAGCACCTCAGCGGCATCGCCACGCTCACGCGCCAATATGTCGATGCGATTGCCGGGACGCATGCCCGCGTTCTTGATACGCGCAAGACAGTCCCCGGCCTGCGCGTACTCGATAAATACGCCGTCCAATGCGGCGGAGGAACCAACCACCGCCTCGATCTGGCCAGTGGAATCCTCATCAAGAACAACCACATCTCGCTCGGTGGAGGCCTGCGCGTAGCCGTAACTCATGCATTGGAGAAGCGCCGCCTGGGCCAGCGCGTGCAGGTGGAAGTGCGCACGCAGCAGGAGCTGGAAGATGCGCTTGAATGCGGCGCGGAGGCCATCCTTCTGGATAACATGACGTCGGAAGCAGTGAAGCATTCAGTCGAGCGGATCAAAGAAGCGATCAAGGGGCAACCCGGCCGCACGATTCCCACTGAAGCTTCCGGAGGCATCGTGCTCGGCAACATTCGCGCCTATGCCGAAACAGGCGTAGACTTCATAAGCGTCGGCGCGCTGACCCACTCCGCTAAAGCCGCTAATATCTCGATGCGCATAGAAGCGGAGCCAAGTTAGCCGTGTACGATCTCGCAGCACTTGATCATGCGCTCGCAGGCAGTATCTTCGCAGGCAAGCTGCATTACTCGCCAGTAACTCAGTCCACTAACTCTGACGCACTGGCTGCTGCACGCAGTGCCGCGCCGCATGGCTCGGTTTATTTTGCCGACGAGCAATTAGCTGGACGCGGACGTGGCAACCACGCATGGCATTCGGCCGCTGGCGAAGGCTTGTATGTAAGTGTATTGCTCCGCCCGCAGATAGCGGCCGTGCGCTTGCCGTTGTTACCTTTAGTCGCCGGGTTTGCTGCTGCCGAAGCCATCAAAGCAGCCAGCAGCCTGATGATCGACCTGCGCTGGCCCAACGACCTGCTCCTCGGGCCGCGCAAAACCGGCGGCATCCTGGTTGAAGCGCAGACCGAGGCCAATAATATTGCATTCGCGGTGGTAGGCATCGGCATCAACGTCCACCAGCGCGAGTTCGTACCCGGCCTGGCTACTCCAGCGACCTCACTTGATCTCGAATCTGAGAAAACTATTTCGCGGCAGAGTCTGCTCGTCTCCCTGTTAGAATCTCTGGAGCGCGAGGCGTCCAGTCTGAGCGATTCAGCTGCGATTAAAGTGATTCCAGCACGCATTGAACAGGCCTCAACATGGGTGCGCGGGCGACGCGTTGAAGTTCACGGCCCGCAGTCCTGCACCGGAGTTACAGCAGGACTCGATGCGAATGGCTTCTTGCTCGTGAATACGCAGAATGGATTAGTACAAGTGCAGACGGGCGGCATTCGTGCCGCGGAGACAAGTTAGGCAATGTTACTGGCAATCGATGTCGGCAATACAAACACGGTGCTGGGCCTTTACCGGCTCGATGGCGAGAAGCCGGAACTGGCCGCCCACTGGCGCGTCACCACGCACCGTTCGCAAACCGTCGATGAATACGGAGTGCTCTTCATCAATCTTTTTGAAATGCATGGTTTCAAGCCGAATCAAGTCGGCCACATTATCATCTCGTCGGTAGTACCGCCGGTTGAGGGCACACTTCGTCAGGTCTGTGAAAACTATTTTCATCTGCAGCCATTGTTCGTTGAGCCGGGCATCAAGACCGGAATGCCTGTGCTGGTCGATAATCCCTCCGAGTTAGGCGCGGACCGGCTGGTAAACGCCATCGCAGCCTATGAACGCTACGGCGGCCCGTGCATTGTGGTGGACTTCGGCACGGCCACAACCTTCGATGTTATCTCCGAACGCGGCGAGTATCTGGGCGGCGCTATCTCGCCCGGCCTGGGCATCAGCGCCGATGCGCTTTTTTCTCGCGCCGCGCGGTTAGGACGCGTCGATATCAAGCGGCCGGCAAAAGTTATTGGAACGAACACTGTAACTCACTTGCAAACCGGCCTCTATTACGGCTACATCGGGTTAGTGGATGGAATTCTGGAGCGCATTATCGCCGAGTTAGCCGCGAAGCCGCGCGTAATTGCTACCGGCGGCCTGGCGCGACAGATTTCCGCCGACTCGCGCTACATCGCCGAGATCGACGACATGCTTACCCTCGATGGACTGCTGATCCTCTTCGAGCGCAACCGTGCAGCCAAGCCACGCGGCAAAGCGCATTGAGTATCTGAGTGCAAAACTACTTCAACTACTTTACCGAGATCGAAGAGCGCTTTCAGCAGCGGCGCGGGTCG
>CAZHKN010000357.1:0-4259 GCA_964532725.1 uncultured Occallatibacter sp.
ACCATCAGTCGATACTCTTCGGGGCGGAAGAGTACGGACCTCACGGCGGTCAATACCGCAACGAACTTCTCCTGCGTGGCCAGTACACAGCAACATTCCAACAGCGAATCCCGATCCCATACGCAATGTGGAGACCGTTGGACAACAGAGGCGTCCCAATTCACTACTTCGGTCCCGCCACGCTTGCAGTCGGTCAACGACGCGCGGCGCCCATCATCTGCTACGAGCAACTGCTGATTGCTCCCGTACTTCTGTCGATTCGAGAAAGACCGGATGTGTTGCTCGGAATTGCCAACGATTACTGGGCCTCTGGCACCTACATCCCCGAAATTCAAAACGCGGCAATCACGGCATGGTCCCGCCTTTTCTGGATTCCCTTGGTGACGGCAACAAACAAATGACACACAGAACATCCATCTCAGCGATTCTCCTCGGCGTGGCCGTGGCCTCTGCCCAAGCACAGACCGCAGCGGCCATATCCCAAGACGCCAACCTGCGTTACACCACACCCCAGATGATTGCGCTCATTCAAAGCTGCGCTCCTCAAGCGGCCCCTAGCACCATGCTTGCTGTCGCAAGAACCGAGTCTGCGCTGCATCCCTACGCAATCAGCATCAACCGGCCCACGCAAGTTGCGAAAGCTATAGGCTTGCCAAACCTCGAAATTCAACTTGCCCGGCAGCCGCGCTCCAAACAGGAAGCTATTCAATGGATGCGCTGGTTGCTGAGTCACAGAGTCACCGTCTCCGCCGGACTGCTCCAGATCAATACCGAAAACGCTGGACGCTTTCACCTGCATCCCGAACAACTCTTCGAACCTTGCACCAATATCGCTGTCGGTAGCGCACTTCTCGCGCAATCCTATGCGACAGAAATACGGCTCGCTCCGAATGATCCAGATGCGCTGCTGCGCGCGCTGTCGCTCTACAACAGCGGAACCTACGATCTTGGATTTGACAACGGCTATGTCGCTACAGTGCTGAGAAACGCTCAACCGTAAGAGGCGGGCTCATGAAGAGCCCTTGGCGCGGCACGAGAATTGGCAACCAACCAAACCGTGCGCAGGAGCGGGAAAAGAAAGCTGGGCGGGATCAAGCTGAGCGTCAGAGCAACGATCCAGTTGCTGCGCTGAAAAATGTCGCGAAACCAGAACGAAGGGCTTGCGGCTGTTTGTTTATTGGTAACCAATCGCCGACGCGCTGCAAAAACAAAGTAACACCCTCTGTACACGAAAAGATGTAATACGTCCCGAAGTGCGCGGAACAAAGTGTATCAAAACTGTACAACGCAAGGATGGGCAATTTCAGGATGCGATATGCCCAAATCGAAAACTTGCTGATGCGGCTCAATTCTCTCGTCCTTACTTATCCAAAGGGTACTGGTTCTACAGTAGCAGCGAGTGCGGCGACCGGAGTTATCGTTCCCTCCAATATGCCCCTCAAAAGCGTCTCATCCTAAAGGAATTGCGGGCGCTGGCGCTAATCTGGCCGCTTAATCTTCATTTGATGATCTGGACAAGTTCGCATCTCATTACATCAGGTACAGCATGAATGTATTACTTCAATCGAGCCGATTCGGATTATTGCCAAAGTAGATTCCCCTTCCTCGAAGCGCGACTGCTCTAGTACCGAAGGGTTGAAACTAAAGACTAGAACTGAACCGAAGTTACCGCGTATTTTTGAATTTAGTTCGTGGTCACCGCTACTTAGTGGTGGCGTCAATTTGAATATCGAGGTTTCGGGATACATCGACCCTGATCTCCTCGTAACCTTTTGTAGCGCTGATGTTGTCCTTGGTCAGATCAGACGATAAGGAAAGGATGGGGGATGACAGTCGCAGAAGCCCAAGAAAAACTCGAAACGATCACGCGAAACCTCGCTGACAGCGGGATTTCAATAGAGCAGCGGCATAGGTATGAGACACAAATAGCTCGTTGCAATCGAACCATTCAAAAAGCAAGACAACAAGCTCACAGGTCTCTGGCCTCCTTTGCCGAGACCCTTCTCAACATGATCGGTGACACGGTCTTCGATCAGGATCAAAATATTGCACTCGTAACCGCGGCACATCTCATCCGCTGCGCATCTATCGAACAACTAGCCGTTGCGGTTCCCGCAGCCATCCGCGAGACCCCGACACGCGCCATAGCGTCCACACGCATCAACTGCCCTCAATTCACGGAGACTGTTATCTGCCTGATTAGGCTTAACAGCACAAGATTCACATCCGAACGGAACATAGCTATTCGGACGGCATTGCATCTAAGCAACATCGTTGGGCGGCCACAAATCTATCGATCGGTGCGCCGAGCACAGGCTGACACCCGCGAATCTAGTTCCAAGGACGTGGAGGATAGGCTCCCAACGAGATGTTCTGCTTGCGCGCCAAGACGCCAAGACATCCATCACAAGCCGCTGGAGCCAGGAGAACCACTACACTAAAGCCGCCATTGACTGCGGAAGGATAAGGTTGGTACGGCACGGGGAAGCACCCAAGATGCTCCCCGTGCAATAAACCCACAATCTCCCCCGCCAGTTGCCTCACTGGAAGCACTTTAATTCCTTTCGGTTAGCGCCTGCATTTCCCCCATTTCTGTACAGATGTGCTATATAATACATCACAGAAAGGTAGATATATGACCCCTCCAAAGAAGGCAGCAACCCGGCAGAAGCGGAGAATTGTTGCTCCGGCAGAGAAACGCACCCAGGTTCGTCTCACGGTCGATACCAAATTCACCAAGACCCATTTCACACAACTTTTTGCGGTCCTGAAAATCCGTAACAAGAACGCCCTGGCTGAACACCTCATCATGAGCTTCAAAACCAAAACTGCCCAGGCGCAGCTGGTTGCGTTCTATAACGGCCCTTGGCTGAATATACCTTTTCAGACCATTGATACGGCTTTCGTCTTCCCGTTGACCTACGAGATCGCCGATGAGCTGGAAAGGGTTGGAGGAGAAATTCTTGGCGGTGTGAATAAGTCCAAGACATTTCGCGTGATGGTCGCCTACTTTGCCTCCATCCACAAACTCAAGACTCCGACTCAAACCTTTGTATAGCTCTTTCGGAAGATTGAGCAAGAGGCATCCGCATGAAGCTGATGATCGTCGAGAGTCCAAACAAGATCAAGAAGATCAAGGCGATTCTCGGCAGCGGTTGGGATGTTGCGGCAAGCATAGGACACATTCGGGATCTCCCGGTGAAGAGCTTGGGCATTGAGCCGAACACATACCAGCTTGAATACCAGATCCTTGAACGAAGCGAATCCGTCGTTGCGCAGTTGCGGCAGCGCGCAGCTCGGTCCGAGCAGGTATATCTCGCCACGGACCCCGACCGTGAGGGAGAAGCGATTGCATGGCACCTGCAACAGGTTCTCCATCTTCGCCGGTACGTACGCGTCACCTTCGATGCAATCACTGAAAACGTGATTCTTGCCGCGCTGAAAACACCGCGGCAGCTCAACACCAACCTTGTTCACGCGCAGGAGGCCAGGCGTGGAGCGGATCGTCTAGTCGGCTATCAAGTGTCGCCTGCTCTCTCGAACCAAACGGGCATTGCGCGCCTCAGTGCCGGCCGCGTTCAAAGCGTTGCTCTCCGGCTTGTTGTCGATCGGCAACGCGAGATCGAGGCATTCAAGGAGACCAAGCACTTCAGCGCCGAAGCGATCTTCGACAATGGAAAGTGGCGCGCCCAGTGGGACACGTCCCCCTTTCTCAAGGACGGCGAGGAATATATCCTCGACGCCGCGCTGGCGGAAGAGGCCGCGAAATGCAGGCTTTTTGCAGTCACCGCAGCGGCTACCAAGCCGGCTACAAAGGCTCCGCCACCGCCCTTTACAACGGCCACGTTGCTTCAGGCGGCGAGCGTGACGCTCGGATATAAGCCGGAGCAGACCGCCCAGGTTGCCCAGCGACTATTTGAAGAGGGATTGATTACCTACCACCGCACCGACAGCCAGAACTTCTCCGCCGAGGCCCTGGCCGAGATTCGAGCCTACGCGGCCAGCAACAACCTGCCGTTGCCGCCCAAGGCGCGTATCTGGAAGTCCAAAGAGAGCGCCCAGGAGGCGCACGAGGCCATTCGCCCCACCCGTCTCGAACAACGCAATGCTGCTGCGGACGACGACCAGAAGAAGCTCTATGACCTCATCTGGACCCGCGCTGTAGCCTCTCAACTTGCGGATGCCGAATACAGCGTGAACACTATCACGCTGGCCGCTCAGGATGGCTCGCAGCCCTTCGTCTTCAAAGCGATGGGGCG
>CAZHKN010000358.1:0-4253 GCA_964532725.1 uncultured Occallatibacter sp.
CTCTGACCGGGAGTACAGCTCTCGTGGACGTTGCGGTGCTACGGTCCTTGGTAGGGCGCTTGAATTGTATAGAGATAGGGCAAGATCGCATCTGCTCTCGCCATGAATAATGCTGAATTGTAATGATCTGGTAAAACCATATTTGTTTTAGGTAGCCCTTTTGCCGTTTTCCCCTCCCATCGGCGAGAATGGAGCTGTCGCTATGCCGCATACGAATCGCGCAATCGAGTCTCCTTTCACCGATGTCCCAGGTGCCCTCGCTGCTTTTCGCGCCGGACGCATGGTCGTTGTCGTTGATGACGAAGACCGCGAGAACGAGGGCGACCTGACGCTGGCCGCCGAGTTTGTGACCCCTGAGGCAATCAACTTCATGGCCCGCTTTGGCCGAGGGCTTATCTGCCTGACGCTGACCGAGGAGCGCGCCGACTATCTGCGCCTCTTTCCGATGACTCAGCAAAACTCCTCGCGCTTTGGCACGGCGTTTACCGAGACGATTGAGGCGCGCGAGGGAGTGACGACCGGCATCTCTGCCGCCGACCGCTCACATACCATCCGCACGGCTATTGATTCGAAATCGACAGCGGCCGATCTGGCTCGCCCTGGACATATTTTCCCGCTGCGCGCGCGCAAGGGTGGTGTGCTGGTACGCGCCGGGCAGACCGAGGCTTCGGTTGACCTGGCGCGGCTGGCCGGGCTGAACCCTTCCGGCGTGATCTGCGAGATCATGCGCGACGACGGCGAGATGGCGCGGATACCTGATCTGATTCCGTTCTGCAAGGAGCACGGCTTGCAGATTCTCACCGTTGCCGAGCTGATCCGCTACCGGCTGCGCCATGAGCGCTACATCGTCCGCGCTGGCGAGAGCCGTATCCAGACCCGCTACGGCGCATTCCGCATGATCGCGTATGAAAGCGAAGTGAACGGCGGCGAGAGCCACATCGCGCTAGTGAAAGGCGAGTTGTGCAAGGATTGCCCGGCGTTCAATGAGGGGCCAGCGGAATTACAAGCCGCGCGGACTCCTTGCGCGCATGCGGTGTTAGTGCGGGTACATACGCGCTGCACGGCGGGCGATGTTTTTGCCGCCGATTGCAAATGCCGCGAGACCCTCGATCAATCGATGCGCATGATTGCCGAGGAGGGTTGCGGTGCCGTGCTGTATCTGCACAATACTTCGCGCGGATTCGACCTCTCCGAGGATTTTACTTCTGGAGCCGAACAGGCCGGACCGAGGCTGATTCTGCATCAGGAACTCCGTGCGCGCGAAGGATCACAGGCGCGGACCGGGCGGATTCTGCGCGCTATTGGACTCGGCGGGCAGATTCTTTCCGACCTCGGCATTCAGCGCATTCGTTTATTGTCAAATACGCCCATGCATATTCCCGCCCTCGAAGGCTTTGGCTTGGAGATCGTCGAGCAGGTGCCGATTCCGCTGGTAGATTCAACCAAATCTGCCGAATGCAGCCAGGTTAGTTGAAGGGTATTTGCTGGAGTGGGATTCCTCAAACTCTCCCACAGCGGACTCGTCGCGAAAATGACAAAGAATTAATGCATCTATTCGGACTAAACCTTTGTACAATTGGGGCAACTACCCCGGTCGGATGACTGGTGATCGGTCAATCCTGCGGACGGTGTTCGCAACCCGATTGCACGCTCACAATCTAGCTCTCTGAGGCAGCCGTACTCGTACGAGAAAGGTTGACTCCATGAGAGTTCATCTTGTCAATCCAAGCGACAATTCGTTCGGAACCGCCGTTATCACACCGCGCTGGCTCTTTGTGCTGGCCGCGGCCACACCTCGCTCCGTGGGCGACCCGATTCTTGTCGACGAGTCTCTGGAGCAGATTGCGCCGGAGTCGATTAAGCCAGGCGACATCGTTGGTATCAGCGTGCATACCGGCAACGCGCTGCGCGGCTATCAGGTGGGCCGCATGGCCCGCAGCCGCGGCGCATGGGTTATCTACGGTGGCATCCATGCCACGCTCTTCCCTGAAGAGGCGTTGGAACGCGGCGAAGCGCACGCGGTGGTCAAGGGCGATGGCGACGTTGCCTGGGGCAAGGCGATTACCGATTGCCTTGCAGGCAAGTTGGAACAAGTCTACGAAGGCGGACGCATCGGCGGCGGGCAGTTTCTCGCAGGCAGATGGGATCTGATGGCGCCGGAGAAATATATGTGGGCCTCGGTGCAGACCATTCGCGGCTGCCCCAAGCACTGCTCCTTTTGCAGCGTCTGGCGTACCGATGGGCAGAAGCCGCGTCAGCGCAAATTTCAAAGCGTGATCGACGAGATTGTGGACCTGCGCCGCATCGGGTTCCGGTTCATCGCGCTGGCCGACGATAACTTCTATCCTGTCACGCTGACCGATCTGCGCCTGGCCCGCGAGCAAAACAACACCGCCAAGCTCGAAGAGCTGACGGCGATTCGCGCCGAGCGGTTTCAACTAATGGAAGAACTGGCCAAGCTGCCCAAAGACATGGTCTTTTTTACGCAGATTACGATGGAAGCAGGCGAAGACGGCGAGTATCTCGACGCGATGCGCAAGGCCAATATCAAGGGTGCGCTGGTGGGTGTGGAGGCCGTGACACCGGAGGGCTTGAAGGCGGTTTTCAAGGACTGGAACTGCTCCGGCGACGAGTTAGCCAAGCGTTTGCAGACCTTCCGCAAGCATGGCGTTCATGTGCTGGGTTCGTTCATCTTCGGCTTGCCTTCAGATAAGCCGGCGACCTTTGATGCGACGGTAGAGATGGCTCTGCGGGCGGGTGTGACCTTTGCGCAGTTCGTGATGATGACGCCCTTCCCCGGCACGGTTGATTTTGGCAAGTGGGAAAAGGAACAAGCGCAGCATCCAACGCTGGTGGGCGATGTGCCGATCACGCGCTACTGGATGATTCCGACCGAAGTGCGGCCCAAGATGTTTACCCCGCACCCGACGATGAGTTCGGAAGAGATCAAGGAGCGTACGCAGAGGGTTTGGGACCGATTCTACGACTGGGGCGCGATCTGGAAGCGGTCGGCCTGCACACCGAATCTCCGCTCCCGCATCGCGTTTATCTTTCTGTCGAAGCTCTACCGGCAGATGTACGCCGGAACAGGAATTTCGACGGACAGCGCGCGGCGCAAAAAGTCCAAGCGCTGGGCCAAGTGGACCGCGAAGCAGTGCAAGAAGCTCTTCCAGGCCAAGCCGATGCCGGAGTTGGCCTCGCCGAAGTGGGAGATTGGGTTGCCTGTGATGCAGACGGCGTTTGCGGGCGGGGATGGCGGGGAGCTGTCTGGGCCGTTTGTGGTGATTGGGAAGAGCTGAGTTGGTAGAGATTGGCTGTACATTTCGTGGCGGGTTTTGGTTTGTGTTCTCCCAGGTCTCAAAGGCGAGACCTGGGATCTCCTTTTCAGTTCATCTTACCGTTTGGGAATCTCGACCACCCGCACACCTGCCACCATTACCATTCATTTCGCTCAAGGGTATCTGAGCCATCCTCCTCCCTCTTCCTCCCAGGCGATTCCGAATGCTGGGTCGTAGGACAGGAGGCAGTTGTTTACGGAGCGAGTCTCTAGCCCAATAAGATCAGCTGTGGAGATATGAATTATTCGCTGGTCGAATCCAAGGACTTCTGGAGGCATCTTTGGGAGCGGGCCTGGATTTCCGGGAAAACCGTCCCAATCGAAGTCAGCAGTCATCCCAAATCGATCAATAACGAATAGCGCCGCGGAATCCAATTTGGCCAACTCGCAGAAACGGTGCGCCGCCCATTGGCACGCTAGCTGGTATTCAGGTCCATACGATGCACTAACCCAAAAGGAGAGAGACGTAATTCCTCTCGGAATTTGCCGAATCGTGAGAAATAGATCGCTGGAGTCCGAAAACCAAAATTGAAAATTGGTCAACGGCGCGGTTTTCAGTATCTCAGCGAGTGTTGCTTCGGATACTTCGCACTGATTGCCTTCTTCATTTATCGTCGCAATTACACCATTTGCAGGATTTGCAAGCTGTAGTCCGATGGTGCCCAGCGAGGACTTCAACTCCGTCAGAGAGATTCCCCGGCCGTGCTCAGCTATGTACACGAATCCGTCACTCATAACACTCTCTGTCGCTCGTTACACATTATTAGTGTGGCAACTTAAACGTAAAAGGTGATGGTTTTCACCTACCAGCCCAGCACATAAGCAAACACCAGCGGCGCAACAATCGATGCGTCCGACTCGATGATGAACTTCGGCGTATCCTCGCCCAGCTTGCCCCACGTGATTTTTTCGTTCG
>CAZHKN010000359.1:0-4222 GCA_964532725.1 uncultured Occallatibacter sp.
CATCGAGCATTCGACTACCTGGAATGCATGAGTTCCCAGGAATAATTGAGCTCCCTTCCGCACGAGATGCAGACCTGGTACGTGCGGTTTTCGATGGTAAAGACGCGGCTAAGTTCACGGTGATGGCACTCGAAGATAAATTGGAGAACCCGATTCAGGGCCCTCATAAATCCTCTGCCCTCTGCCGGCGTTCGTAGTTTCCATTCGCATCCAACCACGCCAGAAGAGAGACAACACTCGTCCGGGCCAGGGCAATCGAGCAGTCCGCTGCTCCGTAATAGACATTGACCGTGTCGCCGTCTGCATTCATCGTGTTTCCGCAGGGAAAAACGACATCGTCAACGTCGCCGTGGCGTTCGTAGTCGGCCTCGGGCCCGAAGATCCATTGGTCGCCGCGAAGCAAACACTTTTCCGGCTGCTCAAGGTCGAAGAGCGCGAGCCCAAGTCGATATAGACAGCCCGATGGGGTGTGCCGTACTCCGTGGTAAAGCATGAGCCATCCTCGGGAGGTCTCAATGGGCGGGGAAGACAGCCCGATTTTGTTCGCGTCCCACCAGGCACCACGGCGGGCCTCCAGCATAACCTTGTGACTGCCCCAATGTTTCAGGTCGGGGGAATACGAGATCCAAATGTGGGCTCCCAGTGCCGTCATGGGCCGATGAATGAGCGCCCAGCGGCCGTCTATCTTGTGAGGCAGAAGCGCTGCGTCCTTGTCATCGGGCGACATGATGACCCCAAGTCTCTCATAGGTGCGGAAGTCCTTGGTGAGCGCGAGTGAGACGCCGGGGCCACCGCGCGAATACGAAGTGTAAACAACCGCGTATTGTTTCAGCTCGGGCACGTAAGTCAGGCGGGGATCTTCGATTCCCCATATCTCCTCAGGGTAGTGCTCCGGATCTGCCAGGAGAGTTGGCGTGGGATCGATCTGCCAGCCGTCCACGCCATTTGCGGAACGTGCCGCGCAGAGATGCGAAAGGCCGCGGCGGTCTTCCACGCGACACAGCAGCAGCGTAGTTCCATCCTCCAGTAAGGTGGCTCCCGCGTTGAATACGCTGTTGATGGCATAAGGCCAATCGGTGCCGCTCAGGATCGGATTCGCCTCATGGCGATGCAACAGTGGCTCATCATGAATCACAACACTCATACAATCTCCAATGGCGTACGGATATTCAGAACATGGGCGGTAGTGGCCAGCACTTCGCGTTTGGCGAAGGCCGGTTCCGCGTCTTCCAGAAGACGCATCTCCATCAGCGCCATCAGGAACGAAAGTGTGGACTCTGCGCCCTGGTTCTCGTTGACCCGGTCGGGATGCAAACCATCGCGGCATCCGCCGGTACTTGAGTCGTACAGCACAATCTGGAGATCGTTGTCGCCAAGAAACCAGTTGAAGGCCGACCACGCATCTTTCAGCCAACGCTCATCGCCGGTCGCACGGAAGGCCTGCAGGCACGCGGATACGGTTGCCCCCGCCTCGACGGGCTGCTGATCGAAGCGCGCCTTCTCACCGCCTCTGCGATGAAAGCCCTGGGATCCGATCGGCACAAAATGCCCCTTCACTTCACAACGCTGCACGTTCAGATTCCAGACCAGCCGTAAGCATCACTTTGTCCGAAGTGCGCACGGCACATGCAATGAGCGCCTGCGGCAATCGGGCGTTGGAGTAAGCTAGAACATCCTCGAACCAGTGCCACCCCGTCGAGTGGGTCGAAGCGTAAATGTCAAGCAAGCGGTGGGTCAGTTTGTCCATCGTTTGCAACGCAGCCCGGTCCCCTGGAAATCCGTTCAGGTACTCCTGTAAACCGAGGGCCGAGAAGGCGATCGCGCGAGGGCTTCGGAAGCTGTGGATCACCGGTAGAGCCGATTCGAACAGCCGTCCTGCCGTGCCACGCAGATCCGCTAACTTGGAGCGGCCCAGAACGGTTCCCAACCCCCACAAGGACCGCCCATGGCTGTCCTCGGATCCTTCTTTCTCGAGCCACTGACGTTCGTAGCTCAGGAAGTTCCTGAACCGGCCTGTTGCCGGGTTAAATGCGTGCCACAGGAAGGCGAGATAGCGCGACGCCAAGTTTGCGGACTCAGACAGCGCGGTCACCCCGAGCTGTTCCATCAACACCGCCACAATCAACGCCCGCGCATTGTCGTCGGTCGCGTAGCCCTCGCCGTAATTCGGCACTGCAAAAACAGCGTGCTGCAAAAGCCCCGTCTGGTCGGTCATCCGATGCAGGTGGCAGAGCTTGATCGCAGGCAGCCTGTCCAGCGTTCGCTCGGCATTCAAGTCTGAAAAAGCTATGCGCGGACTGAGCATACGGTCGGTGCGGGCGCGCACAAATGTGCTCATGTAGGATTCGGCCGCTTTGCTCCAGACTGTATCCCGCCCGTATAGGTACGCGCGCTTGCGCATGGCATGGCGCGCAACTTCGTTGTCCAGGAGTTCGATTGCTGCGGTTGCGATTGCATTCGGATCCTCGAATGGGACCAGAACCCCGCGCCCGTCCGCCAGCAGTTCGGCGGCGTGCCAGTACGGAGTTGAAATGATCGCCTTGCCCGCGCCCAGCGCATAAGCCAGCGTGCCTGAGACGGCCTGTGCCTCGTGGCGATAGGGGGTAATGTAGATGTCAGCCGAGCCAACAAACTGCGCCATCTCCTCCGGGCTTACGAAGCGGTTGTGAAAGATCACGTTGCGCTCGACGCCCAGCTTCCTGGCCAGGGCTTGAAGTTGAAGCCGGTACTGGTCGCCCTCACGGCGCCGGATGTGGGGATGGGTCGCGCCCACGATCATGTAAACGACTTCGGGGTGCTCGGCCACGATGCGCGGCAGAGCTTCGATCACGCGCTCAATTCCCTTGTTCGGCGACAGCAGTCCGAAGGTGAGGAGAACCGCCTTGCCTTCCGTTCCCGATGAATCCTTGTAGTAGTTGGGATCTCCAAACGGAAGGTCGGGCACGCCATGGGGAATCACGTCGATCTTTTCCTCGCGGACGCTAAACACTTCCTGCAGAAGCTGCGATGAATGTTCGCTCATCACGATCAACCGGTCGGAAAGGGCCGCGATCTCGTCCATGACCATGCGTTGATTCGCGTCAGGCTCGCGCAGAACCGTGTGCAACGTCGTCACCACGGGCATCTTCAAGCGCCGCAGGAGACGAAGAATATGGCTCCCGGCCGGGCCTCCGAAGATGCCGTACTCGTGTTGCAGGCAGACCAGATCGACATTGCTGAAATTCAGGAAATCCGCGGCATCCTCGTACGAAGAGGGGTCGCCTTCCATTAACTCGAATCGGACTCGTGGCGGATATTTGTAGTGCGATCCGGGATCGTTGACCGGAACGGCCATTAGCTGTAGGGATTCATACTCCGCTCCGATGGCATCGCACAAATCTGTCGTGAACGTTGCAATTCCGCACTGCCGCGGCAGATAGTTTCCGATTACCGCGACACGGCTCGGCAGCGGAGCGCTGGTCTTGATCCTCAACGTCGCGGCAAGTCTTCCTTCGAGCATCAGCGTACGCGCTTTGAGCCGAGCCAGCGGTCCGCCGAGAGATGCACTTTCCTGGAACTGCATGGGTTGCTCCTTCACACTACGCTGCGGCGTTCGGACATCAGGTTGAAGATCAGAGCAGCCTGATCCACAACCGGCAGGATGTGGATCAGACCACCGCAAGGTGAAGGCTGGCTCCGGTACCGGAAACGCCCTTCTCTTCCGTATGCCCCCGTCCGTTACAGAACCGACTGCGCAGGGAACCGCCGCACATCGCACGCGTCAAGCCAACTGTTTGGATCGAGTGCCTTCCGGAACCAGCTTTTTGGCAAATCCCAGAGCGTTCATGGAATGCTCAAGCGCCTGCTTGCTGAGTTCGTGAGCGGTAAGGTGGTCGCCCTTGCCGTGCGCCGCGGCTGCGGTCGTATGCGAGTGGATGGCAAGATTGTGCAGTTCGGCGGCTCGATTGTGTATACCCTGCGGCATCGTCTTCTCCTTAACGCGGCTGTCCCTGAAGCTACTTTGCCAGCACCGGCTCTTCATGCAATGCGCAGAAGCTGTGCTTGGTTCCATCCAGAATATCTTTTGCTTTCGCCACCTCATCCGTCGAGCCGTGAACGATCAACATGTATTTGTCGGTCTTCAGCGCGAGTTCGTATTCGACGATGCTGTCCTTCGGGATACCGATACTCGCCAAGGCACCGCCAATCGCACCTGCTCCGCCCACAAGTACGGCTCCTTCAA
>CAZHKN010000360.1:0-4219 GCA_964532725.1 uncultured Occallatibacter sp.
ATTCGGCACGGGGTTCGGCGGCGATCCAAACATCATGGCCAGGTTGAATGCGTCCAAGGGCAAAGTCTACGAGTTTTCGGGCGTATTCCGGCGCGACCGGCTCCTCTCGAATTACGATCTGCTGGCGAACCCCAACCTTCCAGGCGGGCAGTCCATTCCCATTGGTCCGGCGAATGCGCGGACCGGTTCTCTGGCTTGGCCTCTGGTGAACAATTCTCCGGTCATGTTCAATATCGTGCGCCGGATGACGGACACGAACCTTACGCTCCGGCCGCTTGATAGGTTTACATACCGGTTTGCATACTCGCACAGCACCATGGAAGGTCCGACACTCAGCCCGTCCTACACTCCGCTTGGGATGAAGTACAACGCGCTGCTGCAGCAGTATGAGCGTAATGGAAACGACAACTTCATGGGTGGGATTGACTGGAAGCCCTCGCCGGCCACCAAGATCAGTTTAGAAATGCAGGCCAACCACTATAAGTCCGACACGTACTACACGCTGGATCCGAACGGCTTTCTGGTGCAGGAAGCGGATGGAACGCCAGCTTACCTGGGCAACTATACCTCCCTTACTCCTTATGCCATCGCGGCTTGCAACACCACAAGCATGGGCACCGCGTACACCAGTTCTACGGTCTACACTATGCTGTCGCCTGCGAATAAGCCCGGCGGACTGCCGATCATCAATCCGGCCTGCGCTGTGGTCACCAGCTACATGCGTTCGCAGCCAACCCGCATCTGGCTGCCGACTGAGACGATTCGCCTGCAGAGCACGGCTATCAAAAATCTTGCGGTGAACGGCAACGCTCACTACACGCTCGGCACCATGAATATGCCGAATTACTACGAGAATGCCCAGGGCCTGGATGGTGCGATTCGTTCGGCCGTTTCCACGGGCGGCTATGCCAACGCGCACCGGGCGGTGATCGGCGCTGATTTGGGCTTGTTCTGGCGGCTCTCTCCGGTCTTCGGCCTCGCCGACCAGGTGAGCTACTCCAGCATTCAGGAGCCGGGATACGCGAACATTCCCGTGCCGGCCACTCTGAGTACACCGGCGGCACCCAATCAGACCATCAACTACTCCGGCCCGTTGACCGCCGGGGTGGGTTCGCTGCCGCATGGCAACACCGGCGCTCTTGCGTATAACTTCTTTGGTCAGGAGTACATTACCAACAACGCGACTGCGAGTTGGGATGCATCGGCACGCGCCCGGTTTGCATTCACATATCGATTCACCAACCGCAACATCGGCCAGGGCACCCCGCATCGCGGACCGATCCCGATCGTGGTCAGTGACCCGGTCAGTGGAAACATCGCAATTACTGAAAACGCCGGAGTCCTTACTGCCGCAGTGCGTCCCGCGAAAAACTGGACCCTGAACGGCTCGGCTGAAGTCGGCTATGCCGACAACGCATTCACCGCGGTGGGCCAGCGTCAGTTCAGGCAATACCGGGTGCACACGATTTACAGACCGAATTCATGGGCGACCGTCTCCGGGTCGTTCAGTGATCGCGAGCGGCACAATAACACCAACAACAACCAGGATGTCGTGGCTGCGGGCGATCAGAATTACAGCGGGCCGATCAACCACGTCGACCACAACCGCATAGGCAGCATGGGCCTGGCGCTGACGCCGAGCGATCACTATGGAGTGAACCTCAACTACTCCTACAGCGACGTGTATTCGGCGACAAACACCTGCTACAGCAGCGGCGCTGCAGCCGCTACGGCCACCACCCCCGCCATTGCAGGCGCTGCCACCGTCACCAGCTCTGGAGCACCCAACCTTTGCTACAACCTTAATAATCTGGCTTCTGCTCCCGCGACCTGGCTGGCCAGGGACTTTATGGATGCGCCGACCCAATTCGTATCAGTGTCGTTCTCCTATAACCCAACCCCCAAGGTCCACTCGAATCTGGGCTACACAGCCAGCGACGTGAATGGCAGCCGCTTCTTCAACGACGCGCGCGATGTGAACGGTTCTTTGGTCTCGAACTACCAGTCCCCGTTTGTTAACCTGTCTTACACCATGCATCCGGGACTGATATGGAAAGCTCAGTTCAACTATTATGGCTATGGAGAGGGCGGACCCTCCGGCGCGCCGTTGTGCAGCACCGCAACGTCTGCGACGGCGACCATCACTCCCTGCGCTACAATCGGGGTTCCGACCGGCATGACGGAAGGGACTGCGGGGGCGACAGCGCCCCGGGTCTTCCACGCGAACAACGTGACCCTTGGAGTGCATTACGAGTTCTAATTGCGGTAGTTTCATCCAGCAAGACGGCATCGGCGCGATCCCCAGGTGGAACGAGGGATTGCGCCGATTGCTTGAAGTGGCATTCTGTTGCCATCAAGATTTCATTCCAGCGACCTGTCGTTGTCGCCGGGGTTGAAGCATGAAGAAGACGCTCGGCAGGAGTTGGTTCCGCACGAGATGGCTGTGTGAATCTAGCCGAAGAGACTAAAGGAGTCTTGCAATGACAATGACGATTCGATCCCAGGTGGTGCTGGCCGCTGTGTTCGCTCTGGCCAGTGCCGTGTGCTTTGCCCAATCAGGCGGCGAAGCGACCTACAAAGCCAAGTGTCAGATGTGCCACGGCGCCACCGGCACTCCCAGTCCGGGAATGGCCAAGGCGATGGGCGTCAAGCCGGTCTCCGATCCCGACATCAAGAAGCTCACGGTGGACCAGATGGTTGCCTCAGTCAAGAACGGCAAAGGCAAGATGAAACCGGTTGCAGGCCTCACCGATGTGCAGATCAAGGACGCGGTGACCTTCTACAGAGGGCTGAAGTAGGAAGTACAATGGAGCTGGGTTCGAGCATCAGGCCCGCCGACCTCGGCGGGCCATCCATTTGAAGGGGGACACGGTGGCAGCGTTCGAGAGATTCCGTGAAGGCTGGGTGCGCCCGGCGCTGTTTTTCGGCAACAATCCCATCAGCCTTGCGGGCGGAGCCATCACCACCGCCTCCGGCGTGACCATGATCGGTTATTGGCTGGTCGAGCTGTTTGGCCGGTTCAACGACAACCCCTATCTTGGCATCATCTTCTTCCTGCTTCTGCCTGCCCTGTTTGTGGGCGGGCTGCTGCTGATCCCCATTGGCATATGGGTGCGGCACAAGAAGCTGCAGCGGGCCGGGCTAATCCCTGTCTCGTATCCCAAAATCGATCTGAACGACCGCATGTTCCGCCACGGCCTGGACATTGTGCTCGTGACCACCATCGTTAACCTGTTGGTGGTGGCCATGGCCAGCTATCGTGGAGCGGCCTATATGGATTCGCCGCAGTTCTGCGGGCAAAGCTGCCACGTGATGCATCCGGAGTACACGGCCTACAAGATTTCAGCTCACTCGCATGTGGCCTGTGTCGAGTGCCACATCGGCTCGGGCGCCCAAGCCTACCTCAGCGCTAAGGTGAACGGCACCAAACAGCTGATCGAAGTCAGCATGCATCCGATAGCTGGGATGGCTCCGAAGGTCATTCCCGACTATCCGACGCCTATCGAATCGCCAGTGAGGAACCTGCGCCCGGCGCGCGTGATCTGCGAGGGATGCCACACGCCTGCGAGATTCATTGGCGAGAAGCTGCTGGTCAAGTCCAGCTTTGCCGACGACGAAAAGAACACCGAAACGCAAACGGTCGTCGTGCTGCATCTGGGCGGGCAGGATTCGCTCTCTCACCTTACCGGGATTCACGGCGTTCACCTGGGCCATATTGAATACATCGCGACCGATCCGACGCGCACCACTATCCCGTGGGTTCAGAAACGCAATGCCGATGGTACGGAGACCGTGTTCGCCAACGCCGCCGCAGGCAACGGCGTTCCGAAGGGTGAGCGGCGTGTGATGGATTGCATCGACTGCCACAACCGTGCGGCGCATACCTTTGTGACCGCGGAAGACGCGCTCAACCGGGCAATGGCTGATGGCGCGGTCAGTCCCGATCTGCCATGGGTTCACAAGAAGGGCCTGGAACTGCTCAAGGCCAACTACGCAAGCGAAGACGAAGCGCGCGCAAAGATTCCTGCTCAGCTCACGGCCTTCTATCAATCAGAACATCCCGATGTAATGGCCGCGAAAGCTGCGCTCGTAAAGTCGGCAGGCGACGAATTGGTGACCCTCTACAGCCAGAATGTCTTCCCCTATATGAAGGTAACTTGGGGGACGCATCCCAATCACATCGGCCACATGAGTTATCCCGGCTGCTTCCGCTGCCACG
>CAZHKN010000361.1:0-4210 GCA_964532725.1 uncultured Occallatibacter sp.
TGGTCCACGCAGCACTCGCCCTGAATACATCCAATATCTAAGTTGAATTAGGGTTGTCGCTCCTCTACTCGGCGACAAAGTTACCAATCTAGATATCTCCTACTCGATTGGCAAAGCCTGTAACTGAACTCTCTTTGTTGCTTGCTCCTCCAGGCTAAGACTCTGGCCGCCTTTATCAAGAGCATATAGCTCCGTGTCATTGCCTGATTCTGTTGACTCCAATGCCACCACGGAGTAATTTCCAGGCCGAATTCCGTTCATCTTGAAGTGTCCGTCCCGATCGGTTGTCGCTGTGTAATAGCGGGATTTCACCAGTCTGTGCGAAGGCTCCGGAATCACAACCACTGTGGCATTCCGGCATGGTTTCTGCTGGGAATCAACCACATTTCCTTCGAGAACTGCTCCGCTCGTGCCGAGAAAAATCTCCAGCGGACCCTTTTCGCCATAGCCAAGCTCAAAGCCCGACTCAAACACATCGCGTCCGGAAAGCAGCGCTGACTTCATGAACCAGCCTTCGGGAAGCCCCGTCACAACCACATCCACCAGGTCAGGGCTGGTTTCATCCAGCACAAATGATCCGTCCTTATTCGGCTCTGCCCAGCCGTAATGCATGGAGACCAGTTCCTGCCGGGGTTCCAACTGAATTTTCATCTTCGTTGGCAGTGGGGCGTCGCCTTCCGCTCTAACCTGGCCGTGCAGGGTCGGATAACGCCGCAGGTTCAATTGCAGTCCGCTCACGTCCTTTTCTCCTACCTCGATGGGCAGCCTGGCCCCGAGGCGGTGTCCGTCCACGATCACATCGCAGACCACTGTATAGGAGCCAGACGGCACATCTGGAATCGTCCAGTTTCCTTTGTTGTCCGTGCTCCGCGCGAGGTAGCGATCGGAAACACTTCCATTTCTGCCAACTGCCATAATAGGGGCGACAAAAGAGAGCTGATCGCTCAAGAGTCCGCTGAGTTGGAATACGGGAACCTTCGCCAGGCCGATGTCCACTTGCTGTTCGTTTCCGGAGGAGACGCGCACAGGGGTGGCGGATGGCGCTTCAGCGGTGCCCGGATAATAAGTTGCCGGGTACGCGAGCTTCTTCGTTGTCCCTTGTGCGGGGTTGTCATAGGTCTTGGACTCGACTCGCACCCGCACCCGGTACGTTCCTGGCGCAATTCCGAAAATGCGGTATTGACCCAGGTCGTTCGTGCGCACAGGCGCCACTCCCGTGGGCGAAGACTGACTGGCGGAAAGTGCAAGTTTATAGTCGGAGACTTCGACCGTCGCGTTCGCCACCGGCTCTCCGTCCTCGTCCGTGATTTTTCCCGTGATCACGCCCTGCGGGATCATCCGAAACTCAAGATCTGCCAAGCCTGCCCCAGATGCGACCGTAAGAACGGAAATAGATTTTTGAGCACCGGCTGTAGCTGCGGATGCGGTGACATATCCGTTGCGGCTCGCCGACAGGCCATATTCTCCTGGTTCCAGGTCTGAGATTGCAAAGCGGCCGGAAGCATCAGTCACGGCGCTATACGCATTGCCGTAGTACCTTCCGTCCCGCATCATACGCAGGCGAACGGTGGCCTTGCTCAGTCCGGCTCCGGTTGCCGCGCTCGATACGGAACCCGTGATCGTGGCCGTCAAATCGCCATTGCTCTGCGTAGAGGAGCCTGATTGCTGGTTGCCGGCCACTGCAGAGGATTGCTGTGCTGTCTGGCAGTTCGATGCGGCTGCCAATAACGCTAAAGCGAAGATGAAGATGCGATTCATATTCTGCGTTCCGTTTCTCTTTGCGGCGCCTGCCTGCGCATCTGGCGAAGTGCAGGCAGGCAACCTGGTCACGCGATCTTTCGATGAGCGTGGCCGGCTATTTATGGAACCGGATGATGGGCGGTGTCCCATTTCGCTACACCAGCCTCGTAGATGACTGTGTTGCCATCGCCCTGCGCAGTCAGATATTCGTCTCCGTCGTTGTCCCCGTCCGTATTCGATGCCCACAGCGGAGCGCCGCTCGCGTTGTAAATCACAAGATTACCGTCGCCCTGAATTGAAATGAACTGGCCTTTGCCGTTCGTCCTCGACGACCATGTTGGGCCACTGGGGGAGTAAAGAACCAAGTTGCCGTCCGTTTGCCATTCGAAGTTGTATTGGAGGCTCAGGGAAACCTCACACCATGGAGCACTTTTATCAAAGTCAACATTGAGACTTTGGAAGAAAGTCGGATTTGGTAATTCGACGCAAGCAGCGTTGGCGGAAGGCGTCATCCATCCGCAAATCACCAGTGTCATGATGGGCAGAACTTTTTTCAGCATCAGATTCACCTCTCTGTTTGTGGTCTCGCCCGCTTCTCACAGGACCGCCTCCACCGTCGACCACGGCAAACGTGAAGAGCGCGTAGGTCGCCCCACGAGCAGATGCGCGCCATCGCCGAAAGGCGGTGGCTCTTCTAACGAACTGAAAATGTTGTTCCGGCCAAAGGCCGGCAAGCGGAGGACGCTACGATTCGAAGCTCTGCAGTTGGCTCATTTGGTGCAGTTGGCTCAATTGGTCAAGAGCCAGTTCAATGTACTAACTAAGAGCGGCCTGGGCCTCATGCGACGTGCTTGAGCAGGATAATAACCCGGGTTCAATTAAACCGCAATCTCCGCTTTGTAAAAATTTCTGCAGTGATTCGCGGACGCCCTTGCGCCAGATTTTTCGGATTCAGGATCGAACCGGCCTCGCCCGCACCGTGAACAGAAACCAGATTCTCATCGCGCTCCTCTCCCGATTCCAACCTAAAAACACCTGTTTTCACGCCAAAAAATGCGCAAAAAACAGCTATTTTAGGGTTGTTTTTCACGTTTTACTCCGCGCCGGAGGCCAGATCTGATAGAAATTACTCCGCCCCAACAGCCTCATTCCGCACAAATTATCCATGCCTCGCCAATTCATCGCCATCCACGCCGAGCAAAGCCCCTCTTTTCTCGTCTCCTGCGCACAGCACAGAAACTGTGAGCGCCACAAATCCCTCAGCCCCTTCGTCCCTGATCCCTAGTCCCTGCTTCTAGTCCCCCATGTATCTTAGAAGTGGATGGATAAAGGAAAAAACCTCGCGTGAAACCTGATATGAAAGTGCGGCTGGCCGGCCTTGAGCTGCTCAATCCCGTGATTGCCGCCAGCGGCACCTTTGGTTATGGCATTGAATTTGAAGAGATTGTCTCGCTGGAGCGGATTGGCGGCTTTGTCTCCAAGGGAATCTCGCTGGAGCCGATGGCCGGCAACGCGCCCACGCGGATTGTGCAGACGGCTGCCGGGATGCTGAATGCAATCGGCTTGCAGAATGTAGGCGTTGAAGAATTTGTAGCGCGCAAGCTGCCGGCGTTAGGCAAATATCCCGCCTGCAAGGTTTTCGTGAACGTCTTTGGCTCAACGGTAGGCGAGTACCTCGGGGTGATCGAGCGGCTGAACGAGGCCGAAGGAATCGCCGCCTATGAGCTGAATGTGAGCTGCCCCAATGTACACGCCGGAGGAATGTCCTTTGGCGCGGATGCCGGTTCGCTGGAGCACCTGGTGAGCCGGGCCAAGTCGGCGGCAAGAAGGCCGCTCATCGTGAAACTCTCGCCGAATGTGACCTCGATTGCGCATATGGCGAAGATCTCCGCCGCTGCCGGGGCGGATGCAATCAGCCTGGTGAATACATTTCTGGCCATGTCGATTGATGCCGAGACCCGCCAGCCGCGGTTACGCAACGTGACCGGAGGGTTGAGCGGTCCGGCGATCAAACCGATCGCGCTGCGCATGGTCTATGAAACGGCCAAGGCAGTCTCGATTCCGGTGATCGGCATGGGCGGAATCGTCACACCGGCCGACGCAGTCGAATTTCTGCTCGCTGGCGCGCAGGCAGTGCAGGTAGGAACCGCCAGCTACGCAGACCCCCGCGCCGCCGAACGGCTGGCAAAGGGCCTGGAAAGCTGGTGCAAAACCCACAACGTAGAGCGGGTGGAGAGCCTGACCGGAGCATTACAGATGCCGCGGGAGTGAGCCTGCGATCAGGTACCAAGCCTTTCGATACCATGCACTGCCGGCCTACGTCCAACCGGAGGGCGCTGCAAATCAATCCCATTCTGCAGCTCTGCCGGTAAACTGGTTAATGAGGTACTGCGTGGTTCGTTTCGTTCTTTTCGTCTTGCTGCTTGGCGCAATGGCTCCGCTGGCCTACGCGCAGTTTCAAGCACCTACG
>CAZHKN010000362.1:0-4205 GCA_964532725.1 uncultured Occallatibacter sp.
CGAGTGCATCACGATATCCGCGCCCAGCGCCAGCGGGTTTTGCAGCACGGGGGACATAAAGGTGTTGTCCACGCTGACCTCGACCCCGCGGGCGTGAGCGACCTCGCAGACGGCGGCAATATCGGTAAGCAGCATCAGCGGGTTAGTGGGCGTTTCGACGTGGAGCAGCTTGGTGTTGGGGCGAATCGCCGCCGCGACTGCATCCAGATTGCCGGTATCCACGTACTCGATCTCGATGCCGTAGTGGCGCACGATGAGATAGAAGAGCCGCGCCGTGCCGCCATAGACGTTATGGGAGCAGAGCAGATGGTCGCCGGAGCGCAACGTCGCCACCAGGCCATGAATGGCCGCCATGCCGCTGGCAAAACAATGGCCGGAATAGCCGCCTTCGAGCACGGCAAGTGCTTCCTCCAGCCGGTCGCGGGTTGGGTTGGCGTCGCGGGAGTAGTCCCAGCCCTTGTCTGTGCCAATTCCAGTCAGCTCGTAGGTGGACGACAGGTAAACCGGCACATTCACCGCGCCGGTCAACGGGTCGGGGTGCTGGCCGGCGTGAACCACCCGCGTGGAGTATTTGTAATCTGACATTTTTCCGCTCTCAGCCTCTCTTTTTCCAGCTTATCGCGGCGGGCCGGGCGCGGAACGGGACGCCGGATTTTCGATTTGGGCAGCTTCTTTTCGGAGTTTTTTGCGATGTGCCAGAAGAGATAATGACCGGACGCTGCATTTTGTGCCATTCTAAAGAGAGCACGGAGACAAAGACCATGGCGTTTCAAATCACGCCCGAGACCGAGAGCAGGGTCGAGCAGGCGCTTTCGACCGGACGCTTCCAATCGATAGACGAAATTATTTTTGAGGGCATTCGTACGCGCGTAGATCTGGCCGAACTGGACCGCATGCAGGAGATCGAGCGGCTGCGCAGGCTCCGTTCGGCGATTGAAAAGACCTTCGACTTCCACAAAAATTCGCCCCGCCCGGTAAGCGACCTGAGCCTGAAAGAGCTGATCGACGAAGGACGCCGGAAGTAGGGTGCTCCGCACCTTTTTACTTGCCGGGGACAACGAACCCTATTTTCCGCTGACCGCAGCCTGATCCACGCTCAGCAATCCTTGCGCGCGCAGCCAGGTTTCGAGCAGTCCGGGCCACTGGTCCAGAGACGCATCTCCCTTGCCCAGCCCCACCCCATGCGACCCGTTGGCCAGGATGTGCAGCTCGGAGGGAACCCCGGCCTTGACCAACGCCTCATAAAACCGCAGCGGCTGCTCCACGGGAACCGTGCCGTCGTTGAAGGTATGGAAGAGGAATGTGGGCGGGGTTTCCTTCGTGACAAATAAATCGGGAGAGTAGGCCGTGCGCAGCGCTTCGCAGCGGTCCATGACGTTGAAAAGCTTGCAATAGCTCAGATGCGAGGTGTCGGTGGAGATTGCGCCGATCCAGGGATAGCCGAGAACCAGAAGATCCGGCCGGCTGCTGACACGGTCAATGGGGTCTTCGGCCTCGGGGTTGCCGGGGATGAATTGCGTGGCCGAAAGCGCGGCCAGGTGCCCGCCCGCCGAAAAGCCGATGACTGCAATGCGATTGGGGTTGATGTGATAATCCCGGGCGCGGGCGCGGACAGTCTGGATGGCGCGCCGCGCATCGAGCAGCGGCACGGGCAGCAGATAGCCGTCGGAGCTGAGCCGGTAGCTGAGAATAAATGCCCGGAAGCCGCGCGAGGTGAACCAGTCCGCAATCTGACGGCCTTCGAGATTGGCGGCGAGGTTCACATACGCTCCGCCGGGCAGCACTACGACTGCGGAGCCGTTTTCATGGCCCCGCTGCGGCTCAAAAATGGTAAGGGTGGGTGTGTCTTCGCAGGCCTTGCCCTTGGCTTCCGGAGCGTCCCCCGGCCACAGGCGAATGGTCTCAATACCGAGAAAGGCATTGTTGGTTCCGGCGGTTGCGCAGGGAGATTTTTGCGCCTGCGCGGAAGGAAAAAGTAACAGCGCCGCGATCAAAGACAAGACAATCCGATTCACTTGAACACCCCACTTGCTGGACAGGATTATAACCAGAGCGCCGTGTGGCCGGTTCCAGCCTGGGCGGCCTGCTCTGTCAACAACTCAGCCAGTTCAAAACCATAGCGGGCAAAATAGAAGGCCGCGCCGTGCAGCCGC
Organism: uncultured Occallatibacter sp.; assembly: GCA_964532725.1. Lineage (GTDB taxonomy): Bacteria > Acidobacteriota > Terriglobia > Terriglobales > Acidobacteriaceae > Telmatobacter. The sequence continues at coordinate 2,154 of CAZHKN010000362.1, forward strand.
TCCTGGAGCACGCCGCCGGGATAGAGCGATTGCGAGATTGCTGCCGCATGGCGGCCAAGCTGCTCCTCGCGCTGCAACTGAAAATTGGCGTTGAGCCTGCGCAGGCGGTTCATCTGGTAGCGCATCTTGCCGGCGGCGATTTTACCGCTGTGGCCCAGGCCGGCATTCTGGGCATTCATCCATTCGAGCAGGGGCGCCAGCTCGGCCTCCAGGGCGTTACCGGCGGCGGCCAGCTTCTGCTTGCCTTCAATCGGCATGGCGCGGGCGGCGAGCAACTGCGCCAGCGAAAGGGGTTCCTGCGCAAAGAGACGGTCCAGCGTGAGTTCGTGCCGATGGAGCAATTCGGCAATTGACGGCTCAATCAGCGTGGCGGAGAAACGCGGCTCGGCAGGCGTGACGCGGCCCAGAATCCGCTCAAAGAGCACTGCGGATTGAGCAAAGTAGGCAATCTCCGCCGGTCCGCCGATGGTGAGCGAGGTGGAAAGCAGAAAATCCTGAAAGACAGGGCGCAGTAGAGCGGAAGGCGAGATGCGCTCGGGCGCGGAGTCCAGAATGCCGGTCAAATCTGCCGTCGAATAGCTCTCACGGCCCGCCTGCCATAAGCCTTTCGGCTCGGCTGCTGTTGGCGGCAGCCGCTTCAGGGCCAGGCGCGCGCCGGATTTCTCGTCGATGAGAAAGAGCAGGCTGGATTGCGGGGCAACGGCGACCTGGGCGTGATAACCGGCGGCAACCAGCGCTGCGTTGCGCTCAATGAGCGCTGAGTGAAGCTCATCGGCGCGCTCGATGCCCGCGCGCAGTACCGATGAGCCCAGCCGGTGGATCGCACGGCTGCCTGCATCGAGCACCAGCAGCCCTTGCGCGGCAAAAACCGCCGAATAAAATTCAGCGAATGCCCGGGCGAGAGCACGTCCGGGCTGATATGCGGCAGTGAGGGCTTCGAGGGCGTCGGAGTAGCCGATCAGCTCCCCGGTCTCGTCGAGCAGAGACGAGATCGATTCGTCGAGAACTATGCCTCCGACCGGACGGGCAGTTTCCGGCTTGGCGGTGTAAACCAGCTTGCGCAGCTCCCGCCGCTTGGGGAATGTGACGTGGTTAATCTCTTCAAAATCGTGATCTTCGCTGGCGAGCCAGAAGATGGCTGCATGGGGCTTGCCCGCTGCCGTTGCCTGCCGCGCGCGGCCCAGCGCCGATGCGGCCTTGAAGGGCGTAAACAGCGGCCCGCCGAACAATCCAACCTGCTGGCCGGTGACAACTACGCCTGCGCCCTGACTAAGAGCAGCCAGAGCGGGCGCGGTGGCGGGGGCAGGATTCTGCTCCCCCAGCAGCTTCAGCAGCTCCGGCCAGTGCGCGGGAAGCGCCGGACGCGCCTGCCAACCCGGTTCCGGGGCGGAATTCGCCTTCAGCGCCGGATAGAACGGGCGTACCGCCGTCGCATTCTGGCAATAATCCAGAAAGAGCGGGTGCAGCCCCGGCACTACAGTAATTGGAAGAGCTTCTGCCTTGGCCAACTTCTTTCCTTGAATCGAGATGCGGCGGTATTCGGGTTGGTGCAAACAATCCAGCCTACCTAAGGATGCCACGCCGGGGGGAATTGATGCAGAACCGCAATCTCGGAGTCTTCACGAGGGAGGATTGGGGCCGCAAGTTAAATCATTCTCATTACTCCGGTATTTCTGAGAAGCCTCCAATGACCAGAGAACAAGAATTCTTTAATGTCTCGCAGTTTGGCCGCCGATGAGTGCAGTGTGTGAGTTTTCACACTTGGGAGATGAAGTGAAAAACAGCGATGGGTTCAATCAGGAAAGCGGCAGACTAAGTTCTGCCATGAAATGGCTGCGCGCAGGCGCATTGATTCTGCTGGCAGCGTCACTGGCGGCTCCGGGTAGAGCGGCCGATGACCGCGCAATCAAGACAAAGGTGTCGCCGGTCTATCCCGAGATCGCCAAGCGGATGAAGATCATGGGAACAGTCCGGGTTGAGGCGACGGTGAGTCCCGATGGAAAGGTTACCGCGGTTCGAGTCGTCAGCGGCAATGGGATGCTGGGCGCGGCT
>CAZHKN010000363.1:0-2416 GCA_964532725.1 uncultured Occallatibacter sp.
GTCGATATCCGCGTCGCTGGAGCGAGCGCGATAGACCTGCCTGCCGAGGTACCAGCCGATTGCGCTTCCGATGACGGCGTCGCTCATGAAATGCTGATGAGCCTCCACCCGCGAGAGGCTCACGGCTCCGGCCAGGCCATAGCTAATCAGTTGGGTTGCCGGTCCAGGGTATTCACGGGCAATGACGCTGGCAATTGCCCAGCTGATTGCCGAGTGCTGCGACGGAAACGAAGCGCCGCCGTTAAAAAAATCGCCCCGGCCGTTGCCGGTAAACGGGCGATCGCGGCCCGCCGCATACTTGATGAGTGTCGTATCAAGATAGGCGTCGATGGCGGCTTCACCGCTGAGACATCCGGTCTCGCGCTGGTGCTCATTCTTCGCCAGTGCACCCCATACATACATTCCACCGCCCGCTCCGGCCAGCGCGGCCAGTCCCGCATTGGAGAATGTGTTGAAATGCGACACCGTGGAAGGGTTCGTCGTGACATGCGCTTCGACATACGTGTCGGAGGCAACCAGCGTGGCGGCGGCTAAACCAAGCGGCAGCATCTGCGTCCACTGCCGCTCGCCCATGCGGAACGGCGCGGTGAACAGGGCCTGCTGATCCTCCAGGATATTGCGCGGAAGCGATCTGAGATGGATTCCGCGATCTTCCACCATGGAATCGATGGCCGGGGGCGCATCCGGACTGGGAGGCGCCGGCGTTTGCGCCTGGGCGAGCATCGTGACGCAGCCCAATACGGCGATCGCAATCCAGCTCCGCACGCGGGATTTCAGGAGAAGGGATGAACCGGGCAGCGGGAATGCGGGCCCGGAAACGGGCGGCCGTAGAGCCGGATCAGTAGGCATTCTGGGCAAAGATCCCGGAAAATACCGTCATCAGAATAATCTGGAGATCGAAGGTAAGGCTCCAGTGCTGAAGATAGTAGAGATCCAGTTCTACCCGCTTCGCCATGTCCGTATCGCCGCGCAAGCCGTTTACCTGCGCCCAGCCCGTGATGCCCGATTTCAGATGATGCCGGGTATTATAAGCATCGATTTCGTCGTTAAACTTCTTTACGAAATGCGGCCGCTCCGGACGCGGGCCCACCACGCTCATTTCGCCACGAAGCACGTTGAAGAACTGCGGCAGCTCGTCCAGGCAGCTGCGGCGAAGCAATACGCCAAGTCTGGTGCGGCGCGAGTCGTCCTCGGTCGTCCAGCGGGTGTCGCTCTCCTCGACCGGCGCCACGCGCATGGTGCGAAACTTCAGCATCCTGAAGCCCTGGCCATTGATGCCTACCCGCTCCTGGGTAAAGAAGACGGGGCCGGAGGAGGACCACTTCACCGCAAGGGCAATCAGAACCATGGGGATGGCGGTAACCGCGATGGCCAGCAGCGAGAACACAACATCGAAGCAGCGCTTCAGAATCAGGTAGCTGATGGTTTCAGACGGCGCAATCTCCACGTCGAGGATATGGGTGCCGCCCAAGCGGAAAAAGCGGTCGCGCACTTTTACGTCCGCGCCGAAATCCAGGCAAAAACGGATGGGAACGGCGAGCTCTCTCAGTTGGCGGATCAGCCCGGATAGGATCGGCAGAACCTCCGGAGAGGCTGCGATCACGATGTCATCGGTGAAGTGCTTGATGGTCCGGCCCATCAGCTGTTCCAGTTCAAAGACCGGAACGCCGCAATGCATCGGAGACGGGGACTGCCCGGGGATGCGCACGAACGCCACCGTCTCGCAGGGCATCACCAAGCTGTTTTTCAGCCTTTCGGAGGTCTTCTCCGCAAATTCATCCGCTCCGATGATGACGACACGGAGCCTTTCCACCTGCCGGCCGGAGTGTCTGATCAGGTGACGGAAGCCCAACCGCAGTAGCAGAATTCCGCCCAGCAAAATCAGCGCACTGCTGCCCATCATGAGCCGGGAGAAAGAAGCCTGCCGGTAGAAGAACAGCGCGCTGAAGCCGGACATGTACGTCCAGGCGATTGCCTTCAGGCAGTTGCGGACGCCAATGGAATCCAAAAACAGCTCTTCCACGTTCGTAACGTCAAAATGAACCGAGCAGAGAATCCAAACCAGGGTGAGAATGACGCACAGGTACAGGTAATCGCGGCCCAGAGGCTGGATCCACTCAAGGCTCCGCAACCCGATCCCGGAGATCACGAAGGCAACCACGGGCAGCAAAAAGCAGCAGATGCGGAAATAGAATTCGTACAAACTCAGGCGCCGAATCATCTCTCCCTCTTACCGTGAAGCCCCGGATCGAACACAGCTTCCAACTTGCTCAGTGTCCCATTCCCAGCGCTCATTGCGTCTCCGTATGCCGTCCGGCATTCGTGCCCCTGCGCGCCGCGAATGGCAATCCCGGTAGGACTCATTCCTCATCTCAACGTAAATAGAATCCTGCTGCATGGGATAGGAATGCTTGCG
>CAZHKN010000363.1:2426-2649 GCA_964532725.1 uncultured Occallatibacter sp.
ATCCCGGTAGGACTCATCTAGGAATGCTTGCGTAAACACAGGAAACAGACCGATCCCGGAACAGTCCCGAACACTTTTTGACGCTTCCCATGCCCGGTAGCCGGACCATCCGCAGCTCTTTTTAGAACGATAAATCTGGCTTCTTTTTGCAAGGGCAGTGTAGCACATTGGTGTTGAAATTCTATGACCAACCGGCAAGACTGTACGCAGGACAAGCTGCCGG
>CAZHKN010000363.1:2659-4165 GCA_964532725.1 uncultured Occallatibacter sp.
TTCCAATTTGAATGCGTGGCGGCAGGCGCTGGGGTTAAGATGGATGCCGCCGACCCGAGGAAGTGGCAAACGGACATTGAAATTTAAATTCCGAAATGCCGGGGCGTTGCGGGTTGCATCTTAATCCTCGCGACCGAATCGTTATGACTATGAGGAAGTTTTTCATCTTTGTTCCCCTGCTTGCCGCTTCGCTACTCTGGGCGCAGATGCCCGCCGACTCGGGGGCACCCGCCGGCATTCCATCGCCGTCTCAAGGCGCCGCCGCCACGCCGCCCGATCCGGCTTTGACCGGGTTGCTGGCGGAGTTGCAGACTTTGGCGCGGCAATCCGACCACGACCTGGCAGCTTTGCGTATCGAGAAATGGAAGGCCGACGCCGCCACGAAACAGCAGGCTCAGGGAAATGCCGCGGCCATCCACCGGAATCTGGCGAACGCGGTCCCTGAACTATTGCAGCACGTTCAAGAACACCCGGGTTCCCTGGCCGCTAACTTCAAGCTCTACCGAGATTTGAACGCACTCTATGAAGCATTTTCCGCGCTGGTCGAGTCAGCCGGAGCCTTCGGCCCCACAGAGCAGTACTCTCCCTTGGCGGGCGACATTGCTCGCTTCGACCAGCTCCGGCATCAGTGTGCCGAGCGGTTGGATCAGATGTCCGGAACGAACGATGCCGAGGTGATCCAACTTCGCGCCCAGATTGCAGCCGCCTCGGCGAAGTCGACTGTCAAAACCGTGGCGCCGTCCTCCAAAATCGTGGTCGATGACAACCACCCTCGCCCGGCTGCCAAGAAAAAGCCAAAGAAGCCGTCCGTGCCGGCACATTCGGCGACACCACCGCCATCTTGAATCGTGGAACATCCGTGCTTCGGGCGGTGTCTATTGAAAGCAACGAGTGGTTGGATACATACTGGGGAACCAGGAGAGTGCAGCGTGAGTGCCGTGGGAATCGCGACAGTGGGCGAACTGGCAAACGCGTGGGAAATGCGTCCGGAAGACGCTTTGATCGTCGCCCAACTCAAGGCGGGGAGCGAGGACGCCTATACGCGCCTGATTACGCAGTACCATCAGGCCATCTACGGATTGGTCTATCGTATCCTCGACGATCCCACGAGAGACAAGGCCTACCTGAGCTTCCAGCTCGGGCCATCCGTCGGCCGATACCTGAGCTGGAAACGCAACGAAGACGGGGCGGCGGAGACGACCCTCCGAGACTACGAGGGGGTCCTCGCGCGCGTCTGTCTCCTCATCCGGAAACCGCTCGAGCAGGTCACCGTCGACGACCTCCGCGACGCCCGCGACAGCTTCACCGAAGGGCAGCGCTACAAGGTCACGTCGGTCATGCGCGACTGCTTCCGGTGGCTCTACGAAGAAGGCGCTGTCGAGCCGAACCCAGCCGCGAGGCTCCGCCTCCCGCGACGGCAGCCGAAACCGATCACCGACCTCTTCACCGAGACTGAGAAGGCCGCGATCGTCACGAGCCAGGTCGACCCGATGGACCGCGTCGGCG
>CAZHKN010000364.1:0-2256 GCA_964532725.1 uncultured Occallatibacter sp.
ATTGCGCTGGATGAATCGGAGCGACCACTGGCAGAATCTTGCTTGGTTGGGCGAGGTGCTGCTCACGCCCGCTTCGGCTCTAACGCTGCGGGTAGTTTATCATCCCCTCCAAAAAACTGCACTGGAAAACTTGGATTTTGCCCCAAAAATGGACATCGATCGCATCAAATTGTTGAAAGCTATAGAATTGCATCGTTGCAGGCCCTGCGCCTGGGTGGAGTGTCACTATGCACAAGGACCCGGTTCCCGAGCTTCTATCCCGGGCTACGGAATGGCTTCAGGAAGAGTTTGTATCCCTGCCGGCATATGAATCCTCGGTGAATATCACTGCGGTGGAACGGGTTCTGGCCGAAGCCGCGCACCGGCTGAGCGACAATTATCCCTACTTTCATCCTCTCTACGCCGGGCAAATGCTCAAACCTCCGCATCCTGTGGCGCGCGCGGCGTATGCGCTGGCAATGGCCATCAATCCGAATAACCATGCTCGCGACGGCGGTCGGGCCAGCTCGGAGATGGAGATCGAAGCCGTCCGAGCGATTGCCGGGATCTTTGGCTGGACCGAATACCTGGGGCACCTGACCTCCAGTGGCACGATAGCAAACCTTGAAGCTCTCTGGATTGCTGGTCAACTTGCGCCCGGTAAGCGAATTGTCGCTTCTGAACAGGCGCATTACACCCATCAACGAATCTCAGGAGTCTTGAAGTTGCCGTTTGCGAGCATCGCCGCCGACAGCCGGGGGCGGATGAATCTGGAGGCCCTGGAAGTTGAATTGCGCCAAGGGGATGTGGGCGCCGTCGTAGCGACTCTGGGAACCACCGCTCTGGGAGCAGTCGATCCGCTCGATGAGATTCTGCAATTGCGGCAAAAATATGGATTCCGCATCCATGTGGACGGAGCCTATGGTGGCTATTTCCGGCTGATTCCCGAAGCTCTGGACGAGCCTGCCCGACGGGCTTTCTCAGCCATTGATCAGGCCGACTCAATCGTTCTTGATCCCCACAAGCACGGACTGCAACCCTACGGATGCGGCTGCGTACTCTTCCGCGACCCGTCCGTGGGGCGACTTTACAAGCACGACTCTCCTTACACGTACTTCACCTCGAAGGAGTTGCACCTGGGCGAGATCAGTTTGGAGTGCTCACGGGCTGGGGCCTCAGCTGTTGCACTGTGGGCTACGCAACAGCTGTTGCCGATGGTGCCGGGCGGGGAATTTGCTCGGGGTCTGGCGAAGGGCCGCGCAGCGGCACTGGATCTTGGCAGGCGTTTGCGCGCGGATGACCGCTTTCAACCCCTTCTTGGCGGGCCTCCAGAGCTGGATATTGTGGTCTGGAAGGTGAACGCCGCGAGCGCTGAATTAGCTTCCACGCGGGCCGAGGAGATTTTTGCGTCCTGCGCCACGCGCGGCCTGCACCTGGCTCTAGTACAATTGCCCCATTCCTGGTTTGAGCCTGCCAATGGTATTGTGGAAAGTGGCGCGACTAAAACGATTAATTGTCTGCGCTCTGTGTTGATGAAGCCGGAACACTTAGATTGGCTGGATGCAATCTGGGAACGACTGATCGCCTGTAGTTGATTGGAAACGGGGGCCGGAAGAGTGCCAAATCAAATAAGCAGCCCAACTGCGGAAGAAAACGTTATCATTCGGCGCGGAGAGTGCGCCGTCACCCTCCTGCCCTTATTCGGCGGCAAAATCGCCTCCATTTGCCTCAGAGGGAAAGAGCTGCTGCAAGCGCCCCTCACCCCCTACGCGCCGCGCACCGCAACTATGAGCTTTGACGCCGGCGATGCCAGTGGATGGGATGAGTGCCTGCCTTCGGTCGCCGAATGCACAGTCGATGTTGGAGACGGGTTGGCCTGGATTCCTGACCACGGAGATCTGTGGCGGGTGGAATGGACCGAAAGCAGAGATCAGGGATCAGAGATCAGGGATCAGAATTCTACTGATAAAGATGCAGAGAATGTCACCCTGCTCGGCGAGTGTTTTTCTCTGCCGCTGACGTTGGAGCGGACGCTGGCCTTCACCGAAACAGAAAAAGGCTGGAAGCTGCAACTGGATTACGCGCTGAACAACACCGGTACCGAGGCCGTTCCCTGGTCGTGGGCCGCTCATCCGCTGTTTTTGGCCGAGGCAGGTGACAGAATTGTGTTGCCGGAGTCCATTGATCACTTGCGCCTGGAAGGCTCTGGCGGCGGAAGGTTGGGCGCGGCCGATGCAACGGTTTCCTGGCCGGTGGCTGCGCTAGCCGATGGTGGTC
>CAZHKN010000364.1:2266-4137 GCA_964532725.1 uncultured Occallatibacter sp.
GTGGTCAGATCGACCTCAGCGTAATGCAGGCGGCAGATACGGGATTCAGCGACAAGCTCTTCGCTGGCCCACTCAGCGCAGCGGAGAACTGGTGCTCTCTGGAGCGGCCTTCGGCGGGCGTACGCATCCGGGTAAGCTTTGACCCAGCAGCCACGCCGTATCTGGGCCTCTGGATCTGCGCTGGCGGCTGGCCGGACAGGCCGGGGCCGAAGCAGGTTTGTGTTGCTCTTGAACCGTCCACCGCGCCGGTCGATTCTCTGGCCCTCCCTGGCGTCTGGTCGCGGAAGCTCGAAGCAGGCGAGTCCTACTTTTGGCAGATGACAGTCGATATTGAATCCATTTAAGTTGGAAACGAATGCACGATCCTGATGTTTTGCGCTCTTCGCATCTTGCCCGTTTTGGTGCCGCTTCGGCGATCTTCGCCGCGCCTGGCCGTGTCAATCTAATCGGTGAACACACCGACTACGCCGAGGGATTTGTCATGCCCGCGGCGATTGACTTTGCCACGCTGGCAGCGATTTCACCTCGCGGCGATGGCAAAATCGTCATCTACTCGGAAAATTATGGTGAAGAGCGGAGTTTCGACTCTACAGCGCTCCCCGCCAAAGCCAGCAAGCACTGGACTGACTACCCGCTCGGCGTTTTGGAAATTCTCGCAGGCGAGGGACTCCCGATTCCCGCCTTCAGCCTGAGCATCTGGAGCGATGTGCCGCTGGCTTCGGGACTCTCTAGTTCGGCGGCCCTCGAAGTTGCGACCGCGCTAGCTGTGACTTCACTGGGCGATGTCAGCATTCCCGGCCCGGTGCTGGCGCGGCTCTGCCAGCGCGCCGAAAACGAGTTTGTCGGCACAAGCTGCGGCATCATGGACCAGTTCGTCTCCGCCAACGGCAAAGAGAATCATGCCCTGCTGCTGGATTGCCGCGATCTCAGCTATCGCCTCGCGCCGATTCCGGCCCATGTCGCGCTGGTCATCGCCAATACGATGGTCAAGCACTCCGTCGCCGGTGGCGACTACACCACACGCCGTGCCGAGTCAGAAGCGGCCTGCGCCATTATCAACGGCCATCGCGGCGGCGTACCGTTCCTGCGCGATGCGACGCTCGAAGATCTCGACAAATGGGGCCACGAGATCGAGCCTAAGTCGCTGCTCCGCGCCCGTCATGTGATCAGCGAAAACCTGCGCACCGTCGCCGCCTCCGAGGCGCTGCTCAAGGGCGATATTGCCGAGGTAGGCCGCCTGATGGCCGCGGCGCACACCAGCTACAGCAAGGATTTTGAAGGCAGTTGCCCTGAAGCCGACCTGATGGTGGAACTAGCGAATGAGCTGCCGGGGTTGATCGGCGCGCGCCTCACCGGCGGCGGCTTCGGCGGTTGCACTATTAATCTAGTCGAACAGAGCGAATCAAAGGAGTTTGCAAAGGAACTAGCGGCAAGCTACGAGGCCAAGACCGGCATTGCGCCGCAGATTCATATCTGCCACGCATCGGCTGGGGCGCACCGGATCGAGTAGGTTTTCTGGAGTAGCCTGCCGGTCAGATTGCGCGCAAGACCCGAACCGGCAGGAAGATGATCGCGCTGACCAGTTCGAGCGCACCGCCCACGGCGATGCCCACCACGCGAAACGGCAGCAAAACCAGCCAGACCAGCGGATAAAGAATCAGCGCCAAAAGCGCCAACGGCCAGCAGAGCACCAGCAAAATACACCACAATAAAAACTTCGCCATTTTCAAGACTCCTTCATCGGGATAGGCCGTTGGCTTGCGGCTCATCCTACCTGAATTTACGCAGGGGTTCCTCGTCCAGTTCCACATTAATCAGTCGATCCTGAAAATCGCATAACACATTAACAAATCAATAACATAGGGGCTTGT
>CAZHKN010000365.1:0-4096 GCA_964532725.1 uncultured Occallatibacter sp.
CCTGCCATCCTATCCTCGCGGTTGAAGGACGCATCGCTCTTACGTTGCGTTGTATTGGCGGCCTCACCACGGCTGAAATTGCCCGGGCCTTTCTGGTGCCGGAGAAGACCATGGGCCAGCGAATCTTTCGCGCCAAAAAAATCCTCTCCGAGGCCCAGGTTCCCTTCGAGCTCCCGCGCGCAGACGAGCTGCGCAGCAGGCTTGAGTCCGTACTCTCCGTCGTCTACCTGATCTTCAACGAAGGATATACGGCGACCTTCGGAGAGGAGTGGATGCGGGAGGAACTTTGTAACGACGCGCTGCGGCTGGGGCGTATCCTCGTCGGAGTTCTCCCCTCAGAGTCTCGGGAACCGGAGATTTACGGTCTCCTGGCGCTGATGGAGTTGCAGGCCTCGCGTACCGCCGCGCGCAAGGGGAAAAATGGCGAAGCCGTTTTGCTGCTGGAGCAAGACAGGTCTCTGTGGAACTACGACCAGATACAGCGAGGAATGGCCGCGCTTCATACTGCGCAGAAACTGGGCGGCGGGGCGGGGAACTACGCGTTGCAGGCGGCAATCGTAGCCTGTCATGCCCGGGCGCGCACTGCCGCGGAGACCGACTGGGAGCGGATTGTTCTTCTCTACGACGCTCTTCTCCAGATCAGCCCATCTCCGATCATTGGGCTGAATCGAGCGGTAGCCGTCAGCATGGCGCAAGGGCCGGCGGCAGGGCTTGCCGCGCTCGACGCTCTCGTGGCTGAGCCTGCGCTGGCCAACTATCACCTGCTGCCCAGTGTGCGAGGAGACCTGCTCCTGAAGCTGGGCAGATTCACTGAAGCTCGCGAAGAGATTCAGCGCGCAATCGCAATGACGGAAAACAGGCGGGAGCAGGATTTGCTGTCAGAAAAACTAAAGCAGGCGACACCATAACAGCGGTATGAGTTGCACGCCGGTAATATGTTAGCTAAGATTAAGTTAGCAGTATGGAGGCGGCAATGGTGAAAGCGACCATGTTCGAGGCGAAGACTCAACTTTCCGATCTGGTGAAAAGGGCGCAGCGGGGGGAAAAGATCGTTTTGACCACCGGGCGCGCCAGGACTCCAGTAGCCGAGATTGTTGCTCTCAAGCCCAAAAAGAAGCGGGAATTTGGCATGTTCTATCAGCCCGGCTTCGAGATCCCTGCCGATTTCGACGAACTGCCCGAATCTGAATTGAAGGGTTGGCGCGGGGAACTCGATTGAGGCTTCTCATCGACACCCACTATCTACTGTGGGCTGCAGTTGACCCCGGCTTCATGGAACCATGGGCCAGGGAATTGATGGAAGACATCAACAACGAGATCGTCGTCTCGGCAGCTTCGCTCTACGAGATCAGCCTCAAAGTCCGGTTGGGCAAACTTCCCGAGGCGGTCGATTTCGAGAGCGACCTGATTTTGAATATCGAGAAGCGCCTCGGCTACACAATTCTCCCTCTGGAGCCGGAGTCAATGCTGCGCGCCGCCCGCTTCGACGACCAGCACGGCGATCCCTTTGACCGCATGATTGCCGCCCAGGCTGTCCAGCATCATCTTCCCGTTCTCAGCACCGACCCCAAGCTGGATGCCTTTGGAGTCCGGCGGCTGAAAAATCGAAGCAGGCGATAGCACGAGCGGACTCGGCAGTTGAAGTAAAAATGTCCCGAGGCGCTTCCGCCCCGGTCACCAAAGGCAAGGGACCGGGGGCACCCTCAGCATGGTCTGGAGATCTCACCGGGACCGGGGGCACAGGGTAAGGAGGAGTCCGTCTCCACATTCCATCCGTGAACCCGCTCATCGCGATAACGCCGCGATGAACGGGGCACAGTTCCCAATACCTGCTAGGATTTCAGTGCATGACACCAAGTCCCGAAGAGCTGGCGGCGCAGTATGAGCAGATGAGTGAGATGGAACTCATGGACCTGGCTCGCTCCTACGATGGGCTGCTGGAAATTGCACAGGTGGCGTTGCGTGCGGAATTTGCGCGGCGTGGACTTGAGCCGCCGCTGGTGGAAAAGGCACATGAACCTGAGTTCCGTCGCCTGGTGACGGTGCAGTGCTATCGAGAACTGACAGAGGCGTTCGTGGGACGTTCGCTGCTGGAATCGGCGGGGATTCCAGCTTGGATTGCAGATGAGCATCTCGTGCGGATGGTTTGGTTCTACTCCAATCTGGTGGGCGGTATGCGATTGCAGGTCGATGAGCGCGATGAAGCGGCTGCACGGGAGATCCTGGAGGAGGCGGTTCCGGGAACTATCACATATGGCCAGGAAGAAGTGTACATACAGCCGACCTGCCCAAAGTGCGGATCGGCGGAGATTACACTGGGCGACGGGACAGAGCGCGGACGGTCACTTGTGGCGCTCTATTTCCTGTCGATTCCGGTGCCTCCACGCGAAGCGGTCTGGCATTGCGAGGCATGTGGCGCACAGTGGGAAGACACAGAGAGCGATGAGCCACTCGGATAGCATTCCCGACAGGTGGCCCACCCAACGATCCAGCCATCCGTCTGAACTTCACAAATAAGTAAGTCTGTGCCCCATTCATCGCAGTTTTATCGGCAGGTGGCCCCGGTGTCAAAAGGGATTCTATCAAGTTGACGGTGCCCCCCGGTCCCTCGCCTTTGGGGACCGGGGAAGGGGAATCGAGTTGCAGCGTCAGGCCCCCCCACAAATCGGAGACCCGTCCACTTGATAAGTAAGGAAATAGTGACTATAATGTAAGGAGGGTGAGTCATGAACACAACCGTTCAAGAGACGGATACTGCCGTAGAAGCGACTGTCACCTCGAAAGGGCAGGTAACGTTGCCGAAGGAGTTGCGGAGGCGGCTTGGAATCCAAACAGGGAGCCGTATCCGCTTTAGTATTCCTGCCAGCGGCGCTGTCCGGTTGGAGCCAGTGCTGTATGGCCTTGAGGACCTTTGGAAGGCAGCGGACCTGGGCGGTGAAGCAGCCAGCCGGATGAGCCCCCGGATGAGTTTTGACGAAATGGACGCGGCGAAAGCTAGGAGAAATTGGTAGTGATTGCCGCCGATACCAACGTATGGGCGCGCGCCTACCTGAACGACGATCCGGCGCAAACCACGAAATCACGTTCTGCTCTTGCTGCGGCCCGTTCCGCGGGCGGCGTATTTGTTTCGCTCCTTGTTCTGGCCGAGCTGTCATGGGTGCTTCGCGGCAGATGGGAGCGGGAAAGGGTTCTGAGCACAATCGAAGGCCTGCTGCAGACGCGAGGCGTTCTGGTCGAGTCGCCGGCTCTGGCATGGAGAGCTTTGGAAGCCTCTCGCAAAGGCGCGGTTGGGTTTGCCGATCACCTGATTCGAGAGGTCGCCCTGGAGTCCGGAGCCAGTGAGATCATTACCTTTGATAAGGCATTCGGGCGCATGGCCGGCGTTCGCCGCCTCAAGTAGCTATACAGAAAACCAACTCTATATCTGCATGCTGAATGCTCAAAAAATCATGCCAGTAGAAACTCGTGCAGCCGTTTTGCGGCATCTTCATCAAAGGTCATGGTTGCCGAACAACCTCTCCAGAGGCCGAGGGAGCCGATCAAAGTGTCTTCGAATGTTCCGATTCCATTGCGGAGCGAAACAACGGCGGTATAGACCTCTTGCTCATTCTGAATATCGAGTGTATCCGCCGCCAACAGCATTTCGATATCGTTCGCGATCTGCTGCCGCGAACGCTTGTAAAGGCTTCTGAGAACCCACACAACTTCAAGGATGCACACGAGGCTGACGAAACCCGGTTCCTGTTCGGTCAAGCGCTGTTCGATGATCTCCGTTGCACGGACGGACTGCGTTGGATCGTCTTGCGCGAGGTAGCGCAGCAGGAGATTCGTATCGAGACCGATCATTTTCTTCGCCGAAATCTTTCGGTTGCGCCTTTTGCAATCGCCCGATCAATTTCTTCAAGAGATACCGGTTGGGCCGGTTTTGGAATCATGCCTTTGAGCCCGACAGTTGAAATCTTAGGCAGAATGATCACGCCGTCCGGGTGGAAGAAGAACTTGAATCGGTCCCCCGGCTTGATTTGCAGGCGGTCACGAACTGCTTTGGGGATCGTTGCCTGCCCTTTACTACTGAGCGTAGCTTCCATAAGACGAC
>CAZHKN010000366.1:0-4081 GCA_964532725.1 uncultured Occallatibacter sp.
CCAACGGCACGCGGCAAGGCAACGTCGAATTTGTCACGCTGGTTTACGACCAGTTCGGCCATCGGGTGAACTCGCTGCTGAGCACAGCGGAGCTGAATCTGAGCGAGGATAGCTACCGCAAGTTGCTGGCCAACGGCCTGACTGTCCGCCAGCAGATCGCCGTGCCTGTGAAGGGGAATTACTTCCTCCGCGTCGGGGTTCACGATGTGGCCGGTGACCGCATTGGCGCGCTGGAGATTCCAGTCGATCAGGTTCGCGCAGATGCGCCTGTCCAAGGCGCGCCGAGTCTGTGATGCTGTGAATCGAATGGAATAGCTGCCGGGAACGAGCGCAGCCCAGCTTTCCCCGCACAGCAATCCCTGTTAACATTGTAGTGATACGTACCCGATGGACGGGAATTGACCGAAGAGATTGCTGTGAAAGAGGTTGGACGTGGCGAATACCACCAAGATTGAAGACAAGCTGGAACGAAAGAAAGTAAAACGCGCGGCTCGCAAAAAGGCCGCCCCCAAAGGCCCGCGCACCGGACCCCGTGGCGAGAACAAGAAGAAGCTCAAGAAGCTCTCGCGCGGCCAGTCCAAGCGCTAACGGCAGAGCGCAGAGTTGAACCCGGTTCGCGCCATTCCTTGAGATGTTGGCGCGGATCGGGGACACACTTAAACTCCCTCCCAGTCTTTCTCCACTCACTCCTCCGGCGTTTCACCGCACTTGGCGATGCACCTTAGGGATGAGCCTCCGTCTTTAAATCTTCCGCAATATTTCCGCAGGGCAATCCTCACCCTGTACACTGCGGCAAAGGCATTTTCGCTGAACGATTGGCCGCCTTCGCTTTGCCCGGCAAGTTTCAGCTTCCACCCAAGAGGAGAACCGCCCTGCCGAACCAGCTATTCGCCCGCAAATCCATCGATAAGCTGATCAGCGACTCGGAAGAACCCGAGCACGCTCTCCGCAAGACCCTCGGCCCCTGGTCGCTCACCGCGCTGGGCATCGGGGCGGTGATCGGTTCTGGAATTTTCACGGTCATCGGTACGGCGATCTCCGGTGAACAGCTTCCGAATCCTTCCATTGGCAATACTCCTCTGGTGCATTATCTTCTTACGCACACGGCATTGGCTGGCCGTCCCGGAGCAGGCCCGGCCATTGCCGTATCGCTCATTTTGGTTGCAGCTGTCTGCGCACTGACCGGACTCTGTTACGCCGAGTTGGCTTCGATGATCCCCATCGCCGGTTCAGCCTATACCTATACCTATGCCACGCTCGGCGAATTGATTGCGTGGATTATCGGCTGGGATTTGATTCTGGAATATGCCGGATCGAATATGACCGTCAGCGTGGGATTTGCGGCGCATGCTGTCGCATTTCTGGATTGGTTTGGCTTTCATCCCTCTGTGCAATGGATATCTCCCGCCTATCTCTCTGATGGACTCTCCGACTTGCAGGGGAATGTTCTCTATAATCCCGGATGGCATTTCGGTTTCAATATCCCCGCCTTCCTGATTGTTCTGTTGCTCACGGTAGTTTTGGTCCGCGGCATCCGCGAGTCGGCCAGCACCAATAACATGATGGTCGGCATCAAGCTCATCGCCATCTTAGTTTTTATCTCAGCCGCCATGAGCTTTATTCACCCCGCCAATTGGCATCCCTTCATGCCAAATGGCTGGAGCGGCGTCCTCACCGGCGGGTCGATCATCTTTTTCACTTACATTGGCTTCGATTCCGTTTCGACCGCTGCTGAAGAGTGCAAGCGACCGCAGCGCGATCTGCCCATCGGCATTATCGCCACGCTAATTGTCTGCACTGTGCTCTATGTCGCCGTAGCTGTCTGCCTCACCGGACTCGTGCCCTGGCAATCGATGGTCGGCGATGGCGCACCGGTCGTAAATGCGCTGAAGAATCTCTCTGGAAAGCCCGGAGGGCAATCTTTGCATTGGGTGGAGATGATTGTACTGGTTGGCGCATTGATGGGAATGATCTCTTCTCTTCTGGTTTACCAACTCGGTCAGTCGCGAGTCTGGTTTTCGATGTCGCGCGATGGGCTGCTGCCTAAAGTCTTCTCCAATGTCCATCCCGTCTTCCGCACTCCGGCCTTTTCAACTTGGGTTGCTGGATTCCTGGTCGCTATACCGTCCGGCCTTTTCGACATTGAATTGCTTGCCGATCTCTCCAACATTGGTACCCTCTTTGCTTTCATGCTGGTCTCCATCGGCGTCATCGTGCTGCGCATTCGCGAGCCCGAACGCCGCCGCGGCTTCCGCGTCCCCTTCGGCCCGGTGATTCCCGCGCTCAGCGTCGTCTTCTGTTTGCTGCTGATGGCCGGCCTGCCCATCATCACCTGGATTCGCTTCTTCGGCTGGCTGGCAATTGGCTTGGTGATTTACTTCCTCTACAGCCGCCACCGGTCGGAGTTCGCGAAAAGACAATAACATATCTAAAATCGCGTTATACTGAATTCGGGATAAATCGAAATGACCGACAGAGAAAACGGCAACGGTGAAGATGTCCCTCGGATATCAGACGCGAAGGATACCGGCAAGACGCGGTATTGGATCTCCTTCGATCTCGGTTTGATGGGTGACTATTCTCATTTTTATGAGTGGCTGGATTCGCAGGATGCACAGGAGTGCGGTTCTGGCTTAGCGTCTCTAGTTTCAAGTCAAACACGCGACCAGATAATTGCTGAAATCCAGAGTATCCTCAAAGGATCACCGCGGGCGCGCGCCTACCTTATCTCAATACAGCCTGACGGAAGGTTTGGCGGAAAATTTGTCGCAGGAGGGCGCAAAGCCGCGCCTTGGGCGGGTTTTGCTGTACACGCGACGAATGTCGTAGATGTGGCCTGATGGCCAGAGTTGGGGTGGATGCGTGCTTTCTGATCGGTCTCTATGATGAGTCGGACAGCTATCATCCCACCTCTGTCGTGCATTTTGAGCTTCTGTTTGGAGAAAAGTCCACCCGCAATCAACTGGTTGTTCCTTGGCCCATTCTCTATGAATGCTGCGGATCAAGGCAGGCAACGGACCCCAAGAAGGCCACACTCCTCCGCGAAAACTGGAGCTATCTGCAGCGGTCTGGCAGACTGGTTTTGCTTGACGATACACCTTTCCGGGAACAGCAATTAGAGACACATCTCACAGATCGCTCACGGCAGCTCAGTTTGGTAGACCGGGTACTGCGCGCCATGATTCTTGACCGGCGGCGGCCTTTCGATTTCTTTTTGACATATAACACGGGCGACTTTGCCGATGCATGTCAGGATGGCCGCGTTTATCTGCTCAATGAAAATATTTCAGCAGAATCATACGGAATTTAAATTTGACAAATTCGCCGCCTTCATCAGCAGGCTCCATAAGGCGAAGCTCAATCGCCTAGCAACGCGCTATGATGTTCTCAACCTCATCTCGAAGGAGAGAAGCACTTGCGCTCGTACAATAAGCTCGCCCTTGTAGCAATCGTTGCCCTCGCCGTCCTGCTACCCGTATCCGCCATTGCCGCGCCGCCCGATACCGCCGATGCATTGTTCACCCAGGCAAAAGCCCAGGCCGCGGCCGAGCACAAGAACCTTCTGCTGGTCTTTTCCGCCTCCTGGTGCGGCCCCTGCCACCTCTACGAGCGCTTTCTCGAAGATCCGGAGATGAAGCCGATCACCGAGCGGGCCTTTGTCGTCCAGCGCTTCGACGTGGGCGAGCGCGCCGGCGACCCGCGCCATGCCGACACTCCGGGGGCCGTGGCGCTGCGCACCTCGCTCGGAGCCGCTGGCGAGCCCGGGTTTCCGTTCATCGTCATCGCCGATGCGAACGGACAGCCGCTCGTCAACTCCTACCGCAAGGGCAAGTCCGACGCAAATGTCGGCTACCCGGCCTCGCATGAGGAGATTGACTGGTACATCGAGATGCTCAAGCGCGCAGCGCCAGCGCTCTCGGCAGACGATCTGGCCGCAACGCGCAAATGGCTCCTGAAACACTCGCCGGAGTAAGGCTCAGGCTCTGAGCCGGTAAACTATATCTATGCCCGATGTGAACGCCTTCATCCGCCGCCTGCCCAAGGCCGAGCTGCATCTGCATCTCGAAGGCACCATTCTGCC
>CAZHKN010000367.1:0-4079 GCA_964532725.1 uncultured Occallatibacter sp.
CGCTCGGTGCCAAAGCGCTCGCAGGCATACGATCCCATCACGCTTCCATAAAACATCGCGCGGCGATAAGCCGCCGGAGTCTGTTCCGGCTGCGAGGCCAGATAGCCAAAGAATCCTCCGGCAAAGCTGTCGCCCGCGCCTGTCGGATCGACCACCTCTTCCAGCGGCAACGCAGGAGCTTTGAACGTACTATGCTCAGCGCGGACGCCACCATGGAACAGCGTCGCACCGTACTCACCGTGCTTCACCACCAACGATTGCGGACCCAACGCCAGCACCCCGCGCGCCGCCTGCACAATGTTACTGTTCCCGGCCAGCATCTTTGTCTCGGTATCGTTGATCAGCAGAATGTCGAGTCCCTTCAGCATCTCCAGCAGCGCCGCGCGATGGTCCTTGATCCAGTAATTCATCGTGTCGCCGGCCACCAGCTTTACATCCGGCATCTGCTCGCGCACACGCCGCTGCAACACCGGATCGATGTTGGCGAGAAACAGAAACTCCGAGTCGCGATAAGCATCGGGAATCTTCGGCGAAAAGGTCGCAAAGACATTCAGCTCGGTGTTATGCGTCTTGGCTTCGTTGAGATTTTCAAGGTACGAGCCTTCCCAAAAGAAGCTCTTGCCCGCGGTATGTTCAATGCCTTGTGTGTCAATGTTGCGCGCCTGAAAAACCGCCTCCTGCCGCTTGCCAAAATCCTCGCCCACCACGGCAATCACACGCACATCGGTAAAGAAACTCGCCGCCAGCGAAAAGTAAGTTGCCGCGCCGCCCAGGCATCGTTCCCGCTTGCCCGCCGGAGTTTCAATTGAATCAAAAGCCACACTGCCCACTACGGTTATTGCCATCCTTTTCCTCTCTCGCAATCTTACTGTTTTTATTTGTGTGGCGCTTCAGTGACTGGATAAGCGCAGTTACGCGGTGCCCAGGATGGTTCGTGATCTAGATCGGAGGGCCTAGAAAGCCGCACAATCCGCTCGATTCTATCGACTTTGAAAACGCCGCGATCAAGTTTTCCGACTAAGTCCACTAATGCGACCCCGGACATCCCCTTGGATAGCCGTTTTGCCAGTCGATCGGTTTTCTTTGTAAATTTGTCGGGGTATTCGGGATTCCCGCTGGGTCCCGCCACACGCATTTTCATGAGTATTTTGTCAAGGCAACATTCTGGTTGCTCAAGGTCCGACTCCTCCAAGGCGAACCGATAGATTGCGCGCAACCGAATTTGTATCCCCGCGTAGGCAGAAGGGTCTTTTACAAGTTGGCAGAAATTCACGTCTTGTATCGATTGGTTTGCCTGGCTTTGCGCCGCTCCCGACAGAGGACCCACAGCCATGACCAAGTACAGAGGCGCTAAAGAAAATCTCATCTGCTCCCCCCCCGATGCGCGATCCCACCTCATTGGTGATTTCAAGAGATGATCTTCCGAGTAACTCCGATTCCTTACTTCGCTTCCGTTCCCGAAGCAATTGCCTGTTTTGCTAGCCAAGATATTTCCCAAACAGCAGCGCCAGCTTCTCTTTCACCGCCGCTGGAATTGCCTCCGCCTGAGTCAGCACCGCGTACTTTGCCGCCGATGCGCAGGCGCAGGTACGCTCGTGCGGCAGCGCGGCTACTGCCGCCTTCACCACTCGCGAGGCGTTATCGGCATTCTTGTGCAGCACGGCGACAATCTCTTCAATCGTCACCGAATCGTGGCCTTCGCGCCAGCAATCGTAGTCAGTGACCATCGCGACGGTTGCGTAACAAATCTCCGCCTCGCGGGCCAGCTTGGCCTCCTGCAAATTCGTCATGCCAATCACGTCCGCGCCCCAGCTGCGATAGAGGTTCGACTCAGCGCGCGTAGAAAACTGCGGCCCTTCCATGCAGACATACGTCCCGCCAAGTTTGCCGACTACGCCTACAGTCGCGCAGGCTTCGGCTGCGGTCTTCGCGACCGTCGCGCAGACCGGATCGCCAAAGGCTACATGGCCGACAATGCCGTCGCCGAAAAATGTCGAGACGCGATGAAAGGTGCGGTCAATAAACTGATCCGGAACAACAAAATCCGTCGGCTTGTGTTCTTCCTTCAGCGACCCAACGGCTGAGACAGAAAGAATCCGCTCCACGCCCAGTTTCTTGAAGGCATAGATATTGGCGCGAAAGTTCAGCTCCGAGGGCAGGATGCGATGGCCGCGCCCATGCCGCGCCAGAAACGCCACCTTGCGCCCCTCCAACTCGCCCAGCACAAAGGCGTCCGACGGCGCGCCAAAAGGCGTCTCTACTGTCTCTTCGCTAACATTCGTGAATCCAGGCATCGAGTACAGCCCGCTGCCGCCGATAATCCCAATCTCCGCCTCTGCCAATGCTCGCTCCTGGTGCGCCGTCCAATTCCGGGCGCAAAAAATTCATGCCTGCAACGTAGCCGCAAACATTTCAGTATACCGGGCAGAGCGTTGAAAAGAATGACCCAGAAAACTACGCATCGCCGATTTCTGAACTCTTTGTTTCTGCTCTTAAGTAGATTTCAATGCGGCTCGTATTCCAGACCGCTGCGCCTGTTCCAAAGAAGTCCGTGTCTTCCGTCCATATTAGACAATTCAGCATCAACGCTGTGGCAAGCACAGGCCAATCATTCTCATCCCTGCCGCGCAATCGTTGCCTGGCACTTTCTTCAAAGACGCTGTAGGACTCACAGTCCACCGCCTCAACCAGGCACCGCAAGTAGAGGAGTGTGGTTGAGACTTCCGCATCGTTCCGATTCTTCTTTGCCAACAGAAAGGGCAGATATTTTTCCGCCTCGGCATATGCATCATCTGGCGCACAAAAACGCACGCCATGCGGGACGTATTCTTCCAACAGCAGGCGCACACGTTTTCCGAGGACGGCACGGATCAGAATGTTGGCGTCAAGGACGATCATTCTAGCGTGCGGCGGCCATCCTGCTGCGCCGCCATGCCTTGAAGTCTGCGGAGACTTCTTCTTCACCCACATCCCCGAGTGCTGCGGCAAGCCGGTCGGCAGCGGCCCTCAATTCGGCAAGATCGGCCGCCTTGGCCTGCTTCCTAGGTGTAGGGACGTAGACGCCAAGGGTCTCCCCGCGACGCGTCACAGCCACTGGAGTATCCGACTCTAAATAGTGCGCAATCTGTTCCCGGAACTCGCGTACGCCGACTTTAATTGCCTGCATCGAAACTTCTCCTTGCGTACATCCAAGTGTACACATGCCGGAGTCCAGATGCAAGTCTATGCACTTCGCCGTGACAGCACTCCATAGCCGCACACGCAGGAGATATGCATCGTTACTCGCTGCCCACCGCCACCTCATGCAGCCACCCGGGCGACTTGAGCAGTTCGCGCGGCCGCGAACCGTCTGCTGGCCCAACCAATCCGTCACGCTCCATCAAGTCGATCAAATGCGCTGCCCGGCCGTAGCCGATGCGCAGACGGCGCTGCAACAGCGATGTTGAAGCCTTGCCGAATTCGAAGACCAGCTTGACCGCATCGTCAAAGAGCGGATCGTTCTCATCAGGATCGGAGTTCGAACCCTCCACCCCGGCACGTTCGTCCTTCGGCGACTCAAGAAAACCCTCAACGTACTCGGCCTGCCCTTGCGCCTTCCAGAAATCGACCACTGCGGCCGTCTCCTTCTCGCTCACATACGGCGCATGTAGGCGCATCAGCCGGCTGGTTCCGGGAGGCAAAAAGAGCATATCGCCACGGCCCAGCAAGGCCTCTGCCCCGTTGGTGTCAAGAATCGTGCGCGAGTCTACTTTCGTTGCCAGGCGGAAGCTGATCCGCGTGGGCACATTGGCCTTGATCAATCCAGTGATCACATCCACGCTGGGCCGCTGTGTGGCCAGCACCAGATGAATGCCGACCGCACGAGCCATCTGTGCCAGTCGCGTAATCGACTCCTCAACATTGGCGCGGTCCAGCATCATCAGGTCAGCCAACTCGTCGATGATGATGACAATATACGGCAACGGCTGCTCGTCTTCGCTCTCTTCAAAGAGCGAAGGCATGCCGCCCTCAAAGAGTTTGTTGTACTGGTCGATATTGCGCACGCTGCGGCTGGCCAGCAGCTTGAGCCGCCGTTCCAT
>CAZHKN010000368.1:0-4058 GCA_964532725.1 uncultured Occallatibacter sp.
GAAAGATGTGATGTCGCGTTGCTGGCCGTTCTGCAGAATCGGCAATTCCATGAACTCTTGACTCTGAATCGTGGCCCCTAGAACTGCATTAGCAGTGTCCAGGGTGGGCGGCGCGGAGGTGACCGTGACTGTTTCTTTCTGACTTCCGACTTTCAAAGTCGGATTGAAGCCGTAGACCTGATTTTCATTCAGCACGATATCTTCCTGCTTTGCGACAGAGAAACCCGGCGCAGAGACGGTGACGGTATAGGTGCCGACGATGAGCGGGCTGATCTCATAAATGCCGGCTGAGGAGGTATGACGTGCGGTTTGAACTCCTGTTGCGTCGTTGATGGCCGTTACCGTGGCGTTTGTAACCACGCCGCCCAGAGGATCGATAACGGTTCCGGTGATGGCGGCTTCGCCCGCGGTTTGTGCCAGAGACGGCGTCGCGGCCAATCCCAGGAAAAAGATGAAGATGAATAACACCCCGGCAGCGACCGTCCGGCTGATGGTTCTATCGCCAAGCAACGGGGAACGATTTGCGAACAATTTCGTTTTCATAAGTCCTTTCGTAAGCCTCCAAGAATTGCAGGTGAGCGGCCCCCCTTGCTTTTTTTGGGCAAATGATTTTGCGGGGACGACCACCGCCAAAAACCTACGGGATTCAAACAACGAATGTCAATAGGAAACTTATTTTCTTGCTGAAAATCATCGCGGGCGCAACGACTTTTCTGTAGGTTATTGAGCAGTAAGGGTGTTCGCATTTTCAAAATAGGAACGGGTTTGCGAGCGGATAATCAAAGAGCAGCAATCCGCTCTTCGGCAAATAAATTTTCGTATGGTTGGAACCGGGAGCGGGGTCAAATTTCAGCAGCATTCGCGGAGTCGCTATGCTTGAAACGGAGTCCAGCTTTCTTCAGAAAGTTCGGGTAATGGTCTGACCTCCCGCGGGAATGACGGTGAGTTCGACCTCGCCTTCTCCGACACCGAGCGCGGACGCATGGATGCGGATAGTTCCTGTCGAGGCGGTTGCCTGAACAAAGGCAACTCCACGGCCACCGTAGAGATGGCGGCGAGGAAGCAGAAACGAATCATGGTCGGTGTTACTTCCGTTGTCGGTTGCCACAATCTGCGCAGGGCCGGACACTGTGAATTGGACCTCGGCGGAGATATCGGGCACGCGCACTCCGGCTTCATCAACCGCGGTTGCAGTGATGGTGGCTAAGTTGTCGGCTCCCGGCGAAATGGTGGCGCGCTCTGCCGAGAGCACAATGCGCGCCGGCTTTCCTGCCGCGCGCAACTCGTCTTCGGCGATTGCCTTGTCCGAGTTGTAGCCAACAGCGCGCAACGATCCGGGAGCGTAAGGCACATCCCACTGAAGCGGGCCGGCATCCGCGTGAACTCTCTGACGTCCCAGGGACTGGCCGTTCAAGAGCAGTTCAACCTCTTCGCAATTGGTGTAGACCTCGACGGACTCGGAGTGGGGCGCGGCATTGCGTGGCGTCCAATCGAGAAGAAGCGGCTCCTGAAGATCCGGCTGCACCGACTCGTAACCGGGGTCAACGGCGCTTCGTTCGCTGGCGGCGACGCGACGCGCGATGTGAACGTTGGGCGCAGATGCCCACCAGCTCTGCCGTTCCAATGCTCTTGGATGAGGCAGGCCAGTGCGGTCTAACAATCCGGTTGGGCGGCTGATATTTGGCCATCTTCCAGCCTCGCCAAGGTAGTCGATGCCCGACCAGAGAAACTGGCCCGCATAGGGCGCGTTGTCGCGCAGCGCTACCCAGGACGCGCGATCATGAATGTTTTCAGTGCCGAGGATTTTGCGCGAGGGGCTTTGCGCGTGGGCAGCCAGGATCTCGTTGACGCGATAGTTCTGGCCTACTACATCGAGCATGTCTGCAAGCCCGTTGTCGTAGTCATGGCTGACGTTGGGGCGGAAGAGGGCCTGCGTCACCGGGCGCGATGGATCGTTCTCGTGAAAGACACCGAGGAGGCGGGCAAGAATCGAATGCGCCAGCTCAGCATGGGGCGTGTCGTGAATCTCGTTGCCCGCAGACCAAAGAATCACGCTGGGATGGTTACGATCGCGGCGGACGATATCGCGTGTATCGATGGAGGACCATTGATCGAAATCGAGATGGTAATCGTAAGGATTCTTTGCTACCGTCCAGCAATCGAACATCTCCTCCATGACCAGGAAACCCATGCGATCACATAGGTCGAGAAACGCTGGGGAAGGGGGATTGTGCGCAGTACGAATAGCGTTGACCCCAAGAGTCCGCAACGCCGACAGGCGGCGCTCCCAGACTGAAGCAGGCACAGCGATGCCAAAGGCCCCACCATCGCTGTGAAGGGCGACGCCTTTGAGTTTTAAGTTGCGGCCATTGAGCCAGAAGCCGGTGGCGGCATCGAAATGAAACTCGCGGATGCCGAGGGGAACCTGCTCATCGTCGGTGATCGACCCCGGCTTTCTGAGATCGGAACTGGATTTGACTCTGACCTCAACGCGGTATAGCCAGGGGTGATCGATATCCCAAATCTGAGGATGCGGAAGCTCGTACTCGCCGCTCATGCGAGCCTTCTCGCCACGGGCAATAGTTTGCTTTTGTGTAACGAAATCACCGGCCGCGCTTCCGTCGGGAGCAATCAGGTGAATGTCGAGCTGAGCGTATTGAACCGCACGCGATTCGTTGATCACCGAGCTTTCAATATGCACTGAAGCCTTGCCCGCGCTTACTATTGGAGTTGTTATAAACGTGCTCCAGGGTTCCAGATGCACATCCTGCATCAGGACCAATCGAACGGGGCGATAGATCCCTGCGCCCTCATACCAGCGGGAAGCCGGTTGTTTCGACGTATCGCAACGAACCGCAATTACGTTCTGCTCGCTTGGACCGAAGTGCAAATGGCCTGTCAGCTCATAGAAAAAACTTACGTAGCCGTTGGGGCGTTGGCCGAGATGGATGCCGTTGATCCACACATCGCTGTTGGCCATGACTCCGTCAAAAACGATATAGACATGGCGATCAACATCCCCAGCGGGCAGGGTGAAGGCCTTTCTATACCAAGCGACACCGGTGGGGAAAAATCCGCCGGCAGGGCCGCTTGGGTTGGCCATATCGACAGGCCCGGCGATGCTCCAATCATGGGGCACAGTAACGGCGCGCCAGGCCGAATCGTCGAACAGAGGCTGCTCCGCGTGAGCCGGGTCTCCTTGAAGGAACTTCCATTGGATATTGAAGTTCGTGATCGTGCGCGCGGGCTTCAGGGCAATCGCCGAAGGCAGCATAAACGATAAGAGCACGAAGGCCACACAGAGAAAAACTGGCTTTAAGATGGTATTCAAATCAGGCTCCAGATCAGCATTCGAATATTAGAATGATTCCTATAGAGAAAGCAATTCTGCATGGAAACCATCTCTGACTGATTTTGGAGCGACTGGCGCGAGTTCTACCGAATGTTGCCAGGGGATGTAGCCGCTGCAACACCGTAAACCAAACGAGCGCGCCACCGAGCCACTCCTACATACGACCGAATAGTTTGTCAGGCTCTCGAAAAATCTCCTTGACAAGCATTTGAAGGCGGGCCTATAAGGATTCCCGATTAAAAACTATTTCTGTATAGAAGCAGTTTTCGATCCGGTCCGCACCTCAGCGCAAGCGCCAAGGGCAGGCGGGCGTTCCCCTCGGAGGTTCCATGCGTTTGAAAAATCTCACACAACTCATTGCTGCCCTATTGCTCGGCAGCGCGCTGCAACCAATCCACGCGCAACTCACTCTCACCGAAACCAGTGCAACCGACTGGCACATCACCAATGGCACGCTCACGATGGACTTCAATCCGGAAGCTGGGGAGCTTTATAGCATCTCCCTGAATGCTTTTTCCGGCGATGACCTCGTCGATCTCACCCAGACCGGCGGCGACGGCCATCCCAAGGGCCTGTACATGGACAACGACGGCACCTGTGAGTCGTCGGGGATCGGCAGCTCCTCCACCCCCACCGCGAACTTTCATCTGGACAGCGGCCACTACCTCGATTGGTGGATCAGTTGGCCGGCCAGCTCCAGTTGTCC
>CAZHKN010000369.1:0-4044 GCA_964532725.1 uncultured Occallatibacter sp.
CTATCGACAAGGTAGGCGCCGAGGGCTTCAGCGTGAAGCTGCCCGCATTGGTCGCGCCGCAGGTAACTCCGTTGATTGCGAACGACGCGGGAATTGCATTAGTGACATTGTTCCAGGTTCCGTTGAACCCCATGCCGGAATAACTTCCGCCGGCGGGAATGCTGCCGTTGTAGCTCTCATTCTTCACGGTTACATTGGCGGCGCTTTGCGTTTCGACGCCGTTCCAGAGTTGCGATATGGTCTGTCCGTTGGCGAAGCTCCAGGTCAGCGTCCAATTGGATATTGCTGTCGTTCCTGTGTTGTTGATGGTGAGCGCAGCGCCAAACCCGCCCGACCATTGGCTGCTGATTGTATAGACAACACTGCAGGCCGTCTGAGCGGAGGCGCGCGCCGCAGCATAAGTTAGAAAGAGTACCGCGAGTACCGATAAGTACCCGGTCAACCGGCGAATAGCTACACGCCGGCAGGGGGGAGCTGGCTTTTGAGACATGGTTTCTCCTTGTACATCACATGACCGGCCGAGATCATAGAAATGATCGTGCTTCGAGACATGATGCCGCTACAGTTGTCCAGATCCTGGGGTTGGAAATAATCAACGGACCCGCTGGATGATCTTTCTCAAATCGTCAAATTAAGAAAATCGATTTCCAATCCGGCGGGCTTCGGCACTCTCGTTTTAAGGTGCGATGAAAGCGGCTTCCCGTCGGCGATGGTGACGTTATCTTCTTTTGGTAACGGCTGTCAATAGAAAAATCGCACTTGTGCAGCAGCTGGTCCGGACTCCCGTTGGCGATCTGCAATCGGGCAAGCGCGTCAGCAAAAAAATAGTCAAAAAAACGACGCTGCCGCACACCGTCTGATGATCAAGGAAGATATGAAAAATAATACTTGCGACTAATAGAGTTTAGATTAGATGCAAGGCGCATAAAAACTTACGTAATATATCATCCCGGATCGGGATAGTTACCATTCGTAACTTACATCCTGTGCTCACCGTCACATGCAAGTTATTTCATTGAAGGCGTAAAGTCTCCTTCGGAGTAGAGGTCCAGAACGGAGGAACTTATGTTCAAATCCCTCATACTTACAACCCTGGCAGCGGTATTTATTGTTGCCATGGCCTCAGCAGATCAGCCAAACGGAAAGGTCACTATCCCGGTGGACAAGACCACGCCCACCAGCGGCAAAGTGATGTTCACAAGCTATTGCGCACCCTGCCATGGAATCGACGGCAAGGGCAATGGACCCGCCGCGCCTGCATTGAAAACGCCGGCATCCGACCTGACTGTACTGAGCCGTAATAACCACGGGAAGTTCCCGGATACGCACATCGTGAGCATTTTGCAGTTTGGAATGGAAATGCGCGCGCATGGTTCGGCGCAAATGCCGGTTTGGGGACCAATCCTTGGTAAGATGAACCAGACCAACCCCCAGGAGAAGCAGCTTAGAATCAGCAATCTGAGCCGCTACCTGGAAACTCTTCAGGTTAAGTAACCGCCGGCGGCCCTCTGCTCCCGGCTCAAGGGAGCAAATGACAAAGCCACGCAAGCCGAAACCTGAAACAACTCAAGCAGCGCCCTGGACAGCCAAGGCTAAAGGAGATACCTCCTTTCCGGGCAGTCCCAGGGTGCCGCTTCACCAAAGCAAACAGGCCGTTTCCCACGGCCCGCAGCGCGAGAACCCAACGGTCGCGCGTTCTTCCGGTAAGGATTCCCCAGCCAAGCCCTACTCCAAGCCAAAGCCTCGACCCGACCCGACCGTCAGTGCCAAGCCAGGTAGTCAAGCAGCGCAACCGGTCAAACGGCAGTCAGGCGTCCTTGGAGCCACGGTTAACCGCCGCGCTGCTGATCGGCTTCGCTCCGGCCACCTGTGGGTCTACGCCTCGGACATTGAGCATATAGAAGCCGGTCCCGGTGAACCGCCAGCGCTCTTGCCCGTTGCCGATAGCCGCGGCCTGCTGCTGGGAACCGCGCTCTATAGCCCTACCTCGCAGATTGCGCTGCGGGTCGTCTCTCGCGAGGCGGTGGACGAAGCCGGGTGGCTCAGCCTGCTTGAAACACGCCTCGGCACAGCCATTGGCCGCCGCTTGTCTCAGCTCCGGGATGAAACCGACTCCTGCCGCCTCTGCTTCAGCGAAGCCGACGAGCTGCCCGGCCTGATAGTTGATAAATACAGCGACCTCATCATTCTGCAACTGCTGACCAAGGGTCTCGATACGTCGGCAGTCCGCGCAGCCTGCGTACGTGTTCTTCAGGAAGAGCTGAATCCGTCGACCATTTTGGAACGCCCCGACCCGCGCATGCGTGAGTTGGAAGGACTGGCCGCTCCCGACCTCACGCCGCTCTGGGCTGCTGACCCCGCCAACCCCATTACCAGCACACAGTTCAAGCTCAACGGCTTGCTCTTCCATTTCGATGCCAATTCCGGCCAGAAGACAGGAGCGTTTCTCGACCAGAGCGCAAATTACAGCGCGGCCCAACAGTGGGCGTGGCTTCTCGCCCCAGGCGGCCGAGCGCTTGACGTCTGTACCTATCAGGGCGGATTCGCGTTGCATCTGGCGCGGGTCTGCAAAAGAGTTACCGGCATTGACTCGTCGCGGGCCTCGCTCGAAGTCGCCGAACGCAACCTGGAAGCGAACCGGGCACAGCTCGCGGGAGAAATCGATTGGGTTGAGGCTGACGCTTTCCAAATTCTCCGCGACTGGTCGGATGCCGGCGAGTGCTTTGACGCTATCGTCCTCGACCCGCCGGCCTTCGCCAAAAGCCAGCGCGCAGTTGAAGGAGCCTTGCGCGGCTACAAGGAACTCAATCTGCGCGCTCTGCGCATGATGCGCCCCGGCGGGGTGCTCGTCACCTGTTCCTGCTCGCATCACGTGAGCTGGACCGATCTCGAAGCCTCTGTTACCTCGGCGGCAGCGGACGCCCATCGCCGCGTCCGCCTTCGTGAGCGCCGCGGCGCGGCACCGGACCATCCGGTAATTCTTGGCCTGCCCGAGACGGAATACTTGAAGTGCCTGGTGCTGGAAGTGGAATGAGGCTGTTGGGCCGGACAGGGAGAGCTAGGCGCGCGCCATGCGACGACTGCTTACCGATTCGTTCTGCACCTCACTCGTGTGCGGCTCTTTGTGCCAAAGACGCATCCACAACCGCCGCCAGAAACCTGGCTGGCTGGCTCTTTCCGCCGGAGCAGCAGCGTTCTTCATGGGCTGCGTCACCGCCCGCAACTGCGCCAGCGTCTCTTTGACCTGCGCCCGCAACGCTTCTGCCTCAAAGGTGCAGGAGCGCAGATAGGACGAAACCGTTACGCCTGCCTCTGCTGCGCGCCGGTGCAACTGTTCGCACTCCGCCTGGCTCATGCGGATGGTGACGCTGGCCCGCAGCAGGTTCCGCTCCATACGCGTTGCCATGCGGCGGGAGGAACTGAAACTGTGACTTTTTCCAAAGCTTTGTTCTGTCGCTGCCGGGTTGAAGGCCGGCGATGTGGCATAGGCCGGCTGCGCCTGCTGCGCTGCTGTGGAGGCTTGCGGCTCGACGCTGCGTTGATAAGACGGAAGCGGATCAGGCGTCTGCGTCAGCGACTGATCCTCCGTCGGCGCCGGGGGAGTCT
The DNA here is from genome assembly GCA_964532725.1 of uncultured Occallatibacter sp. Taxonomy (GTDB): domain Bacteria; phylum Acidobacteriota; class Terriglobia; order Terriglobales; family Acidobacteriaceae; genus Telmatobacter. The sequence goes on from CAZHKN010000369.1 coordinate 3,607, forward strand.
CGGGCCGGTAGCGGGCATGGGCGCGCAACGCATGTTCGTAACTCAGCGTGGCCACATCGTCCTCCAGGCCCTCGTTGCTCCAACCACTTGACGGCTTTTTCGCCGGGGCGGCCAGGGAGGCCAGCAGCGTAGCGAAGCTAGCGGCATTGATAGAAGGCGGGTTTGCATCGGTCTGTTGCATGGCTTGGAGCATACCTGCGCGCGAGTGCGAATGGTGAGAGCATTCCCATCTTTCTGGAATGAGGGATTCCAGATAAGGACGCGCTCCAATTTAGTTTCAAAATGAAACCTGCCGGGTTGTCCTACAGATTCGGGTTGTCTTACAGGAAGACGTGCAGGCCATCGAATCTCACGCCGTTTGGTCGGGCAGAACCCTTCCCGGGAGTTCGAGCAGCCGGGTCACTGCCTCGACCGTCATGGGCCGCGCCATCAAATACC
>CAZHKN010000370.1:0-4039 GCA_964532725.1 uncultured Occallatibacter sp.
CGAGTGCAGAATGCGGTCGGGGGTCTGCGGGTGGTCGGCGAAGGCCTTGGCCACCAGGCCGGGCTTGCGCTTTTCAAGAGCCTGCACCTTCTCAAAGAAGCTGATGAAGGCCTGCGGATCGTAGCCGGCGCGGTACATATATTGAACGCCCAGGTAGTCGGCCTGCGCCTCGAACTCGCGCGAAAAATGCATAAAGGTCACCGGAATGGCGATTCCAGCCGCCTCATAGATTCCGTACCCTGTCCATCCTCCGATGAAGATCAGCGGAATCGTGCTGAATTGCGCGTACTGCAGCCGGGTCATCTCGCGAGCCGCATGGTGCGCGCAGACGTGAGCGGTCTCATGGGCCATTACACCGGCCAGTTCCGCCTCTTCATCTGCATTCAAAATCAACCCTGAGTTAACGAAAAAGAAGCCGCCAGGCAGCGCAAAGGCATTGATCTCGTCCGAATCTATCACCTTGATAGTGAATGGAACCTTGCAGTCGGAGTTGCGGACAATATTCTGGCCGATGCGGTTCACATACTCCGTCACCACCGGGTCGGTGATGAAGTGGGTGCTTTTTTCGACTTCGGCAGCATACTGCCGGCCCATCTTTATCTCGCCATCGACTGAGTACCAGTTGCCCATCCCACGGCCGCCGATGTCGCGATTTCCCACTGCGCTGACATCGTCAATCGATCCCGGCTTCACATTGATCTTTTCGCTGCCCGGCTCGATTACCTTATCGGGATTGACATTGGGAGCAGCTACATCGCCCGTTACCGGGGCCGTTCCCGGCGCCGGTTTGTCCTGCGGCTTTCCGTTTGAAGAGTCCTTGGGCGCTGGAACATCGGTCGTTGCAACCGGGGTAGTTCCAGGAGCGGCAGCGGGTGCGGACGAAGCTGTCGAAGGAGTGGTCTGCGCCTGCCCAGCTGCTTGCGGCGTGGACTGCGGATCGGTCTGGCTCGCTGCGGAAGGGGATCCGCTCTGCGCCCAAACTGTAGTTGCCAGCGCCAAACTGGCCAGCATGGCCATGCGCCCCATCGTTCCAAAAATCACCGATTTCATTTGCCCCACCTCCAACAACCTGACCCCAGAGCAGAAACCCAAGCACACGGGGCGACTAGAAGGCGTCCCGCTTCGCTCTATATCGTTAGACGCCAGTATCGCCCCATTGGGCAGCAAACCCTAAGAAAAAATCCACGGAAAGAGAAAATTGACATTCCGGAAGTTCCCTTTCCGAAGCGATTCGTGCAACAATCCCACCAACGCCTCATCAAGCCAAATTTGTGCTGTAAGTCCCAGGGCATAATTCTGTCTTGTAGAAGGCCATGGTCACATGTCCAAATCTTGCACCGAAGGAGAAACATGATTTCAGCATCAACGAAATACACGCGTACGCTTGCCTTTCTTGGTCTTGCCATTGGTGTTTCGAGCATAACCGCTCAGGCGCAATATGGCGGGTTTCAACTCAGGAGCTCGACCTTCACCAACGACTCTGTTCTACCCATCGGCATGATTCTGAACAATCAAGTGAGCGGCGTAAATACCTGTTCCATCAACGGCGCGGCGGGCGGAGACACTTCGCCAGAGCTGAGCTGGAGCGGCGCTCCCTTTGGCACGCAGAGCTTTGTAGTTGTTACGTATGATGTAACGGCCGGGTTTACCCACTGGGGCATCTACAACATCAAAGGCACTGCAACAGGGTTGCCGGCCAATGCCGGAGTAGCCGGCAGCACGTTTGGCCAGCAAATTGAAAACGATTTCGGATTGGGCAAAGAGTACGACGGACCCTGCCCGCCGGCCGGCATTGCACCGGAGAGCCACGAGTATGTCTTTACGGTGTACGCGCTGAGCGTTCCTAAGCTGACATTAACGGGGTCAGCAAATTTTCCCTCGAATGCCGAGGTGCTGTACCATGCGTTGATCGCGGCAGGACGGGAAGACGAGATTCTGGGTACGGCCAGCCTGACAGGGTTTTATTCCTCGACGCCGCTGGCCGGGAATTGAACCGTCCAAAGTCGATTCAGGCAAACTGAAGAGATTCAACTGGGTACAACAAGAGAAGGCCTGAGCCTCCAATCCAAGACAGCTCAGGTCTTCTCTTGCGCAGATGATGGGCTGAGCAAAGAGAAATTCTGCTGCGCGGAGGTCTAGAGAACTGACGCCTGCATCATGAGGAAATGATGAGTCACTGCGATTTTGGCGTAGAAAAACTCCTACTACACCCAAAGATAAAGATATAAGAGCACTGCGAAAAGAGCCTGTCTTGCGCTCTTTTTTGCACGTTTTGGGGCGCGATTGAATGCACCTTCGCATGAGTAAAGCCCAATGGATTGGTCAACGCGGAGCTGATAGGACGGGACACCAGTTCATAAATGGATCGGCATTCTCTCCGCCCATAATTCCTGCGGCTGGGTTTTTAACCTCCTTGCTATTTCCGCCGATAAATCCATTAAAGCTCTGTCTGCTCTTCATCTTCAATTTGGAGGACGTGGGAATGATCTGGTTGTGGAACGCGTCTTTGACCTGGTTTGCCAATCTCCGCCTGAAGACGAAGCTCTACATCTCCTTTGGCTGGATGTGCCTCTTTACGGTGATCCTGGGCGTGGTCTGCCTGGGCGGGATCGAGCGAATCAGAGCGGTAACCGACCTCGAGCAAGCGACGCTTCAAGCAACAGATCTTTCATCGCAGGCTCCGGGGCGCGAAGCAGCGCCTCATCCCCGCGCCGCCGAGCTGCGGCAGACTATCAGGGGAGTCGCACGGCAGTTTCAGGCCGTGATTGTCGGACTGCTGTCGGTGATTGTGCTTCTGGATTTATTGATGGCCTGGCGACTGGCGCATCTGATCAGCCATCCGGTGTTGGATGCCTGCAGAGTTCTGGAGAGTCTCGCGAACCGCGATTTGACCGTGGCCGCCACAATCGAGTCCACCGATGAAGTGGGTGAGATGGGTAATGCGCTGAACCGGACCATTCAACATCTGCATGGAGTGTTGCTAGGGCTGCGTGACTCGGCTCAGACTCTGGATCAGGCCGCAGCGGAGTTGGGGGCGAAAACCACGCAAACCTCGAACAACTGCAATCGGCAGTCGCAACTGGCTCAGGAGGTGCTGCGATCTACCAACCTGCTGGCCGACAAAGGCGGCGAGATTGCCCGTAACTCGATTGAAACAGCAGAGGCTAGCAGCCAATCGTCGCAGACAGCGAGCAGCGGCGGGCAGGCAATGGCAACAGCGTCCCAGTCCATGGCTCAGGTAGCCGAGTCTTCTTCATCTATCCATGAGCTGATGACCCGGTTGGACGGGCGTTCGCGGGAGATCGGCAAGGTGGTGACCACGATCCGTGAAATATCGGAGAACACCAACCTGCTGGCGTTGAACGCGGCCATTGAGGCCGCGCGGGCCGGCGAGCAGGGCCGCGGGTTCGCGGTGGTGGCGGGAGAGGTGCGGCGGCTGGCCGAGCATACCCGCTCGGCGACCGAAGAAATTGCGCAGATGGTCGAAAGCATTCAGCAGGAGACCGCAGCGACCACAGCGGCGGTGGTCGCGAGCCGCGACACCATCGAATCCGGGCGCGCCAGCACCGGAAAAGCGCACGAAATTCTGGTGGCGATCATTGAACAGGCTGGCAGGACTGGAATATTAGCAGAGGGAACGGCCAGCGCTGCCGAATATCAATCTGCCGCCAGCCAGCAGATTGCCGGCAACGCGGCTCGGTTCGCCGAGCTGGCTTCCGCCTCGCATGAGGCGTCGGCGTAAACGGCGGCGACCGGAGAGGCTATTCGCGTCTCGGCCGCGCAGTTGACGAAAGTCGTGTCTCAGTTCCGGCTATAGGCTTCTTCAAATCCCATTTGCGCAAAGCGAGAAACACTCCCCGCTCAACCCATTGTGAGATGGGCCAGATAATCTGCGGGCGAGAGCACGGTAACTCCGTTGCGGATGGATTCCGGAAAGTGCGTGCTGTTGCCGGTGACTAGCCAAGCCCCGGAGGTGTGGGCAAGTGCTAGGGAAGCTCTGAAAATCTCCCCTTTCCACAGCCAGCTTGATTAATGTGTA
>CAZHKN010000371.1:0-4001 GCA_964532725.1 uncultured Occallatibacter sp.
AAGCATCTTTCTGGTGATCACTACATCGCCGACCATGCTCCTCTCACAAGCGACAAACCACCCATCGTATACACCCCCCTGCTCCCAGTCTGCTCTCGACATTTATGTTCTCCCGCCGGCTACATCTTCCCCGGTTCCGAACCGTCATGTTGTCCCCGTCGAAATCGAGAACATCAGCACTGAGGCATGCGCCCTTGACAACCCTAAATTAGAGTTAATTCCAAAGCTTAGCAATAAAGATGACGTCGACCCAACTGAATTCCACGCAGACGGTGGCGCCTTTCCTGCATTTGGGGGTCAAATAAAACTTTCGCCGGGTGGTTGGGTTCACCTAATTGTCGCTTGGGAGTCACAGAGACTCTCCTATTTACCGTGCTACGACCATTTCGGATTTAAACTGAACCTTACACCACTATCACGAGGCTCAACGCCTTTTATTCCACCGACAGTTGAAGTCCGAGGTCTGATCATGCGCTCCTGTGCAGAGCCCCATGTGTCGAACTACTCCGAAGGCCGATTCGCGCTTGATTCTGTCCTGCTCACCAGATGGCTAAATTGGTCTAAGTTCATCGCCGGGCCAGCGGTCACCTTTCCAACCCTTACAACCTCTGAAATGATTCACGAATCGTCTGAATTCCTCCTCGGAGACACCGTCAATCGAATCCTGCTCGGGACGAACTTCATGCTTACGATCAAGCTTCCCCCGCTCTCAGATAACGGTTGTGACTATCGGATGATGTGCAAGCGTGATTCCGACGGCTCTACAGTAATTACGATCCAGAACTGTCCCGATACCGTGAATCCCTTGGAAGTAAGACAGCCGAATTTCCGAGGGACGGATCTCATGTGGGAAGAACTCAGTTGGATCGATATGATGCCAAAGCACACCGGCAAAGTAACCTATGATCTGATCGCAAATACACATAAACTCCCGGAGATTTCCCCAGCAGCTGCGCATATTACATACGAGGTCCACGACCCAACCCCACCGGCCCAAGCTTCCGCTATTGACACAAATCCCGAATGTGCGAGCGATCAACTCCAAATCATCGCTTTACCACCGCTCATTGATGAACCTGGCAGAGGACTACGTGCATATGAGGCAACAAACTTATCCAGCAAAGCTTGCTTCCTGGCTGGATTGCCGAAGATACGGTGGTATTATCCGCGAACTGTCTGTCCGAATTGTAAGAATGATCTCTTCACCGTAAGGCCAAACGGGAGAATAGACCTGATGCCCGATCAGTCCGCTCATTTTCTTGCAGCAAGGACCGAAGTCAAAGATATCGGAGCAACTAAATGGCCTTACTGCCAGAAAGTTCCAACCATTAAGCTTGAGTTTCCCGGCGCATCCAAACCGGCTGACCTCCCCTTCGACGGATGCGCTTCCGGTACTCTCGACGTAAGCACATGGAGAGAAGGAAAGTTTGACAATGACCCAATGAATCGTCGGTGGGCGCAGACGCACCCAGCCAGCTCGGATCCAAGTGCACCGGTTCCACCAGATTGCAATAAACCGGAACTTCTATCCAAGGGCCGACCCGTCATGCTGCCAATGGGAAAGGATCTTGCTTTCGGTTTATCACTTTCAAATCACGAATTCTCTGCGGGTGATCCGATTACGCTTCACATTTGGGTAGACAATACTAGCGGAGCATCAGTAGGCGTGATGACCTGCATGGGACTGGACTACTTCAAGACCACCGGATTCGACCTGTACGATTCATATGGTCATCGGATCCTGCGCCGCGCGGAAGCGAAGGCGCTGGAGCAATGCAAGGCTGATCCTCTCCTTGTTCAAATCGGCGGTTGGAGCTGCACGAGGAACTTTCCCATCAACATCCCGGCCAAGACCTGCGTAACTAGAGATGATTATGACTTCACGGCGAGCTTGACGGATGAGTACGATCTACCACCTGGAAAGTACACTCTCCAACCGCATCATAATAACGGTCTAGGAGAAGATGCCTGCAAGCCACCGGAAGAGCTGCCATTTCACCCCGCTCCAGGAGCAGACCTGACATTCTCAGTCACCCAGCCTTAGCGCCATATCGATAATAAACAACATAGAATCAATGGTTTCCGAGAGACTGTCTCACCGTACTACTGAACCAGTAAGGCAGTATTTTCCAACTAAATACCCCATAATCAACAGCTTACAGAATGAGAAGAATCTAACATACTGGCCCAGTAAAACCGTAGCACTGTATCACCCCGGATACGCGCCGGTAATGTAGCCTTCGAGGGCCTGGATGGTCTGAGCCTGGCCGGAGATGACCCACTTCACCAGATCGCCGATGGAGACGAGTCCGATGACCACCTCGTCACGCAGGACTGGGAGGTGGCGGACGCGGTGCTGGGTCATCAACGCCAGGCACTCGTCGACGGTATGCAGCGCGGTGACGAAGTGAACCGGGGTGGTCATGATCTCGCGGACCAGGGTTTGCTGCGAGGGGTGGCCCATCAGGATGCCTTTGCGGGCGTAGTCCCGCTCGGTAAGGATGCCGACGAGGCGCTGATTGGCAAGGACGATCAGCGCACCGATGTCGTACTCGGCCATCATCTCAATGGCCTCGTAGACCGACTGGTCAGGGGCGATGGAGAGAATATGGCTGTGCTCTTTGCCTTTCAGCACCAATGAAATTGCGTCGGTAATCTTCATCCGGCCCTCCTGAATGCGCGCTGCTTGACTGCCGGTTCTGGGCTGTGCGCTTGCCGACTGCGACCGCTCAGCAGAACTCAAAATGCAGCGCATTAAGAATGTATGCCACTATAGACCATTTCTGAATGGGCGAACAGTCAGTAATTCAATTAGATGGATTTTCAATGCAAGGGGTTTCGCGGTGGGAATCAGCAGCCCCGCCGGCCCAGAGCGAGAATGCGCTCATCGCCACCCGGCAGAGCCACCCGACAAGGCCAGGAAAACTCCACGCCGGCGGCGGCTCTCAACTTGTCGAGATCGGCGTGAGTGGTGAGGAGAGCGAGCCAGCCTTCTGCTCGAACCATAGGAACCGCCGCACGAACGGCCTGTTCCATCTTGTCGACAGCGCGCAAAGTTACACAATCGAACACCGCACGAAGTGCTTCGGCGCGGGCTGCATGGACTTTGACGGGGAGGCCGAGAAGGCGGACTGCTTCGCTGAGGAAAGCGGCCTTTTTGCCCTGTGACTCGGCAAGGGTGACGGCGATCTCCGGGCGGCAGAGAGCGATAGGGATTCCGGGAAAGCCTGCGCCAGAGCCGAAATCGAGCAGGTTCTGGATGCCTGCGGGCAAGGCGCGGGCGCAGGCAATGGATTCAACAAAGTGGCGGGAGAGGATACCTTCTCCGTCGCGAATTGCGGTCAGGTTCACGCGGGCATTCCAGCGTAAAAGAAGGGCGAGATAGGCCTGGAAACCCACTGCCTGCTCACCGGATAACGGCGGCAATGAGGCCTCGGCGAGCAGCTCCTGAAGGCGAGGGGCCGCCGAATCAAGCTCAACCGTCATCCTGCAACAACCGACTCTTCGATAGGTCGCGGCACCCAGATCTCCGCAGCACGGACCAGGGCGGCGAAGATGGCGCGGGAAAAGGCGCTTTCAAGGTAGGTACGCTCGGGGTGCCACTGGACGCCGATGACAAAATGGTCGTCGCTATCCAGCTCAACGGCCTCGATGACGCGGTCAACGGGCGAAGCGGCGGTGACCAGAAGATTGTCGCCGACTAAGCACACTGCCTGATGATGGCTGGAGTTGACCAGCGGCTCACGACGCTCGCCGGCGGGAATCAGCGCGGCGAGACGGGAACCCATCGGAATCCGGACCGGGTGAGCTTCTGTGATTTCTCGTCCGGGCTGGTGGTTGACGTCGGTCTTCAGATCCTGAATAAGCTTGCCATTAAGCCAGACATTGAGCGCCTGCATCCCGGCGCAGATGCCGAGAACCGGCTTGTGGAGGTTGAAGGCATCCTGCAGCAAAAGCTCATCAGCGGCAGTGCGGGCCGGATCTGACTCACCGCATTCGGG
>CAZHKN010000372.1:0-3953 GCA_964532725.1 uncultured Occallatibacter sp.
ATTTACGAGTACGGAGAGGAAAGGAGGTCGCGGAGAATCGCCAGAGCCATTGTCCGCGGGCGGCCGCTGACGACGACGGGGGAATTGGCCCGGATTGTCGCAGCAGCCGCCCCGGCGATGAAATCGGACAGGATTCACCCGGCGACCAGGACCTTTCAGGCTCTTCGTATTTATGTGAATCGGGAGTTGCATGAGATTTCGGCATTGATGGATGCGGCGCCGAAATTGCTGAAGAAAGACGGAAGGCTGGTTGTGATCAGCTTCCACTCCCTGGAAGACCGCATTGTGAAAGACAGCCTGCGCGAGGGCGCGCGGCAAGGCACTTGGGAGATTTTGACCAAGAAGCCGGCAACGGCTACGGAAGAAGAGATGGATCGCAACCCCCGCTCACGGAGCGCGAAGTTGAGAGCGGGACAGAAGCAGGGACTAGGGAATAGGCATTAGGGACTAGGCCTAGGAAAAGCAAGTGGGTAGCGCGGTACGCAGGGCAGAAAGTATGCAGGGCCGGAAGATTCGAAGGGAAGAGATGGCAGCGACTTGGGTAGTACTTTTCTAGTCCCTAGTGCCTATTCCCTAGTCCCTGCACTTAGCAAAGGAGGCAAACCATGGCGGCAATGACAACAACTTATTTTGAAGGCGGACGTGGCTGGAGCGCGCGGGTCGCCGAGCGCAACGCCGAGTTGCTGGCGCAGCAGGCCTTGCGTCGCCGCGGCGTTCGGACGCCGGAGTTTTACTTTGCCAAGCACTTTGATAACACTCGCCTGGTGAAGGCCTCCGATCCGGTGCGTGTGCGCGAGATGCGCGTCTTCTCCGCGGCGATTGCAGCCATGCTGACGTTGGTGATGATCTACGGATTGCAGCACTTCAGCGCCATCGAAGGCGGCTATCGCGTCGAGGCCGAGAAGCAGATGCTCGATCAACTGCGCGAAGAGAATCGTCAGTTGCGGCTGAACGAAGCGCAGCTCACGCAGCCCGGGCGCATCGACAACAAGGCGCGCCAGCTGGGCCTTGCCGAGCCGCAGCCGGGGCAGGTGATTCATCCCGCTTCGCATATGGATTCCTCCGCACCAGCGCTGGCGCAGGTTACACCGCTGCCCCCTGCCGCGCAATAGCGCTTATTATTGCAACGGGAAGCAGATCGATGGAGGCAGGTATTCGAGCCAGCCAAAACAGGATGAACATCAAGCGCGCCATGCCTCTCAAGGTGGCGCGCTTCTGGCTTATCTGCTTGTTTTTTTTCGTTTGGGCCTGTGCCATTGGCGCCCGACTCTTCTGGCTGCAGATCGTTCGCCATAAGGAATATATTGAGCGCGCCGAGAAGCAGCAGCAGCGCACCTTTGAGGTTGCGCCCCGGCGCGGCGTTCTGTACGACCGCAACCTGCACGAGCTGGCGATGACCGTGCAGGCTGACTCCATCTACGCCGTGCCCACGGAGATCAGCGACAAACAGGCTGTGGCTACAGCTCTTGCACGCATTGTTCACACCGATCCGCAGGACACGCAGACCAGCGCCGAAGAGATTGCCCGCCGACTGGACTCAGGACACGGATTTGCCTGGGTGGCGCGGCGCGTCTCACCCGAAGCCTCTGCTGCAGTGAAGACCTTGAATCTTCCGGGGATTTATTTCCAGAAAGAATTTCAACGCTTTTATCCAGACAACGAAATCGCCGCGCAGGTGCTGGGGTATGTCGGCGTAGACGATAATGGACTCGGCGGCCTGGAGCAGAAATTCGAGCCGCAGTTGCACGGCGTGCCGGGGCGGATGTACACCGCGATGGATGCGCGGCGGCGGATTATGGGATCGAGCGAGCACGACCCCGAACCAGGGCAGAATCTGCAGCTCACCATTGATGAAAATATCCAGTTCCTGGCCGAGCGCGCGTTGGATCATGCGATGCAGCAGACCGGGGCGTGGAATGGAACGGTCGTCGTGCAGGATGTACATAGCGGACAGATACTTGCGTTGGCAATTCGCCCGACCTTTAATCCGAATCTCTTCCGGCGTACTACGCCAGCGTTGCTGCGCAATCACGCGGTCAGCGATGTCTATGAACCGGGTTCAACCTTCAAGCTGGTTACCTACTCTGCCGCACTGGAGCAGCATGTTATTTCGCCCGACGATCCAATCGATTGCCAGGGCGGCAAGATCACGTTGGCAGGCCGCGTGATTCACGACAACCAGGGCGAACATTACGGCGTAATTCCTGTTCACAAGGCACTGGAGGAGTCGAGTGACGTGGCCGCGGTCAAGCTCGCGCTCAAGGTCGGCCCGGACCGCTTCTATCAATACGTTCGTGACTTCGGATTCGGGGGGCGTTCCGGTGTTGAATTGCCGGGAGAAACCCGAGGATTGCTGCGGCCAGTAAACAAATGGAGCGGCTCTTCGATCGGCTCCATCGCCATCGGCCAGGAAATAGCCGTCACTCCGATTCAACTTGTCTCGATGGTATCGACCATCGCCAATGGAGGCGTCTATCTGCCGCCGCATATTCTGATGCCAGGACAAATTGCCTCCGTGACAGACGGAAAAGGGTCAAACGCACCGCAGGTGCCGCAGGCGGCTCAGCCTTTCAAACTGGGCGAGGATCTGCCCAATCCCTTGCCGCCGGGCGCGCATCGCGTGCTATCGACGATGACTGCCGCGCAGATGCGCAAGATGATGGAGGGAGTGGTTCTTTTCGGCACCGGCAAACCGGCTCAATTGAACGGCTACTCATCCGGCGGCAAGACTGGGACCGCGCAGAAGATAGATCCGGCGACGCACACCTATTCGAAGACGATGCATATCGCATCGTTTGCCGGCATCGCGCCGGTCAACAATCCAGTCATCGCCGTGGCTGTTGTGATCGACAACCCCACGAAAGGTGCGTCGTATTACGGCACTGCTGTCTCCGCGCCGGTCTTTGCCGAGGTAGCGCAGCAGGTGCTGGAGTATCTCGGCGTTCCGCACGATACTGAGGTGCATTCGGTCCATCTCGGTGCAAAGCCCTCGCCGGCGCCTGCTGAAGACGATACACATGAACAAGGCGAGGACATCAACGCGCTGTACGCCGCAGCCAACGACCTTCCCGCCGACGATCCACTGCGGGGAGGCCAGACCAAAGACCTGCGTGGGGGCGGGACTCAGAACCAGAGTGCGAATGCTGCTCAAACCGGTTCAGCAAATCACATGAGCGCTGCCGATCAATCTGCAACTCCGCCGAAGCAGCCTGGCGATACGAAGACCGCCGCTCTGACTGCTTCGCCGCAATCCAGTACACCAACGACGAGCGCAAGCCATCAGGTTACAGCTACCGTTCCTATTGCAGAGGCCAAACGCCTGCAAGTGCCGTCGCTGATTGGCCTGCCAGTGCGCAAGGTCATTGAGCAGGCCGCCGCTGCTGGATTCGATGTGAAGATCAGCGGCAGTGGCACTGCACGCGAACAAGCCCCTGCCGCTGGAGCGATGGTTGCGCCCGGAACAAAGATCGTGGTCAAGTGCGCAAGGTAGAAAGTTTCAGCGACGGCGTTACATTTTCTCTGGCCAGCGGTCGGTTCCCGCGAGCGGCTCACCTGTCTCAAGCAGGCTCTTCAGGCTCGACAGAATGTGTGGCCATCCGGTCGAAACGCCCTTGATCAGCTTCGACTCGCTCTTATCGATTTCATGCGCGACGGTTAGCTTGACCGAGTCGCCGATCTTCTCAAGCGTGTAGGTCAGGCGCGATTCCCCATCCGCGGCCATCTCGGGAAAGAGATGATGCTGCCATTTCAGCACCAAACGGCGATGCGGCTCAATCTCAAGCACTTCGCCGCTGTCGACGATGCGGCCGTCGGGAGTTACGATTCGCCACGATGAGCCGGGCTTCCAATCGCACTCCTGTGTCGTTCCCACCCAGAACTTGCGCGTGAACTCGGGCTCGGTGAGCGCCCGCCAGAGTTTTTCCGGCGTGGTGCGGATGTAGGTCACATAAACA
>CAZHKN010000373.1:0-3943 GCA_964532725.1 uncultured Occallatibacter sp.
ATCCGTCAACTCCTCATGCCCAGGGCTATTGGAGGGATCATTGTCGGATCCCTCCAGAGTCTCGCGCCGAATCTCGCCAAAGCGAATGATCTCCTTTGGAGTGTCTTTAGGGATGTTGAGAATATTCGGGAAGTCATGCCTCAACTTCTCAGGTTTAGGCAGGCCCAAGGGCGCAACTCCATGGTTATTGGAATCAGGTTTCTCGGGCGGTTCAAACCTGACTTCCTGAAGGAGGGGAATTACCAACTGAGGGATTTTCATGGGCAGCCTTGTTACACCATCCAAAGAGGAATGCCCAATAGTACATGAAGCTTCGGCGCTTCAAAAATGAAAAATCTCCCCATTTACTACTTGATAAATAAAGATTCTGCGCGAAACGGACCACATTGCGGCGGCGTGCACGATTGGGATTCCGCTCATAAAACACACTTGTTGGATGCTTTAGTGACGGTTCTAAATGGATTGACCACTCATCGGAAACCGGCCCGCTGTGAGGGCTGCGTTTTTTCTATACAGTCCTACTAAAAATGGTCTATCCTCAACCCAGCAGGATTTACATGCAGATTCGCGCCATACACGGATTGAGCTGCGCACCAGTCGCCAAGCGCTGGTCCAGGTCGCGCGCCCGCATTATCTGCCCGCGCAAGCACCTGCGCGTACTGCCTACCCGCACTCGACCTAGCTGCTTCGGCGGCGATTAGTCCCCGGCTGCCGAAGATCTCCGCCTGCCCTACGCAGCCCCTGTATTTCCGCACCCTGACGAGACAGTGCAAGATGGCTGCGCAACAGAACGATCCCCGCCCAACGGGGTCAGGGGCCGTGCCTCATCCACCGGGATCAAGCGCCGGCCAAAGATGGCATATCTGCCGAGGAGAGATTTATATGACTAAGCAAGAGCTTCATGCGCAATACGGACCGAAGCTGGTTTGTACCCTGCCCGGCCCCAAAGCCAAAGCCGCGGTAGCTGCCGATGAGCGGCTGATCTCGCCCAGTTACACACGCTCTTATCCTCTCGTAGCGCAGAGCGGACGCGGCATTCGCGTCACCGACGTGGACGGCAACGAATTTATCGACTTTGCGGCCGGCATTGCGGTGAACTCCACCGGACATTGCCATCCCGAAGTGGTTGCGGCCATTCAAAAGCAGGCCGCTGAGCTGATCCATATCTCCGGCACGGATTTCTATAATCTGCCGTTGACCGATCTGGCTTCTCGGCTTTCGGCCATTGCCCCTATGCCGGGTCCGCATAAAGTCTTCTACGGCAACTCCGGCGCGGAAGCTATCGAGTGCGCGCTGAAACTGGCGCGATACCACACTGGCCGCCAGCAGGTAATCTCCTTCTTTGGAGCGTTTCACGGGCGCACCATGGGCGCGCTCTCGCTGACCGGCTCCAAACCCCAGCAGAAACGCCGCTTCTCGCCGCTGGTTCCGGGCGTTACGCATATCCGCTATCCGTACGCATATCGCGGATGTACCGGCGGAGCGCAAGCCGAAGAGGCCTTCAGCCTGGGCTGCGCGCGCTTCATCGAAGAGAAGCTCTTCAAGACAATTCTCGCGCCGGAAGAAGTGGCGGCGATCTTCATTGAGCCGATTCAGGGCGAGGGCGGTTATGTGGTTGCGCCCGATAACTTCCTGCGCGAGCTGCGTCAGATCTGCAATCGCCACGGCATTCTGCTGGTGGTGGACGAGGTGCAATCCGGTGCCGGGCGCACCGGCAAATGGTGGGCCATCGAGCACTCCGGCGTCGAGCCGGATATGGTCTGCATGGCCAAGGGCATCGCCTCGGGAATGCCGCTGGGCGTCTGCCTGACCCGCGCGGAGATTATGGACTGGGTACCCGGCTCCCATGCATCCACCTTTGGCGGCAACCCGGTTTCGATTGCTGCCGCGCTGGCAACGATGGATATTCTGGAGCGTGAAGGGATTTCCAATGCCGCTCGCGTCGGTGGCTTGATGCTGGATCGGCTGCACGGCTGGAAAGAAACTCATCCCCTGGTCGGCGATGTGCGCGGACGCGGCCTGATGATCGGCATCGAGCTGGTGAAAGATAAGGCTACCCGCGAGCCGGCCACCGCGCTGCGCAATCGTGTAGAAATGCTGGCCTTCGAGCGCGGCCTGATGATCCTGGGCTGTGGTGAGACCTCAATCCGCCTCTGCCCGCCGCTGATCGTCAACGAGCACGAGGCAACAGTCGCGCTCGACATTCTGGAAGAGGCGCTGACGCTGGTGGAAAAGGAGTATTTCCCTGCCAGTGAACTCGCAGGGGCAGCTGTTTAATAGCACTGTAGCAAGATGCATAAGGCCGGCCTCGCGCCGGCCTTGTTTTTTGCTAGCGGTGTGCGGGAGTTGCGTCTTCTACCGATCCAGAGGAGAATGGGTTGCGATGGAACCACTGGGCAAGATCGGACAAGTATTTCGCTCACTCACTCTCGACGGCCTTGAGTGGATGGCGCGTACACGCGGCTGGCGGCCAGATCTGCCCGCGCATCTGACCATTGGAGTTGAGGGCGAGGACGCGGCCTTCTTTTATCTCACGCGCAAGGGATACGCAGTGGTGGCGAGACGCTGGTCTTCGGGCAACCGGCCCGGTGACATTGATTTGATTGCCTGGCAGGGCGATCTGCTCTGCTTTTTCGAAGTGAAGACCCGCACCGCACAGGATGCGACACCGGCAGAGGTTGCCGTTGACAGTCACAAGCGCAATATTCTGCGCCAGCTTGCTCGCCAATATATCCGCCAATTGCCACAGGAGACACGACCGCAGGTTCGCTTCGATGTGATCAGCGTCTATCTTGTCCCTGGCGAGAAGCAACAGATCATCCACTTCGAGAACTCATTCGGCTGGGATGAGCGGCGAAGAGATTTCGACTGAAACCGGCATTACGGGAAAGTTTTCCGTATAACATGACCAAGTTAGTCACAAAGCGCTAGAATACACTCATGAGAACCGCAAAGATCAGCGAATTGAAGGCTAAACTCAGCGCCCATATTCAGTATGTGAAGAATGGCGAAGAGGTCTTGATCCTAGACCGCAATACGCCGGTAGCGCGCTTGGTGGCCGTAGGGTCGGCCGAGGGGCAAGACGAGCGCCTTCAGCGACTGATTGCAGCGGGCATTGTCGCCCCGGCCTTGGAGCCGCGCCAGGAGGGAGAATCGTGGCCGATGCCTCCTGGCCCGATGATTTCGCGTGAAGTGATGGAACAGGTCTGGCGCGAGGAACGGGGAGATTGATGGGACAGCCAGCAGCTTATTGGGACTCCAGCGCACTCATTCCGCTCTGTATAACGCAGCCGCAATCGGCGAACGCGGTGCAGATGTATCGCAGCTTCGCCATTCTGACCTGGTGGGCATCACAAGTTGAAATCATCAGCGGGCTGACTCGGCTATTGAGAATGGGCCAGTTGTCGAACAATGAGTTTGTCAACGGCAAGCAATTGGCGTCTAGCCTGATCAGAAAATGGAATGCGGCTGGATTTTCGCCGAGCGCTGCGCCCGCAGCCTGTGCTCTGCTCGAACTTCACCCTCTTCGCGCCGCGGATGCTTTGCAGTTGGCGGTTGCGCTGGAGGTATGCGACCGGCAACCCCATGGATTCTCTTTCATTACTGCTGATCGCCGCTTGGCAGATGCTGCCGGCAAAACTGGATTTGCAGTGGAATACCTGACTTAGAGGGGCGCTGAAATGACCTGCCCATCTCAGCCCTTCGCGTCCTCGAACTCCTCGTGCCAGGCCATCTGAATAGCTTCGAGCTTTGACTCGTTGGATTTTGCTGGATCGTCGTTGAATCCGGGCAGCTCCGTCACGTAGCGATGGAGATCGGTGAAGCGCACCGCCAGCGGGTCAAGATCAGGAAATTTCTCCTGCAGTTGAATGCCGATCTCTTCGGCGTCGGTCCATAGAATTTCGCGCGGCATCTAACTTCCCTCCGCGAGCGTCAACGGCTT
>CAZHKN010000374.1:0-3908 GCA_964532725.1 uncultured Occallatibacter sp.
TGACCCAGGCGGGAATCGAGTACAGATCATTCTCGTCTGCGATAAATACCAGAGGCAGCCGTGGACGGGATTTCAAATCCAACAGCAGCACCTTTGCTTGCTCGACATTCAGTCCGTAGGTCCGAACGTTCCCGAGGACGCGAACAAAGCCAAGCTCAGTGATTGAACAGGTGAGGAATTTGGCGTTGTGCTGCGACTGAATCCATGCGCCGACTTGATTGTGGAAGTGATGTCGACTTAACCCGTAGGCGATCAACGCGTTGACATCGAACAGGTATCTCATGGGAAGTCGGCTAGCATCCCGCGAACCATCTCGCTGGTCAGGATGGGCGCGTCAGGTCCGAGGTCAATGACGGGCAGGCCCGTGATGGGGTCGTCAATGATGCGTGGTTCGTATTTGGGCTTTTTCGGGGCAGTGAGGACGATACGATCCTGCTCGATCGCAATGTCGAGCTGATCGCCGGCGCGAATATCAAGCCGACGCCGGATGGGCAGCGGCAACACGACTTGACCTTTGGTGGAGACCTTGGTCTGCATGGTAAGACAATCTTACCTTTTGCTGACCCTTTTACAAAGCAATTCTTCTTGGTTGACAGAGATTTTGGACTCTAGGCCGGTCCTTCATTCCAGAGTTGAGTGAAGGGTAAAACATTGTATTGTGTACAGGGCTGCGGAAATCTCTTAATCCTGCCGATAGGGAGTATGCGATGAGATCCACTGGCGCCTGGGTAGCGGAGACCGGAGGATTCGTCGTATCAGGAGAGGGTTTTGGGCAACAGCATGACTCCCGCAAAAACACCCGCATCGCCAAGCCGGGCCGAAGAACTGGACCGGCGCGCGCATCCACGCTTGTGCTGCAAAGGCTGCGCGGAAATTCATATCTATCCGGAGCGGATGCGCGCGGTTGGTTCAGTCGCCAATTTGAGTGTGCAGGGCTGCTCGATTGCGGCAGACAAGAAGATGCCGCTGCTGCCTCATGAACGTGTCGAAGTGCATCTTCACCTCCATGGTCTCACTGTGCAACTAGCCGGGATTGTGCGGTACATGGAGAACAACGAACGCGTGGGAATCGAATTTACCGATGTAAGCAAACGCAAGGCGGAGCAGATTGAGCAGTTGATCGAAGAGATTGTCGAGGATGATCAGGCTGGCTAAAAGATGGCCATAGCAATGTGATTGACCGCGAAGGCCGCGCCCCAAGCCAGCGTCAGCATATAGATAAACTGAACAGCGGGCCACTTCCAGCTATTGGTTTCGCGGCGGACAACAGCCATTGTCGAGGTGCATTGCATCGCGAAGGCGAAGAAGATCATCAGGGCCAGTGCGCCACCGAGGGTCATGTCGTGATGCAGGGCGGTTTGCAGGTGCATGGCCTGGGTTGCCGGGTCGGCGCCGTACAACGTTCCCATGGTGCTGACCATGACCTCGCGGGCGAGGACGCTCGAGAGCAGGCCGATGCCGATCTTCCAGTTGAAGCCGAGCGGGGCGATGGCCGGTTCGATGAAGTGGCCAAGGCGCCCGATGAGGCTGTCGGCTAATTCGGGCGCGGACCATGTTCCTGCGGCGGTATGCAGGATAGGCAGATGGGCTAGAACCCAGAGCGCCAAGGTGACCGAGAGAATAACGGTGCCGGCTTGACGCAGGAAGATGCTGGCGCGATCAACGAGACGCAGGGCGAGTGAGCGCAACGTAGGAGTGCGATACTGCGGCAGCTCCAGAATGAAGGGCGTTTCGCTGGATTTGAGGATCGAGCTTTTGAGCAGGCGCGCGGTCGTGAATGCGCCGACGAATCCGGCGACATAGAGGCCGAGCATGACCAGCGTGCGCAGGCCGAGAAATCCGTGCAGATAGAAGATATTCGGAATGAAGGCCGCGATCAACAGCATGTAGACGGGCAGGCGCGCTGAGCAGGTCATGAAGGGCGTGACGAGGATCGTCGCCAGGCGGTCGCGCTTGTTTTCGATGGTGCGCGTGGCCATGATGGCCGGAACTGCGCAGGCATAGGCCGAGAGCAGCGGGATGAAGGCCTTGCCGTTCAGGCCGATGGTGCGCATCACGCGGTCGGCGATGAGCGCGGCGCGGGCCAGGTAGCCGGAGTCTTCGAGGACTCCGATGAAGAGAAAGAGCAGCAAAATCTGCGGCAAAAAAACGAGGACGGAAGAGATGCCTTTCCATGCGCCGTCGAGGATGAGCGATTGCAGCCAGCCTGCGGGCAGCAGCGGGCGAATCAACTCGCCTCCGCGGGCGAGCAGGTCGCCGAAACCGTCTGAGAGCGGCTGGCCGATGGAGAAGACCACCTCAAAGACGCCGACGACGACCAACAGAAAGAGCAGCGGTCCCCAGATGCGGTGCAGCAGCACGTTGTCCAGCTTGCGGCTGTTTTCCGCCGAAAGCGGAGCGCGATAGCCGGTGCGGCGGCTGACCTGCGCTGCCCAGTTGTGCGCGCTGGCCGCATTGCCGACGACGGGCAGTTCCAGCGGCTTGGCGGCTTCACGATTGGTCTGCTGATTGAGGAAGAGCGGTACAGCGTCGATCCCGGTGCCTTGAGCGGCGCTGATACGAGCCACCGGAGCGCCCAGCTCGCGGGCCAGTTCGAGCGCGTCGATGTAGCCGTCGCGGGAGTCCATCAGGTCGCTCATATTGAGCAAGACCAGCGTTGGAAGGCCGAGAGCCAGAACTGGAGCGGCCAGCATCAACTGACGAGTCAAGTGAAGGGAATCCAGAACCAGCAGGACCGCGTCCGGCTTGGGTGTGCCGGGCATCTGGCCGCGCAGCACATCAACGGAGACGCGGGCGTCTTCAGAGTAAGGAGAGAGCGAGTAAATACCGGGAAGATCAATCAGTGTGAGGTCTTCGCGACCGACACCGGCCATCAGGCCCATGCGCTGCTCGACGGTGACACCGGGGTAATTAGCGACCTTTTGGCGCAGGCCAGTGAGGCGATTGAAAAGTGTGGATTTTCCGGAGTTCGGCGGACCGATGAGCGCAACGGTACGAATCTCTCCCGCGCGCTGTGCAACTGGAGGAGGCTGGAACGCCGGGGGGGCGCAGCACTCGCTCATCTGATTGCCTCGGCGAGCTCGGGGAGTTCTTCGGGCCCGATTTGATTTTCAACGGACCTCATCCGAATGGCATCGGCGGTTTCATGGCGCAGGGCAATCTCCATGCCGTCCACGCCGTAGACTACGGGGTCGCCGGCCGGAGCGCGGCGCAGCGCTGTTACCAGCGCATCGGGTACAAAACCCATATGCATCAGATGGTTCTGCACGGATTCGGGCAGTTCCAGGGCCACCAGGACCCCACTCTCGCCAACCTTCAAATCACTTAACATGCTCACCTGCCGGACTCCCCTGGTCCGCTGAAAGGGCAGAACCTTCGCGCTTAAACTCGCGCGGAAACCGGAACTACGACCGGAATAGTCGGAATTCAGTATACGACCATTTCGGTCTGTATTGCAAACGTCACCGACAGGCTGAGTCGCGCCACCGGAGGAAACGCCGTCTGCAGCGCCACGATCATCCCGATTTAGAATCCTCAGTCCACTCACGATGGCCGTCCTCCGATGAGCATTTTTCTTCCGGTATGCCGGTGAATTTCTACCGGATTCATCGGAAGGTTGACTCATTTTTATCAGTTACTATCGCGGGTCTGATGTGATCCAAATCACCTGATGAACCCAAATCGGCAAAGCTTGTATTGCAATGAAAGCGGAGGTTTGGCTTGTATTGATTAGACTGGACGCTACTATCCAGTCCATTCACAGACCGTGCGGTCCACGCTACTAAACATGTTGCACTGCCTGAGCGAGGTGGCTCAGGCTAGCTTTGGCGTCGCCGTAGAGCATCGTTGTGCACGGCTTGAAGAAGAGAGGGTTTTCGAGGCCGGAGAAGCCGCGGCCCTGTCCGCGC
>CAZHKN010000375.1:0-3898 GCA_964532725.1 uncultured Occallatibacter sp.
AGTGGTCAAGGGCGGCAAGAACATGTCGTTTGCCGCGCTGGTCGTGGTGGGCGACCCCGCCGCCGGCGTTGTCGGACACGGTTCGGGCAAGGCCAAGGAAGTTCCCCAGGCGATTCGCAAGGGAATCGAAGCGGCCAAGAAGAACCTGGTGCGCATCAACCTGACCGAGACCACGATTCCTCATCTGGTGCTGGGCCGCTTTGGCTCGGGCCAAGTGCTGCTTAAGCCCGCCCCGGAAGGTACCGGAGTGATTGCCGGCGGCGCGGTGCGCGCGGTGATGACCTCGGCCGGCGTGCAGAATGTGCTGACCAAGAGCCTCGGCTCTCCCAACCCGCACAATGTCGTCAAGGCCACCTTTGACGCTCTGGTGCAACTGCGCGACAAGGCCGACGTGGCCAACGCGCGCGGCAAATCCGTCGAGGAGCTGTAATCATGGCCGAGACAAAAAAGATTCGCATCGAGTATTACCGCTCCAAGAACTCGACCCCGGAAAAGCACAAGCTGGTGGTCAAGGGACTGGGCTTTACGCGCCTCAACCAGATTGTCGAGCGCGTGGACAACGAATCCATCCGTGGCATGGTCAAGACCATCCCGCACCTGGTTCGGATTTTAGAGAACTAGCTTTCAGTTCATCCTGCTCAGGCCAAGGGCATCGTCTTTGCGCATTGGCTGAAGGCTGATAGCTGATAGCTTGGAAACAACGCGAGTCGCACGCGCTCAACGCGGTCGGCGCTACAGCGAGGAAATCATGGCAAAGAATCTATCGAATCTGCGCGCGCCCAAAAAAGCCAACACGGCGCGCAAGCGTGTCGGCCGCGGTATGGGCTCTGGCATGGGCAAGACTTCTACCCGCGGCCACAAGGGCCAGGGGCAGCGCACAGGCACCAGCATGATGCGCGGTTTTGAAGGCGGCCAGATGCCGCTCCACCGCCGCCTGCCAAAGCGCGGCTTTACCAACATCTTCCGCACCGAATACACCGTAGTCAATCTCGACCGCATCGTCGCCCAGACCGAAGGCCTCGCTGTTACCGAGATCAGCCTGGATGATTACAAGAAGCTCGGCCTGGCCTCGACCAAGAAGCCGCTGATCAAGATTCTCGGCTCCGGCGATCTGGTTTCGGCCATCACCATCCATGCCCATAAGTTCAGCAAATCCGCCGTTGAAAAGATCGAGAAAGCCGGCGGCAAGGCAGTCCTCTTGGGCGGCGTGGTATCGGATGCGCCCAAGGGCAAGCTGGTCGCGAAGTCCGCAAAGTAGAGGCTTGGGCGTCCGGCGGCATTGCTTCTGTCCTTTGTATTTAGATCCCAGGCCTCAAAATCGAGGCCTGGGGCACCCCGCCCGACCGGTCAGGCAACTGTGACAGCCGACATATCCGCGACTTTCCGGCTCCTGTAGGCTCACTGCGAATCCGGAAATGTTCTAAGATGATGTTGGGCCTTTAAACGGTTTCGGCAAAATGAATCGAGTGGCGGCAACGCCCTGAAGCGGATACCCAAATATGCTTGAGAAATTCATCAATATCTTCCGGATTCCCGACCTGCGCAAGCGCGTGCTCTTCACCCTTGGCATTCTCGCCGTCTACCGCCTGGGTGCGCATATTCCCACGCCCGGCGTCAACGGTAAGCTGCTGGAGCAGATGTTCAACTCGCAGAACGGCTCCGCGCTGGGATTGATGGATCTTTTCGGCGGCGGCAACCTGCGCCGTATGACCATCTTCGCGCTGGGCATCATGCCCTATATCACGGCTTCGATCATCTTCCAGTTGCTCACCGTGGTCTATGAGCCGCTGGCCCGTATCCAGAAGGAAGGCGAACTGGGCCGGCGCAAGATCACGCAGTGGACCCGCTACGTCACAGTGATTCTGGCCGCTGTCCAGTCTGTCGGCATCGCGCTCATGCTGACCAAGGGCGGCATGGTGCTCAATCCGGGCATCGGCTTCGACCTGATGACCGTCCTAACGCTGACCACCGGCACTGCCTTCATCATGTGGCTCGGTGAACAGATCACCGATCGCGGCATCGGCAACGGCATGAGCCTGCTCATCTTCACCGGCATCATTGCCGGATTGCCCAACGGCGTCGTCGATCTGGTCCAAAAGATCCAGACCAATGCCTGGGGATCTTTGACCTTCCTCGCTGTGGCGGCATTGGTGGTTGTCATGGCCGCAGTCGTCGCCTTCATCGTCTTTGTCGAACGCAGCGAACGGCGCATTCCCATCCAGAGCGCGCGGCGCATCGTTGGCCGCCGCATGATGGGCGGACAATCCAGCCATTTGCCCCTCAAGGTGAACTCCGGCGGCGTAATGCCCGTCATCTTTGCCAGCTCCATTCTTTCGGCCCCGATGCTGCTCGCGCAGACCGAATGGGCCACCAATACTCCCTGGGCGAACAGCCTGCTGACCATGCTGCGCCCCGGCGAGCCTTGGTATGAGCTGCTCTACATCCTTGGCATCATCTTTTTCGCTTACTTCTACATTTCCATCGTGATGAAGCCGGACGATATTGCCGATAACTTCCGCAAGTCGGGTTCGTTCATCCCCGGAATCCGTCCCGGCAAGCGCACCTCGGACTTCATCAACGATATTCTGACCCGCATCACGCTGGTCGGCGCGCTGTATCTGATCGTGATCTCGCTGGTTCCCACCCTGATGATCTCAGGTATCCGGCTCGACCACCTCATCCTTGTCGGCCACTTCTTCGAGCAGTTGCCGTCCGGGTTTACGCACGGTTTGGGGGTCAACTTCTACTTTGGCGGCACCTCACTGCTCATTGTTGTGGGTGTGGCCATGGACACGGTCAACCAGATCGAATCGCAGCTGATCATGCGTCACTATGACGGCTTTTCCCCTCGCTCCGGTCGCATTCGCGGAAGGAAAACCTGGTAATGTCGTTAACGGCAACCGAAGTCGAAGCAGGCCGGGGAGAGGGTCACACGACCAACCCCGGCCCGATTCTTTTATTGGGCGCGCCGGGCTCGGGCAAGGGAACTCAAGCCAAGGTGCTGGTGCAGCAATGGGGCATTCCGCAGATCTCCACCGGAGACCTGCTGCGCGCCAATGTGGCGCAAGGTACCGAACTGGGCAAGGTCGCGCAGCAGATCATGCAGCGAGGGGAACTGGTTCCCGACTCGCTGGTCAATGAGATGGTTGCAGTGCGGCTGAAGCGCCCTGACACCGTCAATGGCTTCATTCTCGATGGGTTTCCGCGGACGCTGCCGCAGGCCGGATGGCTGGACGGTCGCCTGGCCTCGCAGGCCGATGCGCAGTCGCTGCCTGTGGTTGCCGTCAGCATCCATGTGGACTATAATCAATTACTGCGCCGCATTACCGGGCGCAGGAACTGTCCAGTCTGTCAGCGCATTTATAACATCCTTTTACAGCCTCCTCTGCGGGATGGCTTTTGCGATGTGGAAGGTGCCGCGCTGATCCAGCGAGCCGATGATACCGAAAAGGCTTTTCAGGAGCGCATGCGCGCCTATGGAGCCTTGACCGCGCCGGTCGTCGAGCATTATCGGGAGCTGGGTCGCTTTGCGGAAGTGGATGGAGACCGGCCGGTGGAAACAATTGCCGCCGGGATAGTTGCTGCCGTCGAACGGTTACGCCAGTAGCGGAACCGGTTGGCGGATTTTTGTGTGGAGAACAGGTTTCAGAGATCAGGGGTCAGGGTTCAGAGATCTACGGTCAACGGGCTGAGTTCATCATATGTGGTAGGTAGCGGTAGGCCAGGTATTTCGAGTATTTGGGTTCGTCGCCGGAGCCACGGGCTTTTGACGGATCCCTGATCTCTGACCCCTGATCTCTGCGAACGGAGCGAGCTGAGTGGCTGTTGTACTGAAGTCGTCCCAGGAGATCGAGAAGATGCGCGTGGCGGGCCGGGTGGTCCGCGAAGTGCTCGAACT
>CAZHKN010000376.1:0-3898 GCA_964532725.1 uncultured Occallatibacter sp.
TTGTGTTTGCCCACGCCCTTGGTGAAGAAAATCTTCTTCGGCACCATGCTTTTTCCCAATTTCTATGTACCCTCCACGACTCTCAAAAATCGGCGATTGAATATGAAGTACCCGCATGAGTTTATCGCATCAGGGCGGCTGATAACAGCCTTTCCGGCATTTTCATCGTATCTTTCCTCAACCGGCCTTTCACGGCCTCCGCAAGCCCGCCATTTTCCGGCTTCAGTCCAAGCTTCTGGGCAACTTTTCCCTCTCTGCTACGTTTAAAAGATTATGAAGAATTCGCATTGGTTTGGAATCGCCATTTTGACGGCGACAATCGCCCCTCAGGCAGCCCTGGCGCAAGCGCCCGTCGCGGCTCAAAGCACGCCAGCCGCTTCGGTCGATTTGGAGTGGACCCCGCCTGCGCTTGCGCAGTTATGCGCACAGGCCGCAACTAAGTCCAGCTTTACCCTGGACCGGTCGATGCTGGCCATCGTCTCCAGCACGATTTCAGATTCGGAACCGGAAACTCGCCAGGCCATCGGCAAGATCGACGGCATCAGCGTACACCTGCTCCACTTCCCCGCCTCCGGCATCACGGACTTGGCGCAGGTTGCAGCCATCCGCGAGGCATACCATCAGCGCGGCTGGAAGCACCTGGTTGCCACCACCAACGCAGGAGCCCCGCTCCACGACGGGACCACCGATGTGTGGCTGACGATAGAGGGCGTGAACGTACGAGGAGCAGTGGTGCTGGTCGAGACGCCAGCAAACCTGACCCTGGTCACCGTCAAAGGCGATCTAAGCCCGGTTGACCTGCTTCACCTGCGCGGCAACTTCGGCATCCCGCGCTTTGAGGGCGACAGGCTTAACATCCCGTGATGAAAGTCCCGCTTTCCACGCGGCTTGACGGTACTCATTTCCACAGCAGTTTTTCGTAAAATTGAGTTATGGCGATGGACACGCGCATAGGGCGGGAGCGGCAAGAGGGTTTGTGGGTGGCGTACGCGAATATGGCTGTGGGACCGGGCCATCCGTTCTATCTTCGTCTGAACGAGGTTCTGGACAGCGAAGGTTTCGACGCCTTCGTGGAAAAGCAATGCGCCTGCTTCTATGCCGATAAGTTGGGCCGTCCTGGACTGCTGACCGTGCTGAAAATCGCCCATTGCGCCACGGGCTGATAATCCACCGGTCAAATCCCCTTACCCCGCCCCCGCCCCGCAATGGAGTCCGTTTTTCTTCCCTCCAATCGAAGACAACGGGTTACGTATCAACGACTTGCATTTTATACCTGTTATCGAATCAGTAATCTCAAAGCGCTTTTTTGCCCTCTTCGTTGCCAAAAAAGCGCTGATTTTTCACTCAAAAAACCAAGTTTTTTCGCAGCCTTTAGCATGTTTGAACACTCGACCTTCGACTTTGTACACATCGAATCAGCGAGGATTTATCCTCCTTCTGTGCGTCTCATGAAAGAATGACCATTAACCAGGGAGCACTGATGAAACGAATCCTTGCAACCGGCATTCTTCGCAGCGCCAGGCAACAAATCGCGCCGCTTTGCTCACTCCTCCTCGCCGGCGCGTCCTTTGCGCAACAGGTCTATCCAACTCCGCGGCCATCACAAGCCACCATCCCTGCCCTTCTGGTTAGCGACATTCACTTCGAGCCATTTTTCGACCCAGCCAAGGTTCCGCAACTCGCCGCTGCTCCGGTGAGTGAGTGGAAGGCAATTCTCGCCGCGCCACCCTCGCCCGATCAACAGCAGCGATTCGCTGCCTTGCAGCAGTCCTGCCACGCCCGCGGAGTCGATACCTCCACAACACTCTTCAATTCCAGCCTGAAAGCAATGCGCAGTAACGCATCAGGTGCAAAGTTTGTCACCGTCAGCGGCGATCTCGTCTCCCATGCCTTTGACTGCAAATACAGCACACTCTTTCCAAAGTCCACGCCGAGCGACTACCGGGGCTTCGTTGAGAAGACGCTGGACTATGTGATCGATGAGTTATACGGCGCGTTCCCCGGCGTGCCCGTCTATGTAGCGCTTGGAAATAATGACTCCGACTGCGGCGACTACCGCCTCGATGCCCACAGCGAGTTTCTTTCAACTACCGGTAACGAAGTAACCAAGCGCTTCCCCGCCTCCGAGCGCCAACCTACTCTCGATAGCTTTGCAGTCGGCGGATACTACAGCGTTTCGCTTCCAGCTCCCATTGAAAACGCGCGCCTTCTGGTTCTGAACGATCTATTCATGTCCAAAAGTTATACGACCTGCGCAGGCAAAGCAGATTCTTCCGGAGCCGATACGCAGATCGCGTGGTTGCGGCAGCAACTGACTGATGCTCGCGCCAAAAAGCAGAAAATCTGGATTATGGGACACATTCCGCCGGGAGTCGATCTTTACTCGACCATGAAGGGAATGGGCGACGTTTGCGGCGGCCAGAAGCCTGCAATGTTTCTTTCCTCGGAGAAGATGGCGGACGTGTTGGCAGACTTCGGCGATGTCGTCGAGCTGGCGATCTTCGCTCATACCCACATGGACGAAATGCGTATTCTCAAAGACGACGGCCAGACGTCAGCCCAATCGAAGCCAGTCCCGGTCAAGATGGTCTCGTCGATCTCTCCGAACCATGGCAATAATCCATCCATAACCATCGCCCAGATCGATCCCTCTACCGCCGCACTCGTGAACTATCGAGTCTTCATCGCGTCAAATCAAACCGGCGTCGATGCCAAATGGTCGGAGGAATATAACTACGCGCATAGTTATCACGAGAAAGACTTTGCGTCGCCCGCTGTAGGTCATCTCATCGCCGACTTCGCAGCCGACCCCAGCGCCAAGACAAAGTATAGCCAGAGCTACATCGAAGATTTCTCCGCGGGTGACCCGTCAACAGTCTTGCAGATGTTCTGGCCGCAATACGTCTGCACGCTGTCGAACCACACCGCGCAATCCTTCAAAGCCTGCGCCTGCCCCGCAACACACTGACAGGATTTTCACTTCGCCGCGCAGCACAGATCTAGAATCGCCTCGCCAAAGCGCTCTGCTTTGGCCGGACCCATCCCGCTGATCTCCAGCAATTGCCTCGGATTTGTTGGCCGTATCTGTGCTAGAGCCGTCAGCGTTCGATCATGCAACACCAGGTAGGCCGGGACTCCCAGCTTTTTTGCCTCGGCCGCCCGCCACTCTCGCAGCCGCGCCGCCAAAGCCTGGCCAGCTTGCGTCAGTTGCGTCGGCTCTGCCTCTGCCGCCTTCGTCCCTGCAGACTTCCCTTCGCCAACCTTCGCTGTCCTGGCCTTCTTGGTTCGAGCTGGCGCAGGAGCCCGTCCGCCAAACTCCTCTACCACACCATCGCTGATCAGCAACTGAACCGGCGTGCCCGCCCGCATCTCCAATCCAGCCGCAGTCAGCCGCACCTTGCGAAAGCGGATGACCTCTCCGTCCTTTTCAAATTCGGCATCTTCAATCTCGATCAGCCCGGCCCGCACCATCGCATCCAGCAGCCCGTTAAACTCGCTGCGGCTCGTCTGGCCTACCAAGTCGAGATTCCGTTGCAGCGTCCCGGCAGCCTTGTAATCCACCGCTCGCAGCTCATTGGCGATTGACTGCGCGAGCTCTCGCTCCGCCGCCGTGGGCCGCCGGAAGAGCCTCAGCACAGCCCCCTCTGGATCGCACACATCGCAAATTCCACAGATCCGGCTCGCGTCCTCGACATCGCCAAAATGCCTGACCAGCGCGGCCATCCTGCACTCGGAGGATGTGGTGAATCGCAGCACCTTCTCAAACTGCTCCGCGCGAAACTGCGCCTGCACCGTGTAGGTCTTCTTCCAGCCCGGACCGCCTGCCGTCACGTTGCCGCCAAAATCCACACGAGCCCCACCGTGAATCTCCAGCTTCTCAAGCGCCTTATCGAACTCC
>CAZHKN010000377.1:0-3883 GCA_964532725.1 uncultured Occallatibacter sp.
GGAACCTGGAAAAGGTTGTGCCCGTGTGGCCGTTGAACTGCACCGTCGCCGAGCCGCGCTCAAGTGCAAGGCTCTTCGCAACCTCCGGAGAATGCCGGGATTGCGATGCATAGCCGCCAGATTCCTAGCCGCCATATGCAGGTTAGTGACGATTAAAGGTTCATATATGTTTACCTAAAAGTAAACATATATGAACCTAGCGAAGAATATGATCCAACAAATCTGGAAATACTGAAACGATCCCTATCCCTGCTTTCACTATATCTGTGCGCGTAAATTCCCTTTACGCAAAAAAGAAAGGAAACTCCATGCCCCCCAAGAGTCCTATTGCAAAGGCTGTTGACCATCTGCCCTTGATTGAGGAGCGGGTCAATTTCAAGATCAACCTGTTAAGTAACCCGAATTACTATGGCACCTATCCCGGCCTTGGGAACGCTGTCAGCGAGATTCAATACAACACGACATACGAAGACCTGGCCTGCCTGGGCCTCAATCCCGGAACCGGAATAGAAGCCGAAGGCACGCTCGAAACCGTGATTCAGATCAAGCTGCCCAGCGGCTATGACTCCGGCCCGTGCAGCGCAGGCTCCACCGAGTGGGTGCGCTTCTATGTTCAGAATGGCGCGAACTGGACTGACTTGGGCGTGGCTGGAGTTACCGTCTATAACTTGTCTGGGTCGAATTTTCCGGTGAGTTATGCGGTCTCCATCGATATGCCGGAAGTGAAGAAGTTCTGCACGGTGGAAAATGTTGTGAATGTGCGCGCGATCCTCTCCTGGAGTGTGCCGCCGCCGGCCAACACGCCAGACTTCATTCCGGTATGGGGCAATGCGATCAATGCGCAGGTGCAGGTTGCGCCGGCCTTCTTTGAGATTGTTCCCATTTCATCGCTGGTGGCAAGCGGGTTGCTGACTATCGACCCGGTTGTCGAGTCTGCAATTGATCTTTCCGGAAGCCTGCCCGTCAAGGCGCAACAGTCTCTTTCGTATGCCGCCTTGAAGAAGCTGTATGCCAATACCAGCGTGCCCTCGCACCGCTTTGGCTTCACAGAAGCGCAGAAGATTTCCGCCAAGCCTCTGGAAGATGTGCTTGCGGCGGCCAACGCATTCAGCGGCATCAAGACGCTTCCGGAGTCGGTGTTGACCGGGGCCGATCTCTCGGCGATTCTGGGCGCCATCAACGAACAGAGCGGCAACACGACCTTTGAAGAGCTGACCTGCGCCGGCTATAACCCGGAGACGAGAACGCTGGAAGCAGTTATCGCGATCAAGCTGGACAGCGGCTATAACGGCGGCCTGTGCACAGCGGGCAGCTACGAGTACGTCAGCTTCTACGCGCAATTTGGCGGTGGGTGGAATGCGCTGGGCAGTGCACAGGTCAACGTGCATGATCTGGCGGCAATTACGCCCGGGAATCCTGTGAATTATGCGGTTGTGCGGGTTTCAGCATTGACTTCGGTGTTGTGCGAAAATCTTACTTCAATTCCGCTGCGTGCAATTCTTTCGTGGGAAGCGGTGCCGACTGGACCGGATTACATTCCTGTGTGGGGCAACGTGCTCAACACCAACATCCAGCCGCAGATCAGCGACGGCATCATTGGCGAAGGCGCGAGGATTCTGCGTATCGGCGATGTGGGTGTCGAGGGCATTCAGAGCAGCACCAAGTTTGAGCTGGCGAGCGACTGGCTGGCCAATCCAACAGGCGTTGCCGAGGATTGCAACAATGCTGACGACAGCCCCTTTGGCGGTACCATCGGGATCGAAGGCGCGTTCACGCTGAACCCGGCGGGCACCTTCAACGCGGTCACGGGAGCGGTCGTTCCGGGAGCGCATCCGGTGATCTACCAAGCCTTCATCACGCCGCCTTCGGGACCGAAGTTCCAACTGACAAACCAGTTTGGCATTGGCGTCTTCCCGGTCGGCGCGCCGATCAGCGATCCGGAGGTGACGATCCAGCAGATTGCCGTGCCGGCATACGGTCCGGTGAACGCAACGCCTGCTCCGTCGCCGCTTTTCTACACGTACTATGAGAGCGCCGACGGACAATTGGTGAATCCGCGGGTGGTGGCGTACTTCCTGGCCAGCGGGCTTGCCGAGGGCAACTACACGGTGGAAGTTGACGGATACGCGTGGGATGGATCGGCCTACCAGCCGATGCTCCCAGTGAGCTGGACCTTCTACGTCTACAACGGGTATCTGCCGGGAGGCTTGCGGCCCCAGGCGAGCCTTGGGCTGACCTCGGCCGCCGATTGCGGCAACATTACCGTGGGCGCGGTGATTACCGGAAACTACAGCGTTACCGATGAATTCTTCGGCAGCGTTACAGTGGCCATGACCCAGATCTACGAAGGGTCCACACCGATTGCCATGCCGACGGTTTACCTGTCGAATGCCAACGATGGACCGGAGTCGGTGATTTATGAAGGCACAGCCACATCGAGCAACACCGGCGGCGTGAGCGGCATCTTCACCATCTACACCGGAGACTTCGATCCAATTGCCGGGG
Organism: uncultured Occallatibacter sp.; assembly: GCA_964532725.1. Lineage (GTDB taxonomy): Bacteria > Acidobacteriota > Terriglobia > Terriglobales > Acidobacteriaceae > Telmatobacter. The sequence continues at coordinate 2,506 of CAZHKN010000377.1, forward strand.
TGAGCCAGACTCCGCTTCCGCCTTGCGGCTATACGATCCAGCTCACCGCATGGGACCGGGCGCTGGTGAATACGACCTGCAGCGGCCACTACAACCAGGAGGCTGTCGGCTTCTGCCTGGTGGCTGCAAACAACAACTAGCTTGAGCCGCCTGGCTCGAACTCAAAACATAAGCCGGCCCGCTGTGTGCGCAGTGGGCCGGCCTCATTTGACGCAGAAGGAATGAAGGAGCGCAGCGATGGCATGTTGTGGACAAAAAAGAGCGGCATTGGCCGTGAAGGGCGGGGCAGGCGCGCCGTCGAGCGGTGGGACGGTGCGGTTTTCGTACGCCGGAGCGAGGTTGATTGTGGTGCGCGGCACCGTGACCGGGCGTTCCTACCGATTTGTTCCCGGCGGGTTTGTACATGTGCACAGCGGCGACGCGCAGGCAATGCGCGAGATCCCTGGATTGAAGGCCGAGCCGGTCGCCGAGCAGTTTGTTGCCTGAGCGAGACAACTTCCTGCCTGCGTTCTTCGCGTCAAGCCGGGCGGAACTTCGAGTCAGCGCTTTTCGTACCGGCTTCAGAGCGTTGCGATGCGCTCTTGATCTCCTGTGTGCGCGAAAGGGCTGACGATGACCGAGGCCGGAAACTCCCGGATGTTTTGGGCCAGACTTGCGGGCTTTCTGTATTTGTTCACCTACATTGTCCCGATGACCGGGTGGGCGATCACGGGCCGCTACGAAGTTGCCGGCGATTTCATGGAGACCGCGCATCGGGTCATGGCCTCTGAGCTGTTCTATCGGGTTGGGCTTTGTTGCCTGGTTTTCAACTGGCTGTTGTGCATCTTTCTGGCAATGGGACTCTATGCCGCCCTCAAGCCGGTTGAAAGCACACTGGCGCTCTTTGGCTTGCTCTTTCGCCTTGCCGAAAACATTCTCGCAACCACGTTTGCCCTTCTGGATTTTGTCGCGGTGAAGGCGTACACCGGCGCGGAGATCAGCGCGGCCTTTGCTCCCAAACAGCTCTCTGCCTTTCTTACGCTGCTCGCCGAGGCAGATGCCGTGCAGTTCAATATGTCGATGGTTCTGCTCGGCATCGGGTCCGCATTCTTCTTTTACCTATTCTTCAAATCGGGCTGCATACCCAAGGCGCTCTCCATTCTCGGTCTCTGCGCAGCTCCTATTTTTAGTGCAGTCAGCTTCGCGTTTCTCTTGTGGCCACAGTACTCTACCATGCTGCGGATAGGTTGGTATCCCATGGCGCTGGCGGAAATATCAATCGGTTTGTGGCTGATGATCAAGGGCGTCAAGCCGCTCCCTGCGGCGCTCGCGGAATAAGCTACTTTGCTTATTAACCAGAAATCGAGGAGTGCAGCGAAAACCCAGAGTGGCGGGTTGC
>CAZHKN010000378.1:0-3850 GCA_964532725.1 uncultured Occallatibacter sp.
GTACTGGACAAGCAGTATTTGGTGGCAACACAAAGTAATACCCCGCCGCCTTAGGAAGGGCAGTAGAAGCCAGAATACTCGCATCCGGCCCTTCCACATCGAACGTTGCATAAGCTGATCCGCTGCAATCAAGGATAGGGCCGTTCGTCTGTGAGGGGATGCAGAATTGATAGCTCACAGCATTGCTTGGATTCTGGCTGATCCAATACGTTGTTAAGTCCTGGGTGTCCATCGGCGCAATAATGGTCGTCGCAGTAGCATTCAAAGCGCCCAGCACCCAACCCCCAATGTTGATACCGCCCACATCCCAAGTGTTTGATTCAAAACTCACCGGGATCGGCAGACCCGCCAGATCGGTATCTGCCGGCGTAGTGGTAAAGTCAACCTCGTCGCCGATGTTCACCGTTTGCGTAGCTTGGCTTCCATCAAGCGCGCTGATTGAATTTCCTTGCCACCATATCTGCGGGTTCGCAATGATTTCCACCTGAAATGTTGCAGAAGTTGGCGGGACAGTGCGATTTCTGATAAATAGATTAAATCCCTGAGTGAGAGTTGGAATTGACGGCGTAACTGTAAAAGTAATTGTGGTGGGGCTAACGACTTGAACGTTGGATATAGGCAAATTGGCAAATGCGGGAGGAGATACGGGTACATAATTAGCTTTTCTTGCCAAAGAATTTGTATTCGCCGTTCGGTTTTGCGCTTGAACTACTGTCGCTGTCGCTGTCGTGGCGGGGCATGCTGCTGGGGGCGTTGGTGAATCTGGGATGAAGCCTGTTCCGGTGACCGTCACATCGTAGGTGTTCCCGGCGAGCCATACATTGGGTGATACGGAGGTGACCGTCGGAGTGGCACAGATCTGCACCGGCGCCGTCCAGGTCTGTGCCCCATTGACATTGGCTGGACACGCGTTCGGGTCCGCGCTGGCTGTTTGCCGAGCTACCATCAGCACTATCCCGCCCACCATGACGCAAGCGGTCTGGGTGGGTAAGCTGGCGTCGAGCGTTACAGTGGCTGTGACTAACGTTGCGCTGACGAAGGATACATTGGATAAGGTCACGGACCCGGTAGACCCGGTATTCGTCAAGTTCACATTGAGAACGCAACCACCAAGGCCTACGATACCTCGGCCGGGAGGGGGTACGTCCACAAGCCCAGTGCCCACGATGGTGATGTTGTAGGTTTGCCCCGCCACCCAGGTACTCGGCGTAACTGAGGTAATGGTGGGTGTATACCAATATGTGGTTGGATCGTTCGCGTACCCGAACGGGGATATGCAGGTCACAGTCTGTGCATTACAGTTTACGGCGGAAAGCAGCAAAAGAAGAAACGCGAAGGTCGGGAGAAAAGTGATAAAGAGCTTCCCCGTTTTCCACGGGACTCTTGATTGCTTTGGCATCGGCAACTCTCTTTCAGTGCGATGGAACCTGGTTACGTCCACGGATGAGGCGATGAGGCCATAGTACCCGATGGCCGCACTAAAGGCATATGACGAGAACGCAAATTTCGGGTTGGGGCGGCTGACCAGCTTTTCTTGTCGCGCTCGACGGACTCTGGCTGGCGTGTTTTCGGCTGGCGATCAAAATTGCACAGCCATGTTCCCATAGTGCAACAGGCCGGCAAGAAAATTTCCTGCACGCAGCAACAAATGTGAAACAATCCTGAAATGATGCAGTTTCCAAAAATCATCCAGGGCGGCATGGGTGTCGGCGTTTCGAATTGGCGTCTGGCCCAGGCGGTCTCCAAAATCGGCCAGCTCGGAGTAGTCTCCGGCACGGCGCTCGACCAACTGATGGTGCGCAGGCTTGCCGATGGCGACGAGGGCGGCCATATGAAGCGCGCGCTGGACGCATTTCCCTTCCCGGAGATGGCGAAACGCATCTGGAATGATTACTTTACGCCCGGCGGCAAGCCCGAGAGCGCGCCCTACCCCTCGACGCCGATGCATCAGAAAGACGACCCCCGGAAGCTGGTCGAGCTATGCATTGTGAGCAACTTTCTTGAGGTTTTTCTGGCCAAGGAGGGCCACGACAACCCCGTTGGCATCAATTTCCTGGAGAAGGTCCAGTTGCCGCACCTGCCGTCCATCTATGGCGCAATGCTTGCCGGAGTGGGCTATGTGCTGATGGGCGCCGGAATTCCCCTGCATATTCCCAGCGTTCTGGACAACTATGCCGCGGGCCAGCCTGCCGAGTACCGGCTGGCAGTCGCAGGCGCCCCGCCGGATATGGACACGATGATGCACTTTGACCCGGCGGATTACGCCGAGGGTCCGCTGCCGGTGTTGCAGCGTCCGAAGTTTCTGGCCATCGTCTCCTCGAATACCCTGGCGACCACGATGCTGCGCCGCGCCACCGGCCGGGTGGACGGCCTGGTCATCGAGACCAAGATAGCCGGCGGACACAATGCGCCACCGCGCGGCAAGCTGCAATTGACGGCCGCAGGCGAACCTATATATGGAGAGCGCGATCAGGTCAATATCGCCGATTTGGTAACGCTCGGTGTTCCCTTCTGGATGGCCGGCGGTTACGGCAACCCTTCCATGCTGCGCGAGGCGCTGGAGCAGGGCGCGGTCGGCGTACAGGTCGGGACCGCCTTTGCGCTGAGCGAGGAATCCGGCCTCCGCGATGACTACAAGACAAAATTGCTGGCCCAGGCCATTGCCGGAACCGGCAAGGTATTTACCGACCCTCTGGCCTCGCCGACAGGTTTCCCCTTTAAGGTGGTTCAACTGGAGGGCAGCTACTCCGAAGCCTCGGTTTATGACGCCCGGACCCGTGTCTGCGATCTGGGCTATCTGCGGGAGCCATATGCGCAGGAGAGCGGCAAGATCGCCTATCGTTGCGCCGCCGAGCCGGCGGGAGCCTTTGTAGCCAAGGGCGGCAAGCTGGAAGAAACCTACGGCCGTAAATGCCTCTGCAATGCGCTGATGGCCAATATCGGCCACGCCCAATCGCGCAACGGCCACGGCATGGAGCCGCCGCTGATTACTGCCGGCGACGACATCAACGCCGCGGCCCAGTACATTGCTCCGGGCCGCGACAGTTACAGCGCCGCCGAAGTGGTTGCCAAGCTGCTCAGCCTGGTTCCCGCGGAGACGGTCGATGCGCCAGCGCCAATGGAAGTGGCCGCTGAGCGGACGCTGGTTGCACGGGAGCCGATGCTGGCCACAGCCTAAGCGGACAATCGCTTACTGCCCGTCCGGCGGAACCTGTTCCAGAAGACGTTTCCAGGTCTTCTGGTTCTTGCGGAAGCCTTTCTTCATGTCTTCAAGAATCTGCTCGAAGTCGGGATTCGAACGCAGCTGGTTCCAGGCTGGATTCTTCTGGAACCAGGGATAGTTCTCATTGCCCAGATAGAGCGCGCGGCGCAGCCAGTGCAGGGCTTCCGTCGAATCCCCTTCAACGGCGAAGTAGGTTGCCAGCCGGTAGGCCATCTCGCTGTCCGCCTCGGCTGCGGCCAGCGTTTCATCCTGCAAGAGAGCAGCCGCACGGGCGCGGTTGCCAGCCTGCACGTAGCAGAGAGCCAGCGTGGGCACTGCAATGCGCAGCGACTGATCGTCGTGGATCACACCCTCCAGAATCTCAATCGCCGCATTTAGATTGCCCAGGCGCATCTGCTGATAGCCGGCGGAGGTGCGCAACAGCGGGTGACGCGGCTCGAGAGCCAAGCCTTTTTCCAACTCGTCGCCTGCCAGTTCGATCTGATTCTGGTAGTGGTAGACCCGGGCGCGATGATTGTAGAGAATCGGCGCACTGGCCGGGTTTAGTTTCAGCGAGCGGCTGAACTCGGTAAGCGCCTCGTCGTACATGCCATCGCCGCGCAACGCCATGCCCGCCACCATGTGCAC
>CAZHKN010000379.1:0-3778 GCA_964532725.1 uncultured Occallatibacter sp.
GCAATACCAACTGCCTTCTCGCTCAACGGGGTGGCTTGCACGGTGAACTAGCGAATCAGATTGCGGAGCAGGTCAACCGGCCTGCTCCGCGACACTCATAAAGTTATATATTTACCAATTCGTACTTATCGACCCAGCTGCTCGCTATCACTAGACTGTCGAACGACCCGTCAAGCCTAGCCTCTTCATGACGACGCTCGGCAAGGCGGAGCCAGTTTTCTCCAGTACCCATCTTGCAACCAAGCACCAGAGAGCGCCGCCGGTGAGCAGGATCGCAAAATCTATCCAATGAGTATACGTATGCAACTGCAATGCTACGGGATAAGTCAGCAATTGACTCACTGTTGCGACCAGGCCCCAAACCGCGGCACCCCCGCTGGCTGCCGCCAACAAGCAGCGGCCCAGCTCAGCGTAATCCAGGCTTGATAGCGAAACCATACGCCGTTGATGGAGCAGGAGCGCGAGAACAATTGTCTGCAGAGCGATGCCCAGATCGGAGGCAATGGCTAGCCCGGTCGCTCCCATCGCATGATAGAGGGAGTAATACACAGGCACGGACACGATTGTGACTATAGTTGCAGCTAGCATGGGTAACAGGGTGTTCCCCGCGGCATAGAAGGCGCGTGCGTAGATGGCCTGCGCCGACCAGAGAAAGAGTGAGATAGAGAAAATAGCGAAGTAACTCGCGCAAATACGCGCATCGGCCGCGTGGAAGTGTCCGCGAGTAAATAGTAAGTCAACCAGCGGCACGGCCAGCGCTGCCATTGCCGAGGCAGCTAGAAAGCCCAACGCGATAACCCGCGAAACCGAGTCTGCAACGCCGGTGGCAAATTCATAGCGGCGATTCTTGCTCCACAAGCCGGCAAAAAACGGCATTGAGGCGATCCCTGCCGCACCAGCCAGCACGGCAATAGGCGCAGAGAAAAGCTGCTTTGCATAAGTCATCAGAGAGATCGCGCCGTCCGTCGATGATGCAAAGCGGCTAATGATCCAATCATCTGCCGTGACCAGTGAAACGCCGGCCATTAATGGCAACGAGAGGCGCACCCACTCACGCAACCCTTCATCCTTCCAGTCGAGAAGCGGTTTGTAGCGCATTCCCGCACGCCGCGCAAAAATAGCATTGAGCAAAAAAGGCCCACAAATGGCTCCGGCCAGAGTCCCCCAGGCCAGCGCGGCCACGCCTAAACGCTTTTCGAGCAGAACGCCGCCAACGATTGTACCCAGGTTATAAATGAGCGGTGTGAAAGCCTGCACGTTGAATTGTTTGCGAACCAGCAATACAGAGCCGAAGATTCCCCCAGCAAGAAAGAATAACTGCGCGGGCAGCACTATCCGCGTCAACTGCACGCAAAGAGCGGCCTTCTCCGCATTGAATCCATAAAAGAACCTATGCACGAAGATCGGAGCCAGCAACTCGGCGATCGCAATTGCCGTGCCCAATACCATATACATCGTCGTCAAAATGACCGAGAGAGAGCGCTCACCATCCGCCTCGCGCCCATTGTCGCGATAGCGTGTGAGAATGGTGACAAAGGTGATGGAAGCCGCTCCGCCGACGAGAAAATAGTTGATCATATCCGGCAATTTAAAGGCAGCGTTGAAGGCCTCGGCTTCTATCCCACTTCCAAATTTGTAGGCAATGTACTGAGTTCGCACCAGCCCCATGAACCGGGAGAGTAAGCCGAAGGCCATGAGCACAATTGTCGCCGAATAGGCGGTGTGTGCATGCGTGGGGCGGAGCATCCCCAACGCGCGCCGCCAGCGAGGCTGGAGGGGATGAGACGGTTCAGTTGAAGGCGCATCAGTCACTGTTGTTGATTTTATAGGGGCTTACCGGCTTCAAGTTCTTTAAGTTGCAAGCAGAGGCGCGTGTGTGCCAGCTACCGCAAGGAGAAGCATCATTATCAGTGGCCCACCGCCGTGAAATTATCAGCGTTGCGCTGGGGTATCCGCGGAGAGAATGCTCTCTGCTGAAATTCCTTGCTGATGCAGCGTACGCAGGCTCAATGCATCATGCCGCTTGGCCAAGCGCTGGCCATTTGCATCGGTCACGAGATTGCAGTGGAACCAGAGCGGGTTGTCAAAGCCCAGCGCGCGATTGAGCAGAATCTGCCGCGCGGTGGACTTGAGCAAATCAGCGCCGCGAACTACTTCTGTGATGCGCATTGCAGCGTCGTCCACTACGCAGGCCAGTTGGTAGCCGGGCACACCGTCGCGCCTCCAGATGACAAAGTCGCTGAAGTCGCAGCCAGCGATGAAGCGCTGTGGGCCTAAGTTCTGATCAACAAATTCGATTGCCTCGCCATCAGGGACACGGAAGCGCCAGTTGATGCCGTTGGGCGATTGTTGAAACAGTAATTCGGGTGCGAGGAATCCTCCCTCAGGGGCTAAAGCCCATGTAGATTTTGCGGCATTGGCGGCATGACTGAAGTCATGCCCTGCTACAACACCGGAAGATTCAAATACGTTTTTTGTTGAGCCGGTCAGTGAATTGATTTCTTCATTGCCGGCACTCGGGCGACAGGTTCCCGGATAAATTGGCTCGTCATCGAGTGCCGGTCCGGCTGCGCTCTCATGCGGTGCGCGCGCCGCGGCTTCCAGATCTTTGCGCGAACAACGGCAGGGATAGATCCATCCGCCGGCAAAAAGTTTGCGCCATGCATCGACATAAAAAGGCATTCGCTGGCTCTGCAGGTACGGCCCATGCAGTCCGCCTTTGTCTGGACCCTCCTGCCAGTCAATTCCCAGCCAGCGCAGGTCTTGGTACGCAGCTTCGGCGTAGATGGTGCGGCTGCGATCTGGGTCCAGGTCTTCCATGCGCATCACCAGCTTGCCGCCAGCCTCGCGCGCCCGCTGCGCTGCGACCCAGAAAGTACGCGCGTGGCCGAGATGCAGATAGCCGGTGGGCGAGGGCGCAAGCCGGCCGCGATAACTGGAATCTGGGAATGAAGTTGCGCTTGTCATTCTGAATTTATTTTAGTGTGGCGCCTCAAGAATTCGTGGTATTTTGCCGGAGCAATCTTTCCTGTCACAAGGTTGCGAAACGCAGGTCCTTCGATTCCGCTGAAGTACGCTTCGCCCAGGATGATAGCTTATCTTTTGGTGTGAAATTTAGAGACAGGACGCCAGGTGCAACTGCCTATGCCAATCGGAAAACTCCTGGACAGATCCTTATGGCATAAAGAGAAAGGGTGCAGCAAGCGCCGCACCCTCGCCCGAAATTCAATCGATTCGAATTCTTAATCCGACTCATCTTTGGAATCATCTTCGCGTGAATGCGAATAATGTTTCAGGCTCTCATTCAGGTGATCGGGACTGACGGAAACCTCGACCACATCCAGTTCCTGGCCATCGAGATCGACAACAAAGAGTCCCATCTTCTCGCCCTCGGAGCGCATGAAGATCACGGTCTGTTCATTTCCCTTTTTGCGGGTCTCGCGGATGATCCGTTCCCATCCCTGGCCGAGTTTTTCTTCGACCATGCGGTTCAATTCATCGCCATCCACCGGCCCGGAGAAATGCTCGAAAGTAGCAACATGCAGGTTGCTTACGCCGCCGCCGGTTGCCTTGCGGGAGATGAGACTGATTACACCGAGGAAGGGAATCTTTGTAGCGCGCGCGTGGTATTTGCTCTCGATGGAGTTGACCACGCCATCAAAGCCTCCCTGGCCGCCGGCCAGCACGACTATCGGCAACAGCAGGGCAAGCACAAGCACGAGTCGTCCTCCTCGAAAAGTGAGCGCGAGCGACGGAGAAGCTGGCTCGGCGGTGCCGC
>CAZHKN010000380.1:0-3690 GCA_964532725.1 uncultured Occallatibacter sp.
TCACCCGGCACTGCACTCCGCGCTGCTCCAATGCATCCTGCAAGGCAATGGCGTTAATCACGGTCGAAAGCATGCCCATATTGTCGGCGCTCACCCGGTCCATCTGCTTGGCCTGCTCGGCGACGCCGCGGAAAAAATTCCCTCCGCCGACTACCACGCCCACCTCGACTCCCAGAGCATTGATCTCAGCAATCTCGCCGGTAATCTCGAAGACCTTGGCCGCATCCAGGCCAAAACGCTGCGGACCGGCCAATGCCTCGCCCGATAGCTTGAGAATAATCCGTTTATACATGCTTATTTGAGTATCGCACGACGCAGGCATAGGGCGTTCCACTCGGAGCGATGATTGATACTCCGCTTACAGCCCGGAAGGCTGGCCTGTAATCCGTCATTTTGAATGGAATTGAATTGAAGGCGTAAAAGCAATCTACTGCACGGCGATTACCTTTACACCTTCATGGGGGGATGCTTTGCTGATATAGCCAACTGCTCCCGCGTTGCCGGCTACATACTCGACCACGGCTGCATCGGAATCAAGAGTCTTGGGCATGGTCGCGCTTCCGCTGAAGACAAGGTTCCGCCAACTGGCGCGGAAGGCCGTATCATCCTTGCCGATGTATTCAGAGAGGAAGGCGGCGGTGGTTGCACCGGTCTTGAGCAGAACCGGCGTTGCATGGCCTCCGCCAAGGCTCGCCGAGCCTCCCGTGAAAAGGTCTTTCAGGTCGCTTTTGGCAACCTCAGCCACTTTGATGCTCGGGTTGGCAATGATGATAACTTGAGCGCCGGCAAAGCCCGCCGAGCAGAGCGCGAGGACAAAGAACAGAGAAAATCTCAAGTGTTTTTTCATGGTGATCTCTCCTTTCGCTCCGGTTATAGCGGTCTTCCAATTGCTATACACCGGAATCAATACCGCCGAGTGGCTTTTTCATTAAGGAAAAGCCACCTGGCACTTGGCCTGCAAGGGTGCATCTATTGGAGAACCGGTCTAGAAGCTGACTCCGAGTTTGAAGGCTGTGATCTGCGTATGTGGATTGGGGATGGTGCAGTTGTTGACGTCCGTGCACGATTCAAAGTAGATCAAGGTGCCGGCGACAAAGTGCTGCTCCGCCTTCAGATAAATGTAGCTGTTGATGTCATACCGCGCGTTCACCGCCCAATCGAGGGAGTCGCGGCCAGGACCGAGATCGGCCTGGCGATCGATGCTCGAACTGTGATACGCGCCAAATACTAGCTTGGGCTTTACCCGGTAATTCGATAGAACATACCACGACCGCGGGTCGGTACGGCCATAGAGTTCTCCCGTGTACGTTTGCGAATCGACAGGATCATTCGGGAAGCTGATGGAAGCATTCGCCCAGTTGCGCTGGTACTCATAGGCCACGGTGAACTTCTCGTTTTCGTATTTTGCAAAGAAATTGGGCGTGGAATCGGGAGCAAAGGTGGCTGTGCCCAGCAGCGGGACGGTACCATTGCTTAAATACGGATTCCCTTCTGACATCGTCCAAGTCGCGGTGTAGAGGTCGCTCGCGCCCACCTGGAACCCCTTGAGCGGAAGATTGATGCGCACGCGCCCGCCGGCCTCGGTACCGGTAGCGCCAGAGGGAATTTGCCAACCGGCCTGAACATCGTCGAGGAATTGTCCGGAAGTGGGCACATAGTTCCCTACGCCGTACCAGCCTTCGTACTGAACCGAAACCTTTTTATTGAATTTGAGTTTTCCGTACGCGACGACACCGTAGTGAGTGAGAGTACTGTCGCGGTTAGTAAGGTTGTAAATCGATTGCGGCAGCAGAACCCAATTGTAGACCGGGTCAAGGTCCTGTACGTCGTTGTAAAGCCCCCAAGGTGTTTTGACCTTGCCGGCTTTAATTCCCAGTTTATCGTTGAAGTTGTAATTGACTTGAGCCCAATCAAGGGTGAACTCGTTCTTCTCGGTGCCGATGAAGGTGTAATGGGCCTGCGCGCCGATTGTGAGTTTGGGAATGGGCTGCGAGGTGACGGTAAAGGCCGCCTCCGTCCACGCCGGACTGAAGTTAGAGCTGTTCATCGTCAGCACTTCGTCGTTGTTAGTGGAGTGGACAAACGCTTGCGTGGCAAAGCCATGCAATTGGATGTTAAGGTCGTCCAGGCTCTGGCCACGGGCCGGCGCACCGATTGCGAGCGCGAGCAGCGGCACAAACAGCGCTAACGCTGGATAGCACGGTTGCTTCATCTTGAATCTCCTTGGGCATGGATGAGTACCTGATTGAACTCGACTGGCCCTGGCCCTCTCAATCCACTAAGAGAGCGAACCCAGCGTGTTGCCAAGAGGAGGGGCATCGATCCGGCAACGCCAGAGAGCAGGAACCGGTCGTGAAAGGATGTCTTAATTGGCAACTGAAGCAACAGCATCATGACTTGCGCTCCCGGGCCTCGTGTTTTTCACTCCCGCTGTGAACAAGCATCCTCGCAACCCTCATTCAAAAACCTATTACGGAAGCCGCGCAGGCAGGGGCGAATGAGCAAGAAGGTTCCCAAAGACTGTCCCATAAAAGTGCAAATAAAGAAGTGTTTAATATTGGGAATCGCAAAGGACGCTTAACAGGTGCGGACTGAAGAGAGCGGAGATGAGCCGTTGTTATAGGTGGAATTGACTCGTCAGCAAAAGTTGCCGCGATAAGGTTCAGTAAATAAAAAGCCCGGCGCAATCGCTCCGGGCTTTTATGGATGTTTGAAAAGAATGCTGATCAATGCATTCTGATTCCGCGACTCAATCTGATCGCGAAACGAGCCGAAGGCGTCTGCCGCACAGCAGGTGCTGCTTACTCGGCAGCAGTTTCCACCTGCTTGGTAGTCGCGACAGTCCAATCTGGCGCTCCGACCTTGAAGCGGGCAAAGCGGCGAACGGTGATGTTTTCGCCCAGCTTGCCGACCTTCTGCGCGATCAGTTCCTTGATGCTGACGGTCTGCTCCTTGATGAAGGGCTGCTCCAGGAGGCAAACCTCCTCGTAGAACTTGGCCATCTTGCCGTCGACGATCTTCTCGATGACCGGAGCCGGCTTGCCGGTGGCGGCAGCCTGGGCGCGATAGATCTCCTTCTCGCGCTCGAGGTCATCGATGGTCACGTCTTCGGGGCGGACATAGCGCGGATCGGTGGCCGCGATGTGCATGGCGATGTCTTTGAGCAGGTTCTGGAAGTCGTCGGTGCGGGCGACAAAGTCGCTCTCGCAGTTGACTTCAATCATCACGCCGATTTTGCCGCCGGCATGAATGTAGGTTCCCACCGCGCCCTCGTTTGTGGTGCGGGCAGCCTTCTTCTGTGCCGAGGCCATGCCGCGCTTGCGCAACACGACGAAGGCACCCTCGATGTCTCCATTAGACTCCTGCAGCGCCTTGAGGCAGTCGCCCATCGGCGCGCCGGACTTTTCACGCAGGTCTTTTACCAACTTGGCATCAATCTTTTCGCTCACTGTCATCATCTCTCTTTTCCTGAATTGCGTTGTCTTGCACCTGTCGCTACTATTTCGACCGGCGTTTCTTACGTTTGCTGTTCATTACTTGTTGTGGCCGCTCGGCACTGTCTATTCAATGATACTGCGTCGAGGATGGTAATGCATTGCTGATTGGATCGTGGACGAGTACACCGACGACCTCAAAGGGCGCGTGAGATGGAATCTCCAACCCACGCAGTTCCGCAAACCGGGAAGCTAT
>CAZHKN010000381.1:0-3630 GCA_964532725.1 uncultured Occallatibacter sp.
CATTGATGTTCGCCATCATAGGCATTGTCGTAGTTTTCGGCGCGGTCATCGGCGGCTTCCTCATGGAGCACGGCAAAATGGCTGTGCTCGTCCAACCCGCAGAATTGCTCATCATCGCCGGCGCGGGCCTGGGGACGCTGCTCGTCGCCAATCCCATCCACGTCATCAAGGCGGTTGTGGCGGGTCTGCTCGGCGTCCTCAAGGGTTCACCTTTTACCAAGGACCGCTATCTGGAAACCCTGAAGATGATGTACCAGTTCCTCAACAAAGTACGCAAAGAGGGGCTGCTCAGCGTGGAGATGGACGTGGAAAAGCCGGAAGAAAGCTCGATCTTCAAAAACTACCCCTCGTTTCTGCATGATCACCATGCGCTCTACTTTCTCTGCGACACCCTGCGCATGGCCATTACCGGCGGCGTGGAGCCCTTTGACATGGACCAGATGATGGAACTGGACATGGAAGTCCATCACCACGAAGCGGCCACGCCGATCTCGGCTTTAACCACGGTGGCCGATTCGCTGCCCGGCTTGGGCATCGTCGCCGCAGTGCTCGGCGTGGTCATCACCATGGGTTCTCTGGGCGGTCCGCCGGAAGAGATCGGCGAACATGTCGCCGCCGCGCTGGTGGGCACTTTTCTCGGCATTCTGCTCTGCTATGGCCTGACCGGACCGCTGGCCGCCAACATGACCAAAAACGCCGATGCGCACAACGAATATCTTCACGTGCTGCGGGTGCTGCTGCTCGCGTTTCTCAAGGGCGCGGCACCGATGATTGCCATCGAAATTGGCCGCCGGGCCATTCCCGCGCACATGCGGCCGACCTTCGACGAGATGGAAAAGCACTGCAAGAACACCGCGGCGGCAGCTCCTGATACGTCTGCGGCAGCCGCCTAAACGGAGCGAGCAATCATGGCCAGCAAATCAGCGCCGATCATTGTCATCAAAAAGAAGGGCGGCCACGGAGGTCATCACGGCGGCGCATGGAAGGTAGCCTACGCCGATTTTGTCACCGCGATGATGGCGCTGTTCATCGTGCTCTGGCTGATGGGTTCCAGCACCAAAGTAAAGAAGGCCGTCGCCGGATACTTTAACGATCCCAAGGGAACCGGCGGCCTGCTCGGCACAACGATGACCGGAACCGGAGAAACTGTTACCGCAGCCACCTCCGACGACATGCAGAAGCTCAAAGAAAAACTGGAAGCGGAAATCAAAGCCAACAAGGCTCTGGAGAAGCTCTCTAAACAGATTGAGATCACCATTACACCCGAAGGCCTGCGCATTGAACTTATCGAAGACAAGAACGGAGTCTTCTATCAGAGCGGCAGCGCCCACCTGAGCGACAGCGGGCAACAGTTGCTCACCCTGTTGGCGGCGGAGTTGAAGACGCTGCCCAATAACCTGCTCATCGAAGGCCACACCGACTCCACGCCGTACTCAAACGACGCGAACTACGGCAACTGGGAGCTTTCCGCCGACCGCGCTAACTCCGCGCGGCGACTATTGCAACAAGACGGCGTGCGCCAGGATCAGGTCACTCAGGTGCGCGGCTACGCCGACCAGCTCCTGCGCGTGAAAAACAACCCGACCGACCCCTCGAACCGGCGCATTTCGATCCTCGTAAAAAACAGCACCGGCCCTCCTCCAGATATGGGAACGATCAACAAGATTGCCAACGGGCAGCCGACTGGATCCGACAAACCCAAAGATGCGGGAACGGCAGCCAAGCCGGATGCCAAACCCGCTGCAGGTGGGAACAATGCTAAGCCGGCTGCCCCTGCCGCTGCGCCCCCGACTCCGGCTCCAGCAGCAGCTAAGCCGGCTGCTGGCACTCCGGCCACTCAGCCGGGACTTGTCGACAAACTCAAGGGTATGTTGCCGGGGGCCAAACATTGAGGATGCTGTATTTATTGCCGGCATCCTCTAATACTTTGCTTCAAAGGCGCGGAAGCGCCGCTCCAGCTCCCACTGGGCCGCAGCCTTCTCGCTGCTGTCGAGGAATACCTTGCAGGCGGGCGCTGGCTTCTCGCCGCCAGGCAGCTGGGCAGTACAGGCAGCGGCAGGCGCGGTAAAAACATCCTCCGCAGCCCACAAGCTCTTCCCCGGCAGAAAGCTATGTTCCATGCCGGTGCGGGCCAGTTGCTTCAGATCCTGGAAGCTCAGGTGATAATCGAGCGCTGCGCGAACATATTCAGTCGTAAGGTCGATCCGGCTCACACCCTCATCATCCGTAGAAAGCGCCACCGGCACATGCGCGGCGCGATAGACAGGAAACGGATGTCCGGCCCCTTTGATGCCCAGAATCCCGTCATTGGAGCTGAGGTTGATCTCCACCATCACATGCTTCTCAGCCAGTTCCTTGAGCAGCTCTGTCGCATTCTCCTCGTACATGACGTCCACACCGTGGCCAATACGTTCGGCGTGGCCCAGCTCGACGGCCTGACGGATATGGAAGCGCAATCCCTCCGGCGGCACCAGGCCCGGCGCAAGTTCCCCGGCATGTAGGCTGATGGGCACTGAAGGATACACCGAATGCAGGTAATCCAGCATCTTCATCTGCAGGGTGTAATCGCGCATCGAGATGAATCCATCCTCGGGCATCACAAAATTGATGCCAACAAAGCCGGCCTCGTGCGCCGCCTGCGTCGCGGTGATGGTCTCGAAGCCGAGGAGCGTTTGGGCAAAAACCTGCTCGGGCGCATAACCACGCAATATTTGATAGATGTAGCGTGTCTCGACCCGACAAGCAGGCGCGGCTTGCGGAGTTCCGCAGTGCTCAATCTGGTTGCGCAGCGCCTCGGCGGAGCGGATATGCTCCCGGTCGGTCTCCACCTCGTCGCGCAGGCCCTTTGCCAGCAGTGTCTCGCGCAACTGGGCCAGGTCGGCGGCAGAGGGATCGGGCTTCCACCCGGCCTTGAGAGCCAGATCCGCGGCATAGCCGAAGGGAGGCGTTTCCATCAGCTCGATATACTGCTGGTTCTGCGCGGCGGCGCGGCTGGCGGCCTCATCTACCCACTCACCGGTATGCCGCTTGTTGAGTCCTCCGAATCGCCCGAAAGTGGCAAAGAACTGATCGTGCCCAGTCACTCCTGCGCTGGGAACAAAGCCGCGCATCGAGAAGGAGTCTACCAGCCGGTCGTACAACTCCTGATTCGACGGCGATATATTTCCCGACAACGCGCTGGCAGGCACCAGAGGCGCCGTGCAGGGCGGCTTGGCAAAGCGCAGCGCCACTGAGTCAACGCACAGCCCGTCTTCGCCGGCGGCGCGGATAAAACTCTCCGCATAGACCGCCCC
This sequence comes from uncultured Occallatibacter sp., assembly GCA_964532725.1. Classification (GTDB taxonomy): domain Bacteria; phylum Acidobacteriota; class Terriglobia; order Terriglobales; family Acidobacteriaceae; genus Telmatobacter. The sequence continues at coordinate 3,294 of CAZHKN010000381.1, forward strand.
TGAAAGATGCACATGCAGGTCCGCGCCCTTGGGAAAATCCTCAAGAAACGCGCGCAGTGTAAGCGGACCACCAGCAACGGCAGCGTTGTAAGCAGCCGTGGTGCGGTCGGTTTTGAGTGTCTGGCTGGCACAGCAAATGCTTGCTGCCAGCAGGAGAATCAGGATGCAGGCGGGTCGGCGCATGATTGTTTTCCAGTGTAGCCCATCCGGTTTCACTGTGATGAATGGAATGTGAACCGGGAGTTTGACCGTCTTCGGGCCGCCCAGTATACTCAGAGAGGTAACAAGCGGGAGTAGCTCAGTGGTAGAGCATCGCCTTGCCAAGGCGAGGGTCGCG
>CAZHKN010000382.1:0-3603 GCA_964532725.1 uncultured Occallatibacter sp.
GCCCGGCGGTCGGCATAGCGCTTGTTCAGATTCTCTTTGAAGCTGAAGTGGTACCGGTTGCGCTCGACAGTCAGGTAGTAGCAGGCGTCAGTGAGAGCGTCGAGAACTGTCTCCACATGACCGATGTCGAGGTCCGGCTCGGCAACTGCCAGACGGATCTCCGGACTCGTCGCTTCGGCGCGGGCCATTCCGCCATTAGACTCAAAGAATATGGTGGTTGCCACTTTGCGATGGAGCCTTGACTTCTTGATCGCATCGACTGCTTCGTTGTCCAGGCGAATGGCATGGGAGTCCTTCTTGCCACAGATGTCCGTCGTAACCGCAGCCTCAAGGCGGTGCTCACCGAGCTGCTCGAACATGGCTGCACGGAACTGGGAGTCATCCAACGGCGCTGTGCCCAACCCAATCAGCGGATCACGATGATCGCCCTTGAACCCGTCCTGAAATGCGTGGGAGACCCACAGGGCCAGCAGCCGGAGAATGCCGCGGGTTTGCTGAAACCTCGGCAAACCCTGCCACTTTCGCTCGAAGACTGAAAGGACGCTGGGATGAAACGGGTAAGTCGCCGCAAAGGCCTCGCGTGCGCCATCAAAATTGAACTGCTCCGGCACCTGCTGCTTGTGGTCCTTCACCCAGTCGCCAAACTCATTGCAGGTTCCAATTGCGTCGCGATTCAGCAGAACCCGACCGTCGTTCGTAACCGCGTTCTCATCCCACTCGAAGAGCCGACGGCGAATAATCTCCGAGGTCTCCGACTCCGCCGACATAATCACGGCCTTGCCCACGCGGTCGAGCAGCTTCTTGAACCGCTCGTAGTCGGACTGGTCTTCGGCGCTCATCTCCAACTCCGAAGCCGGAACCGATACCGCCAGCACCATATTGTCGCGCCCGCACGCTTCTTCGGTCAGGTTGTGCAGAAAGCTGTAAAGCTGCCCAGCCATGCCGCTCTTCCGGCTGCGGCTGACAAAGTTCATCAGCTCGTCCATCAGAATCAGCACCGGACGATCCGGCGGCAGGAAGGCGCGAATCACGTCGCCTCCCGGCGCAACCATCTGCTTTTCGTGCTCCGCAAGAATCGCCAACGCGCTGGCGCCGCCTATCTGAAAGGCAATCTCCCCCCAGGGAGTGCGCTGGATAGAGATTCATTTGACGTCACACTGCAAGAAGTATCGGACCGGTTTGCAATTAGCGCCTACGACGTAATGTTCCTCTGAACGAACTGCCATACGTTATAGAATTCTTCTGAATGCGTCTCTTCGTGGCAGTAACGGACAACGATTGGTTTGCACTCCACGCTGCCCGTGCCGGTGCGGATGAGGTGAACTTTTGGCGTCCTTCGCCCGATGCTCTTTTCAAAGCGCTCCAGCCCGGAGAGTTGCTTTTATTTAAGCTTCATGCTCCCGAAAACTTTATTGCTGGAGGCGGCTTCTTTACAAGATTTCTCCAACTCCCCCTCAATCTGGCCTGGGATGCTTTCAAAGAAGCGAATGGAGTCAGTTCCTTGGCAGAGATGAGAAAACGGATCGCACATTACAGACGATTGCCGTTGGGGACAGATGAGAACCCAACAATCGGATGCATCATGCTTGGAGAACCGTTCTTTTGGCCTTCTGATCTCTGGATCAAGTGTCCGTCGGATTTCAGGTTGAACACGGTTCAGGGCAAAGGATATGACTCAGAGGTTGGCATCGGCCGCGAGTTGTGGGACCAAGTTGCTGAAAGACTCCAACTTTTGCCGTCCCCACATCTTGAGATTGGTACGGCAGCCAAGGCCGCATTGGAGTCAGACGGATTTGGGAAGCCTCAAATTCTGCTCCCGCGGCTTGGCCAGGGCCTCTTCCGTATCCTCGTCACAGATTTTTATGATCGGCGATGTGCAATCACCGGTGAACGTACTCTGCCGGTCCTGGATGCTGCACATATCAAGCCTTATAAGATGGCCCAGCAACATGAAGTATCAAATGGTCTCCTTTTGAGGAGCGACTTGCACCGCTTGTTTGATGGCGGCTATCTGACCATCGATCCCAAAGATCGGAAGATAGTGGTCAGCAAAAGAATAAAAGAGGAGTTTGACAATGGACGCGAATATTACAAGCTAGAAGGTCGAGTACTTCGGGAACCAAGTGTTCCCTGGGCGCGTCCTAGTGCAGAAAACCTTGAATTCCATGCGTACACACTCTTTAAGTGAAGCCGTGAGTCCTTGTTATGCGGGTTCGGCCAGCAAGTCTAAGTATCTCGGAAATCACTACTCACGGTCCCAAACCGATAACTGCAATATCGAATCCTTACCACTTTCTCTGGCAGGAAGCTGCGGCATGGCCCAATTTGGATGGTGCAGTTGCGCTCTTTTTCAAGCTCGCGATGGCGGCCCTCCAGCCGGGCGAAGAGTTCATCGAGGCGGTCCTGCGTCTGCTTGGTGTTGGCGGCGAGCAGAGGGCTGGTGTCCCCGTTTTCCTGTAAGGCGAGCAATTCAGCGAGCTTGAGATTCTGCCGCAGGATCAATTCATTCAGGCTCAGATCAAGATGGCGCGAGACGGTCTCAATCTCCTTTTCGCGCTGCGCGGTAACCTCGGCAAGGAATGGTTCAAGCGCCTGCTGCACGAGGAAGTGCTCGATGGAATTGTGGTCCGCGCTGGGATTGCTTGGAACGGCCGTGCCTTTGGGCGCCGGGATCAGGTCAAGCAACAGGGTGGGCTGGCGTACGGTGAGTGTGCCGTCGATCTCCTCCTGGACGATGAACAGGCGGCGATGCAGAACGTTGCCCAGCCCATCGCGGATGGCGGCGGAATAGACGGAGAGCCGGGCCGGCAGGCTGCGGTTCACGTCATAGAAAACGGCGCCGCGCTCCAGCTCCCCGCGGACGGTCTCCAACAGATCTTCACGGACAACCTCGAAGAGCGGGTGACCCGGCGTCACCCAGTCAAAAGTAGGCTGCCGCTTGAGGATTTCCTTGTCGAAGACGAATTGCTTGTATTCACGGCCCAGTTTGCCGAAGCGCGGCTCCAGACGCTCACCGGTTGCCCAGAGGTTTCTGGGGACGCGGGGCACTCTGTAGGTGTGCTGGCCTTTGCCGTGCTCGCTGAGTTCAAGGCCGGTGATGGGGGCGGCTTGAAGGAAGAACTGCTCAATCACTTCCGGGACAAGACGGCGCTCCTTGGCCTCAGCGGATTTGCCGACGATGGCGGAAAGATTCAGTTCGCGCTTGGCCAGGCCTTCGAGCGTGGAATTTGTAATGCTGCGGAAGTGTTCAGGATCGATCTGTTCGACGATGCGCTGCTTGATGAGTTCCTCGGTCATCTGATTGTGCGCGTACATATCGCGCAGCATCTTCTCCAACTGGTTGGAAGGGAAGACCTCACCGAGAACATTGAAGACCTTGCCAGTGCGCTTGGGGTCAAGGTCCTCTTCGATTTTCTCAATACGCTCGAATAGCTTTTCGAGAACCCGGCCCTCGCGCGTGTTGGTGGTGACGAAATTGAAGATGAGGCAATCCTTCTCTTGACCGTAGCGGTGGATGCGGCCCATGCGCTGCTCAAGGCGGACAGGGTTCCACGGGATGTCGTAATTGATCATCAGCCAGCAGAATTGGAGGTTGATGCCCTC
>CAZHKN010000383.1:0-3602 GCA_964532725.1 uncultured Occallatibacter sp.
GATCAAGGGGAAGGGGATACTATTTCTATTTTTGGGACTTCTGGCTTCGGTGCTCTTGTTGATGGAGCAGCCAACGCTCAAGGTTGCTTTCCTTCTCATCGTAGCGATTTGGTCATTCTGCCGGTTTTATTATTTTGCTTTCTATGTCATTGAAAAGTACGTTGATTCAGATTATCGATTCTCTGGCCTGCTTTCGTTCTTCCGGTATTTGCTGTGGAGAAAGGGAGGGCATTGAGGCTCCCTCGCCCAAGTATTCAGACCGATAATTCTTGGAGAAGTGCGGGCGCGGACGCCCACACGACAGCCGGTCTGGAGACCGGCGCTACAATCCTGTGATTCCCAGCTCATGCGGTCATGGCACTAGCAGCACGGACAAGAACGTCGCGAGTGTGGGGCGCCTGGCACATTGAATTTGCAATTGTTCATTGCGACGTGGTATCTAGGATGGTCAGAATTTTGGGCCTCTCCCCTGGCTCGCTGCGAAAATGACAACCTGCTCGCCGGCCTGCTAGAGCACGGCTTCCCCATTGCATGCACACGGCGCGCTACTCTTCGCTAGACCCTGGATGAGGTTTTCAACCGAGCCTTCGAGTTGGAGAAAGGGGTAAATTCAATGCGCATGAATCACCTGGCTGCCCTCAAGGCCGCCAACCGAGAACAGATGCGGTTTGAATTCGCGTCTGGGCGTGTGGAACTCGAGGCTTCTCCGCGCATCCTTTTCGTCGAGTTGGCGCGTCACTGCAATCTTGCCTGCCAGATGTGCCGTGAACCCGGCCAGATTGGCAAGGAGATGCGCATGTCCGAGGCTCTATTTGACCGGATCGCGGCCGAGTTATTTCCTGCTGCCGAGATTGTTGACCTGCGCGGATGGGGCGAGAGCCTGATCCTTCCCGAATGGCCTGAGCGTCTCGCGGCTGCGATCTCCCATGGCTGCGAGGTGCGTATCGTCACCAATCTCTCGTATTCGAAGCCCGTCGTTCTGGAAAGCCTGGTGAAGGCCAAGGCGTGGGTTGGTGTCTCCCTGGATGGAGCGACTCAGGAAGTATTGAACGCCACGCGGCGAGGCGCGGATCTCGCCTTGATTCAGGAAAATTTGCAATACCTTGGAGCCGCTTATCGCAGCGCGGGCATCGCGAACCGGCTGCGGCTCTACGTGACCTGCCAGCGGCCAAATCTCAGCACGCTCGAAGATATGATCGACATCGCCGCCCGGTGCGGCTTACCGCTGGTGTCGCTAGGGCCGGTCTTCGCTGTAGACACCAACCTGGTGAACATCAACGGCATGAGCAGCCAATTAAACGATGCTCTTAACCGCGCTTCGCGAAGAGCCGCGGAGAAGCAGGTGACTCTCGTACAGACCGCCAATCTTTGGGAAGGGCAATCCGTCAAGGATACGGACGGGCCATGCTGCCATCCATGGACACATTGCTATCTTACGTACAACGGCGGCGTCGGTTTCTGCGACCACTTGATTGGGACCCACGGCGACCCATTTCTCATTGGCCATCTCGACAGCGCACCGTTCCGCTCCATTTGGAACAGCTCCGAGTGGCAAGAGCTTCGCCGCGAGCACCTCGGGGAGCGCCGCGCCGATATGCCATTCTTTGAGGAGTGCGCATGGTGCTATCGCAATCGCTACACCGATATCGAAGACCTGCTGGAGCCGGTTCTTGAGGCCAACAGAAAGTATCTGTATCGCGCAAGCGCGCGGCAATGACCGGAGCATCGGCGCAGTTCCCTGGTGTCCCGTTAATATGGCATCCCGCTATCCGACCCTCGATCACCGCAGCGACAAAAACAAGAACGTCGCGAGGGTGGGACAGCCCTTTTTGTAGTTGAGTTCTGTGGTTTCCCATGTCCCCAAATGCGAGGGACATAGGGCACCCAGAGTAGTGTTGAACCTATAAGATAAATCGCTAACTCACTTACCTAACTGCTTCACGAAAAAATCGGCCATGGCGTGGTTGGCTTCGATAGCCTCGGGCAGGCGAGAGCTGTACCAGAAGGCGTGTGGCAGGGCGTCGAAGACTTCGAGGCGCGCGTCTACCCCGGCATTGAGAAAGGCGCGGTGCAGATTCACCGTGCCGCTCAACAGCAGGTCGCGTTCGCTGGTGATGAAGAGCGTGGGCGGCAGCCCGTGCAGGTCGGCGTAGATGGGCGAGAGGACAGGGTCGCGGGGATCGGTGGAGGCGGCGTAATCGGGATCGTGCGGACCGGGACCGGGCGGGTCGAGATGGCCTGCGAATCCGCGCAGCGAGTAGAGAGCGGCCGAGTCGCCGTCGCGGGCAAAGTCGCCCATGCCGCTGAAGATGCCGAGGGCCGCGGGCAGAGGCAGGCCAAGCTGCTTGAGCTTGACGGCGACCTCGCCAGTGAGGATGGCTCCGGCCGAGGTGCCGTAAATGATGATGTGCTGAGGCTTGTAGGTTTTGAGCAGCTCCTTGTAGACCGCGACGGAGTCGTCTACGGCTGCGGGGAAGGGATGCTCGGGGGCGAGGCGGTAGAGGACGGCGACGACCTTGATTTTGGTGTAGCCGGCGATGGGGATCGACTCGGTGTAAGAGCCGGAGTCGGAGTTGAAGCCGCCGCCGTGCAGGTTGAGCAGCACCTTGTCTTTATTGGCCTCGGGCATTCCATCGGGAGTGACGATGCGGACGGGGACGCCGGCGATTTTGTCTTCGACAAGCTGATTGGGGAGGAGGGCAGACCACTGCTTGGCTGCTCCGGCGGCCCATTCATCGGTGCGCTTGCGGCGTTCGGCGAGGGGTTCGGGCGGGCCTTGGTCTGGCGCGGGCTGGCTGAGCCACCAGCGAGAGGGAACGCTCAGGGCCTGGGGGACGGGAACGATGCGGGTGATGTGCGCGGTGCCTTGCGCGTCGATGAAGCTGGTGTCGCGGGTGGGGGCTTCGGCGGCGGTGGTTGGGGCTGGTGAGGCGGGCTGTTGCGCGGTTGCGGTGAGGGCGGCTGAAAGTAGTAGCAGGAAGGTGGCGCGGGGAATTGAGTGCATGGAATGGCTCTCCAGGGCGGACGAGTTCATTTTATGACATGGGTGAGGCTATTTTCTTGGGAGGAGTCGGTGTAGCTTCTGGACGACGAACTCGCGGATGTAGGGAGCTAGAACAGCGCTTCCCAGGATTTGTCCTTGAAGCGCAGCCTAACTCGTGGTCGGCGAGTGAGTTGCCCTGCTGTTAGCGTCTGAGGATTTTAGATGCCGAAAATATTGGCTTTCGAGGCGCAAAAGCGGGCTAGAATCCAGGTATACCGCACGAGGGTTCAACATGCAGGCGACTACAAAATGTCGTTCTATACATACATCCTTGGTTCTGGCCATTCTGTCAGCCGCCGTCACTATAGCGTTCCCTGGTTTTGCGCAGTCCGGCCCGTCAAGCTCAATTCCCGATAACGCTGTGATAATTGAACGGACCCCCGTTCCGGCCACGGCCCACGCGAATCGCGAGTTGCTGCTCTGGATGATCTCTCCGGTAAGGCATGATCGCGGGGAACTGTCAGCGGATAATTCGTATACATGCCCGGAAGTCACACTGGGAAGCTATTACTCCGGTCCAACAAGACTGTCACTTCTCGATACGCGGTCGGGACGGTTG
>CAZHKN010000384.1:0-3576 GCA_964532725.1 uncultured Occallatibacter sp.
AGCACCGTCGCTGAAGTCGTCTCCCCGTCTGATGCTCCGCTCGACAAAGCCAAAAAACTCTACGCCGTGGTGCAAAAGCTGAAAAATACAGACCTTGATCTCGATCCGTCCCTCTCCACTGCCGATGATTCCATCCCTCGTGGCAACGTCGCGAGCATTCTCGATACCAAGAGCGGCAACAGCAATCAGCTTGCTTTTCTTTATCTGGCCCTGGTGCGCGAGGCCGGACTCACCGCCCGCCCCGAGCGCATCGCCAGCCGCAGCAACCACATCTTCTCCACCAGCTTTCTCAGCACCAGCCAACTGGACAGCGTTCTAGTCGCTGTCACGATCGACGGTAAAGAGATCTCTCTCGATCCGGGAACCAAGATGGCGCCTTTCCAAACCCTTCACTGGTCCCACGCAGCCGCCGGCGGCATCGCTCTCACGGCCAACGGAAAAGTGGAAACCATTCTCACCCCAATGCAGTTGAATGCGGACAATACCTCAGTGCGCGTCGGAAGCCTCACCGTTTCTCCGCAAGGAGCGCTCACAGGAACCCTCAAAGTCGGATTCACCGGCCAGCAGGCAATCGAGTACCGGCAACTGGCAGTTCGGTCTGGCGCAGATGCGGTCAAGGATCAGCTCAACAAGACGATTGCTGCCCAGGTTCCCGCCGGGATTGAAGCTCACGTCGACCGCGTAGCCAACCTAGACGACTCCAGCAAGCAACTGGTCGCGCTCGTCCCAGTCTCCGGCTCTTTTACTACCCTGGCCGGCAAACCCCTCACCCTGCCTCGTTTGTTCTTCGAAACCAAAGAAGCCAATCCCTTGCCTGCCGACGCCAACCGCACTCTTCCAATCGATGCCCGTTATCCCTCGCAGCAACAGGAGCAGATCACTTGGGTTCTGCCTACCGGCTTCAAGCTCACGACCGCGCCGAAGGATGTTACAGAAAAGTGGGAAGACAATGCCCTCTACCAGCTCCATTCCAAGGTGGACGCAGGTTCTGTCACAACCCTCCGCGTCCTCGCCCAGGGCTTTACTCTGCTCGACCCCAAAGACTACACCCCGCTCCACAATTTCTACGACAAGGCTGTCGCCGCCGATCAGCAACAACTCGTCGTCAACGCATCGGATTCAGGAAAGGGCGAGTGAACAAAGTGGCAGACAATATCAGCAACAACCCAACTACAGCGGCTGACTTGCATGCTCTTCTGGAGCAGGCCAACAAAGCTGCTCAACGCTCCTACTCGCCCTATTCCCACTTCCGCGTCGGCGCGGCGCTGCTTCTCACTAACGGAGAAGTTATCACTGGAACGAACGTCGAGAATGTGAGCTATGGCCTGACCATCTGCGCCGAGCGCGCAGCGATGGTCAGCGCAGTCGCTCAGTTCGGACCAGCGATCCGTATCCAGGCCGCTGCGGTGGCGAATCTGAACAATGCGGCGAGTCCGCCTTGCGGCGCATGCCGTCAAGTACTGGCCGAGTTCATCCTGCCGGACGCGCCGGTGATCTTCCCCGCCGCCGACGGCCCGCAAACATTGCCCTTCCGCGAATTGCTGCCGCTGGCTTTCGAGATGGAAGTGAAATAATGCTGAATATCGATGACCCAATCCATTCATGACCAATCCAGTGCGGTAGCGCCTATCCACACCATCGACCTGATCCGCAAAAAGCGGGACGGCGGCTCACTGAATGAGCGCGAGATCAGCTACCTCGTCACCGGCGCGGCCAACGGCTCCATCCCCCTCGAACAGCTTTCCGCGTGGCTGATGGCGGCCTTCCTGCGCGGGCTATCGCTCGACGAAACCCGCTCCCTCACCCTCGCCATGCGCGATTCCGGCGAAAAATTCTCGCCCGCCCGCCTCGGCAAAATCGCTGTCGATAAGCACTCCACCGGCGGCGTCGGAGACAAGACCAGCTTCCTCGTCGCGCCCATCGCCGCAGCCTGTGGTCTAGCCGTGCCGATGATCAGCGGCCGCGCCCTTGGCCACACCGGCGGCACTCTCGACAAGCTCCAAGCCATCCCAGGCTACAAGACCACGCTCTCGCTCTCTGAATTTGAGACAGTGCTCCAACACTGCGGAGCATCCATTGTCAGCCAGACTCCCGCTCTCGTCCCGGCCGACCGGGTTCTCTATGCCCTGCGCGACCGCACCGGCACTGTCGAAAATTCCGGACTCATCTGCGCCTCTATCCTAAGCAAAAAACTCGCCGCCGGCCTCGACGCGCTGGTGCTCGACGTAAAAACCGGCTCCGGCGCATTTCTGCGCAAGCAGGAAGACGCCGAATACCTCGCCGCGCTGATGGTCGCCACCGCCAAAGCCGCCGGAACCCGTACCGTGGCTCTGCTCACTGACATGGACCAGCCACTAGGCCGCATGGCCGGCAACTGGATTGAGATCATGGAATGCCTTGAATTGCTGCGCGGCAATCGTCCAGCCGAGAGCGATGAACTGCGTGAACTATCGCTGATATTGGCGGGTTGGATGATTCATCTGGGGGGCAAGGCGGAGTTAGCGGAAGATGGCTACCGTCTCGCCGAGGCTGCGCTTGAGGATGGCTCGGCTCTGCGTGTATTTACGGAAATGGTCAAAGCTCAAGGCGGGGACATTTCGGTTCTTGAAGACCCGGTCGGGTTTCATCGTCCAGGAGCTACGGCAGTGTTAGAAGCCTGGGAGAGCGGCTATATCACCGCAATGGACACAACCAAAATCGGCTGGGCCGTGCAACGCACCGGCGCAGGCCGAGAAAAAGCCGGTGAGCCGGTCGATCCCCACGCTGGGATTCAATTCAACGCGCGGCTCGGGGCGAAGGTGGAAGTAGGGCAACCGATTGCTGTTCTCTATGCAACAGACGAAGCGATGCTGGCTGAGCCGATTGAGTTACTGACAGACGCGATTACGATTTCAGAGAAATACCCAGATTCCTCGCCACTGGTGAGCCGGATATTTACCCGCGAAAATGCCGAAGCCCATCTGCGAAATGCTGTAAGGTAATCGAAAGCCTTTCTCTAACGCAACCACCAGCAGGAGCAGCCATTTGGATCGATTCACCGGAGTCCTGGGAATTCTCGCCGTCCTTCTCGCCGCATGGCTCGGCTCAACCGACCGCAAGCGCATCCGCTGGCGCACCGTTGCCTGGGGCCTCGGCCTCCAGGTCACCTTTGCCTTCCTGGTCCTGCGTTTCGACTACGGCCAGCGCGCCATGACCTGGGCCGGCGGCGTGGTAAACGCCATGCTCGCCTCCACCGCCGCAGGCACCCGCGTTCTTTTCGGACCGTTGGGCACGCCCTACACCTCATTCGGCTCAATCTTCGCCTTTCAGGTCCTGCCCACCATCATCTTCATCTCCGCTTTCTTTGCTGTCCTATACCACATCGGCCTGATGCAAATCATCATCCGCGCCCTTGCCTGGATCATGCTCAAGACCATGCGCATCTCTGGCGCGGAAAGCATGAACGTGGCGGCCAGTATCTTCATGGGCCAAACCGAAGCTCCACTGACCATTCGGCCATTTCTCAAAGGCGCAACCCGCTCCGAGCTGATGACCATCATGACCAGCGGCATGGCCCACGTCTCCGGCGGCATCATG
>CAZHKN010000385.1:0-3565 GCA_964532725.1 uncultured Occallatibacter sp.
TGGACGAAGTCATCTTCGAAGAGTTCAAGGGCACGGGCAACATGGAAATCATTCTGGACCGCAAGCTCGTCGACAAGCGCGTCTTCCCGGCCATCGACATCCAGCGCTCCGGCACCCGCAAGGAAGAGCTGCTTATTCCCAAGGAAGATCTCCCGCGCATCTGGGTGTTGCGCAAGGTGCTCAATCCGCTCTCACCGGTTGAAGCGATGGAAGTGCTGGTCAGCCGCCTGGAAAAGGCGCGCAACAACGCAGAATTCCTGCAGAACATGAATCAGTTATAAGCAATCATGCAGCCCCGTCCGGGTGCGTGTACCGGGCGGGGAAAAGCTCTTCCATCTCTTCGCGGCTGTAACGTGGCGTGATGTGTTGGGAACAGTTCCAGTCAAACCCCACCACATCCAACAGAAAAATGCGTTCCACGCGCGTCTTCCGCTCCACCATTTGCACCTTCGCCTCAAGCGCTGGGTCTGTCCCAGGTTCGATCGCGCGGGCGCGGCCAATGATTTTGAGCCGCGTTCGGCGTGGGTAGTCCATCAGAAACAGCGCAAACCGGTCGTTTGCCGAGAGATTGCCCGTGGTAATGTACTGCTTGTTGCCGGAGTAGTCGGCAAAGGCCAGTGTCCGTTCGTCCAGCACACGCAGAAAGCCTGGACGTCCGCCGCGATGCTGTATATAAGGCCAGCCGTCCGGCGTAACAGTTGCGAGATAGAAACTGTTGCGAGCGGCAATGAACTCGATCTCGTCGAGGCTCAACACCTGCTCGCCAGTTCCAGAATTTGTCATGCGTTCGTATTGCTCGCGCGAGCCGAAACGCGCCTGTATCCGCTTTGCCGGCTCCGAGAACATCGTCTTCGCAAAAGTGTGCGGCATGGCCTTCATTCTCCTCTCGAATTCAGATGACTGGCTGTACGGGCCGCGGGGTTGATCTGCCTACGGCCCTGTGTGACCTTCAGAACACCAACAGGGTGTAGCCCTGAGCGATGAGCGCAGCGATGCCTGGCAACCCCGGCGTGCCCGGCACTTGGTTGTCGTCCAGTAGATTTGTTCCGCAGGCTTCCACGCCCTCAATTGCGCCAAAGACCACCGCGCAAGCCTTGGAAGCGCCAGCCACCGATTGCCGCACACTGGCGAAGAGTTCATGAAAAGGATGATCCGACTGTGCAAGCTGTGCCGGCCAGCGTACACCCGCTCCCTGAAAGATCAATGTGACGTCTTGCTTGCGGGTTTGCAGGTCGCGAGCGACGGCCAGAGCGTTGAACAGCCGTCCGTTGGCTTCTTCGGAACCGCTCTTGGGGTCCGAAAGGATGAGAATTGCTGTTTTCATGGTTGATTCTCCTTGGTTGGCGGCTGGAGGCAAGCCAACATCGAATAAGATACCGAACGTTCGGTAAAAGTTGCAAAATAATTCGCCCGAGACAGGATTATTCCGAACGTACGGTAAAATTTATGGAAGAGGCGGGCCGCATGGCTAGAGCCAGGCTAGACGATGCCGCGTTGTTAGATCACGCCGTGGATGTATTCCGCGCTTATGGGTTTGAGGGTACCAGCGTAAATCAGATGGCCGCGGCGACGGGACTGGAAAAAGCCAGTCTTTACTATCGCTATCCGGGCAGCAAGGATGAAATTGCCATGGCTGCGGCGGCGCATGTCTCCGGGTGGTTCGAGCAGAATATTTTGAGCCGCTGGGGCAGAACGGCAGTCCACGACGGCGCGTTCGGGCGGTGGCGCGAAAGTTGCGCGAGTTTTATGGAGACGGCACGAAGCCTTGTGTGCTCGATACCCTCTCGTTGCGTGGCTGCACACCTGAGCTGCACGCCACGCTGCGTGTTGCACTTACCCACTGGCTAGAATCCTTTGCCGCTGTGGCAGTGGAGTGCGGTCTTAGCCCCGAGGTGGCGGAGCGCCGCGCCCAGCAAGCTGTCATCGGCATTGAGGGGTGCACTGGTGCTATCCCGCGTGCTGGGAGAGAAGCAGATACTCCTGCGCGCATTGACTGGACTCGAAAGGTTACTTACCGAAACCCGAGCCTGCGACGCCATTTCGGCCTCAAGAAGCACCCACGCACGGCCTGCTTTGCGGAACAGGCGAAGATTGCTACAATGGTTAAGTTGTTTGCCACTCCGTGGGGCTGTAGCTCAGCTGGGAGAGCGCCTCGTTCGCAACGAGGAGGCCAGCGGTTCGATCCCGCTCAGCTCCACCAAATCCTCTGTAATATTCCGATATTCAATCCTCCGGCTTCACTTCTTCGCCGACAGCTTTGCCCAGCGCGGTTAGATAGGTGTTGAGCGAAGAGGTTTGCCCTAGAATGAATCGCGAAACAAACCGGAAGGCCGGATTGTAGACATCGCCATCCTCGGTGATCCGGACTCTTGTGCCGCCTCTGGCAGATTCCAGCGTAAAGCTCCACTTGCCGCCGTAGGGAAGGTTTTCGGTGGCAATCCGCCGCACTATGGCTGACGGCGGCTGGCTGTTCTCGATCGCGTAAAGAATCGTTTCCCCTCGCTTACTCGTTTCCCGTTGAAACTGTTTTCCGCTGCCATCCTTGACCACTTCGCACGACTTCACCTCGGGCCGCCAGTTCTGGCTGCCGGAGATCAGGGCAAAAAGCTTCTCTGGGCTGGCCTTGAAGAAGGCGCAGCGGGTTACAACATGGTGTTTGGGCAGTAGCGCTCCAACGACCACCACGCAGACAATGATCAATACAGCGGCGCCGGCAAAAATCAGAAGAATCTTCATCCGTCCCTCTCTCGTTTTCTGCGTTTCAACAAAATCGCGGCAGCCTGCGCCAGCCGCTCCAGTCCAGCCACTGCAAGCTCGGCCTCATCCGGCTTCATCATCCTCAGCAACTGCCCAATCAGCAGTGGATTGAGCACGGTGTTCTGTTCCTGTATCCGCTTACCGGAGGCTGTGAGCGTGAGTTCCACAGAACGCCGGTCTGCGTGATTCTGCCTGCGCGCGATGTAACCGCCCCGCACCAGCCTGGCTACGGTGGTGCTCATTGTGGAGCGGCCCACCCCCATGTGTTCGGCCAGCTTCGAGAGCGTCGTGGGCGGTGTCGCCTCCAGGTGATTCAGAACGCTGGCCTGGTTTTCAGTAAGCGTGTTTCCTTCTTCGTTGATGCGCGCGTGCTCGCGATGGCAAGCCAGATAGATGGCCGGATAGGCCGCCATCACCCGTTTTGTCTGTGTCTCCACCATAGGGGGTAGGATCGCGGGAATGGTTTGATTCGTCAAACAAATTTAATTGACGACCTGTCGTTCAGCTGCGGGAATTGACAGTGAAAGCCGGTAATACAACCAGGAATTTCTCTGCCAGAAAAAACTATTGTCCGGCTCACTTGCTGCCGATAAGCAGGACAGGAGCGCTCTCGATGGCCCTGCTTGCTACTCCAGCTAAAACGTCTTCGACCCCTCCCCCTGAGTCGGAGCGGTCGCTCTCCCTGCTTGTCGAAGGCACGGCGATGAACATGCTGGAGGTTGACCACGAAAGCTATAAAGCCTTTCGCGCCAGCGTTACAAAAACAGCGCTCGCCTCGCCGGACAGGCTACCCAACGCCGACAAGATG
>CAZHKN010000386.1:0-3542 GCA_964532725.1 uncultured Occallatibacter sp.
TGCGCTGGACGTGCTGACTGACCTGGTGCTGAACCCGGTGTTTGCCGCAACCGACATCGAGCGCGAGCGGGGCGTGATTCTGGAAGAGATCAAGATCGACGAAGACAACCCCGACGTGCTGGTGCACGAGCTGTTTACGCAGAATTTCTGGCGCGACCATCCGCTGGGCAAGCCGATTCTGGGCACAACGGCGACCGTTGCCGCGCTCGACCAGCAGAGCCTCGTCGAGTACCACGGTGACCGCTTCCGAGGGGGCAATATTGTCTTTTCCGCAGCCGGAAACCTGGACCACGATCATTTTGCCGAAACCGTGGCCGGGAAATTTTCATCGCTGGCCGCCGGCGAGACGCTGCACGAGCTATCCGCTCCCGACGCCAGCGCGCGTATCGTGCTGCGCAATAAAAAATCTCTTGAACAGGTGCAGATCTGCCTCGGCGTCCCCGCGCCGCCGATCACCGACGAGAACCGCTACGCTACGCTGATCCTGAATACCGTGCTGGGCGGTGGCATGAGCTCCCGGCTCTTCCAGAGCATCCGCGAGGAGCGGGGGATGGCGTACTCGATCTACTCCGACCTCAGCCCCTACCGCGATACCGGTACGCTGTGTGTTTATGCGGGCACATCGGCGGGAAAGGCGCTGGAGGTGGTGGAGCTGGTTATGGTGGAGTTTGCCAAGCTGAAGCAGACTGCGCTCCCCGCCGATGAGCTGAAGCGCTCCAAAGACCAGCTCAAGGGCAATATCCTGATGGGCCTGGAAAGCTCGAACTCGCGCATGGCAAACTTGGCCCGGCAGGAGATGTACTTCCACCAGTTTTTCAGCGCGGAAGAGGTGATTGCGCGGATTGACGCGGTTGAGGCGTCCGCGGTGCAGGCGATGGCGCAACAGCTTTTTGCCCCGGAGCGGATTGCGGTCACGCTGTTGGGACGGCTGGATGGGGTGAAGCTGAAGCGGGCGCAGTTGGTGTGTTGAAAGCAGGGACTAGGCAATAGGGACTAGAAAAACGCATATCGCAAATTCTAGATTTGCATTCCGTTATTGAAGATTTTCCTAATGGAAATGGAAGATGGAAAATCGAAAGTTCCGGACCGGAAAGCCGGTAACTGAATCCTAGTCCCTATTCCCTAGTGCCTAGTCCCTGCCTTTTCGAGCGTTCCATTTCCCTTTCGCGTCCATCCGTTGTAGCATTTTGTCGGATGGGTTCGATGGATAGAACCTATTTTACGAGGCACTGGAATCCCATGAATCTTACGTTTTTGAAGGACCGCGGTAGCCGCGGCAAGCAGCGCACGGAGCTTGGCGGCAACGCCCGCACGACAAATGGCTTTACGTTGATGGAATTGCTGATCGTTATGGCCATCATCGCCATTCTGATGATTATCGGCATTCCTTCTTCGCTGAAGATGATGAAATATACCCGCGAACTGTCGGCGAAAAAGTCGATCCAGACGATCCAGCAGGCCGAGCAAATGTACTCGGACAGCTATCCGGCCAATGGCTTCTCCTGCTCGCTGGCCGCGTTGGGCGGCGACCGCAGTGCCGGACCGCCGTCACCTACCGGCGCGCAGATGCTGCCTCCGGACTTGGCCAGTGGCGACAAGTCAGGGTATGTCTTCACCATCAGCAACTGCACCAAGTCGTCGCAAAGCGGCTCGCAGCGCGTTACCGGCTACGTGGTCACCGCTGTTCCTGAGACCGTGGGCAAGACCGGCGATCTGGGCTACTGCAGCGATGACGGTGGGGTGCTCAAGCAGGACCCGACCGGCGGCACCAATTGCACCCAGCCGGTTCAATGAACCCGAGGTAGGTCGTGAAGAGATGCCCGATCTGCCAGGCGATCTATCCAAAGGACCACGTATTGTGCTGCGGATGGCACGGAGTTGATCTCCGTGCCGGATAATGCTGAAGCCGTGTCGACGGGCAAGCGGCGCATTCCTGTGTTTGTCTGGGTGCTGGTAGGGGTGGTTGTCATTATCTCTATACTGATGCTAATCGGCGTTCGAACCGCGCTCGCGATGAGGATGGCATTCCAGGAGAGACCTGCAAAAAGGTCGATCCAAGTAATTCAGCTGGCGGAGCAGATGTACGCAGACACTTACCCGACCAATGGATTTTCATGTTCACTGACCGCGCTTGGTGGCGACCAACACTCTGGACCGCCGTCCATGTCCAGCGCACAGCTGATCCCGGATGACTTGGCTAGCGGGCACTATTACGGCTATGTGTTTAAGATCAGCCATTGCACCAAGTCGTCCCGCAGCGGTTCGCAGCGAGTTACCGGATTTCAGGTTACGGCTGTTCCCGATGCCGCAGGAGAAACGGGCAAACCCGGTTTTTGCAGCGATGACAGCGGTGTCATCAAGCGAGACCCCGCAGGTGGCACGAACTGCACCCAGTTGATTCAATGATACGAAGAGAATTCAACAAACAGGTTTGCGGCTACACGCTGATGGAATTGCTGCTGGTGATTGTTGCGCTGCTGTTTCTTCTGCTGGTGGTGGTTCCGCATTATTTCGGAACCACCCGCCGCGCCAATGAAGCAGCGGCGATCAAGTCGGTCGAGGATATTGCGCAGGCGGAGATGCAGTACAAAGCTGCGTACCCGGCGCTGGGTTATTCCTGTTCGCTTGCGGCGCTGGGTGGCGATCCTCGTACCGGCCCGCCGTCAGTGGCCGCGGCACAATTTCTTCCCCGCGAAGAGGCCAGCGGCAAAAAAGGCGGCTATTTCTTCTCGATTAGTGATTGTGTCCCTCAGGGCACAGCAGGATCGAAGCCCATTGCCAGCTACAAAATCCTTGCGATTCCGTTGCTGCCCGGCAAGAGCGGCCAGCGCGGCTTTTGCGGCGATCCGAGTGGGGCAGTCAAAGCTGACCCCAACGGCGGCGCGAACTGCACGCAGGTGTTGCAATGACCAGGGATGCGGCGCCAGAGAATTCTCAACGGGCATTTCAGACCGAAGGTGAGGTCAAATATGTTGGCCCTCCAGACGTTTCCCCGGGTACAAAGAAGAATCAGAGATATCCAGGAGCGTTCGCGTGGATTGCTTTCGTTCTCACAGTTTGGTTCTTGTTCAAATTTGCGCCCCTTGCTCCTTATTTGATTTCGTTCGTCACTGGCGAGTTGACGGCGACAGAAGTATTGCGAACTATTTGCATGGCGCAATGGGAATATAAAGACACTTACCCATCTAGAGGGTATGCTTGTTCTCTGGCTGCTCTTGGCGGAGACGCAAAGTCCAACCCGTCAACTCCTGAAGCTGCTGGGCTGTTGCCTTCTGATATAGCCAACGGCCACAATTCCGGTTACGCCTACCAAATCAGAGACTGCAAGATAGAGAAAATAGACGGAGCCGATAAAGTTACTAGTTTTACTGTAACGGCGGTTCCTGAAGGAATTGCCAAGAAAATAAGTCGCGGATTTTGCATCAATGAATCCGCAATCATCAAAGTTGACCGAGATGGTGGCGCAAATTGCAGATAGGGACTCCAATGAAACCAAAGCTTTTCTCCCAACGCCGACTCAGATTGCCTTGTATTCTGTTGGC
>CAZHKN010000387.1:0-3538 GCA_964532725.1 uncultured Occallatibacter sp.
CCCACATCCGGAAAATCTACCCCCATCTATACCCCCACGGGAGCATGGCTTTCACGATACACCTCTGGACGTAAAAAACACAATAACCGCTGATTTCTCAGCGGTATATCGTTTCTTACTGGATGTCTTCGGATGTCTCTAAATCTAATCTTGGTGGGCGCTGCAGGATTCGAACCTGCGACTTCCACCGTGTGAAGGTGGCACTCTACCGCTGAGTTAAGCGCCCAAATTAGGTCTTGGGCGGGCCGGCTTTTGGACGAGCCAGCAGGGTATCCCGTAGGTTAGAGTAACACCAGCGGGGCTTTGCGGCCAACCCCTGGCGGGTCCGCCGGCTGCCCCAAGGGGCTTTGCGAATTATCTGATGCGCTGGATGCGGCGACCAACCCGAGCAGCAGGCGGATTTGCCCCGGATGGGGAAGCGGCGCTACGCCCGTTTACCGGCCTCGCCGGCACGGGTTCCAGCGGTGCCGGGGAAGGGAATCGAAACGTCGGGAGCCGGGCGGGGAAACCGTCTGCATTCGCGCGCTCCGAAAGCGAAAATTCCGCTGAAAATGAGGCCTCAGGTGCGCAACCTTTTGCCGGTGCCGGGGTTGAAGAGGACATGGCAACCCTCGTGCTGGACAACTCGGCCATGGGATTGAGCACAGGGACGGATTCCCGGCCGGCCGAGCCGCGTGGGGATCTGGATCCGGCCAGCGATGCAGCCGTTATGCTGCGTGCCGCCGCCGGCGACGAGGCGGCCTTTGATTTTCTGGTGCGGAAGTACCACCGCGCGATGATTCACTTCCTCTTTCGGATGGTTCACAACCAGGAAGTTGCCGAAGAACTTGCGCAGGAGGTTTTCCTGCGCGTCTATCGTTCGCGGGAGAGCTACCGGGCGGAAGCAAAATTCACCACTTGGCTTTACCGGATTGCAACCAACCTCGCCGTGAATCACACCCGCGATACCCGCCACGAGCGCTCCGCTCAGACGGTTTATCTGGATGCGCCGGATGAAGAGACCGGAACAACGCAGGAGATTGCCGGAACCGATCCAGGAGCCGAGCAGCGCCTCCTGCGCGATGAGAAGATGAAGGCCATCAAGAAGCACGTAATGGCTCTGCCCGAGAGGCAGCGGATGGCCGTTTTGATGCACAAGTATCAGGAGATGGACTACCGCGAGATCGGTGAGGTGCTCAAGCTGAGCGAGTCGGCGACCAAGTCGCTGCTCTTCCGCGCCTACCAGACCCTGCGCGAGTCATTGAAGGAATTTGCTTGATTCAATTGCCGGAGGGATCCGGCAGAAAGGGAGGCCGACAATGAAGCCGACCACTACAAGTTGCCCTGGGATGGAAGCCAAACTGGCTGAGATGCTGCTGGACGCCGCGCCGGACGCCAAGACCCGCGCCCACGTGGAATCCTGCGCCGGTTGTTGCGCCGAGCTGGCCGAGTTGCGCGCCACAATGGATTTAATGAACGCCTGGGAGGCTCCCGAACCGAACCCCTACTTCCTTAGCCGCTTCGATGCGCAGATGCGCGAGGAGCGGCGCAAGGCTCCCGAGGGCTGGCTCGCCCGCCTCCGCTTGAGTTTCGCCTACGGCCCCGCAACCCACGCGCGCCCCCTGGCGGCAATGGCGCTCACGGTGATGCTGCTGGTTGGTGGGGGAACCTATCTCAGCCTCAACGGCAACCAGGTAGATGGGCCTCCACCACCTCCCAGACCTGAGGCCGCCGTAGTGCAGGACTTGCAGAATCTCGACAGCAATGCTCAACTCCTCGATCAGTTGGAGACGCTTTCTACCAACGACAACGGAGAGTGATTTTCCGCATTGAATCTGAACTGAAATCCAATTGATCTGAGAACGACGGGGCTGGGGCGAGAGATGAACGCGGCAATCAATGCGAGCAAGCAGAGCGGAGGCCGGAGCGGCGTTGCAACTGCTCTGGCCCTGGCGCTGCTGCTTTGCGCACCCGCGCTTCGGGCCGCGCCCCGCCAGCACCCAGGTCCGGCTCGTCCTGCGGCGCATCCAGCCGCTTCTCGCCCCGCCTACGCCCAGCATCCGCAGAATCACGAGCGCCGCGCGCTGCAACAGCAGAACGGCCTCCGCCCTCTGCGTCCGGAGAATTCCCGGCCTGCGTACGAGCGTCCTGTCGAACCGCAGGCCCAGCCGCGGCCCGCTTTTCGCACTCCAGAGGCTCCAACCGAACCCAATCGCCCTGCGCCAGCCTCTGTCGCGCCTGCCCCGGTGCGTCCGGCCTACTCCGCCGCGCCCGATCCGGCGGCCGAGAAGTCCGGCGCTGCACGGCCCGCCTACTCGGGTTCTGCCAAGCCGCTCCAACCCAGCGCACCCGTGCCGCATCCGTCTGCCACAAATCTGTCGCCGGTCCGGCCGGCGCTGCCAACGGCATCCGCCGCCCGCCCCAACTACGCTCCCGCCGGCCACCTCGGCGACTGGCTCAATCAGCACAGCAGCGCGCCCGTGCAAGACCAGGAGCGGATGCTGCGGAATTCGCCGAGCTTCAAGCGCCTCAATCCCACCGACCAGCAGCATGTCTTGCAGCAGTTGCACCAGGTAAACAATCTCTCCGAAGAGCAGCGCCAGCGCCGCCTTGCCCGCGCCGAGACGCTGGAGCGGCTCTCACCGCAGGAGCGCATGCAGATCAACGCCTCCTCCCGCCGCTTTGCCGCCATGCCCCCTGACCGCAAGGATCTGATGAAAGGCGCCTTCCGCGATCTGCGCTCCGTCCCACTTGACCAGCGCGCCACCGTCCTCAACTCCAGCCGCTATCAGGGCGTCTTCTCGCCGGAAGAGCGCGGAGTCCTCTCCGACATGCTCAAAGCCGAGCCATACGAACCCGCCCGCTAACCTCCTCTCTCGCTGACCTGCGAATTGACGGCAGTCATCCACAACAGCGTTGTCCTCTTGCTTGAGGAGGTGCCTCGGGGGAGCAACTGTGCGATCGGAAAGAATGCTGCCCTCCTGAGCTATAGTGTTGTCGCTAGAAGCTGTTTCATAACCCGGTTTTGAAAGGGCACGGCTTCAGCCGCGCCGCTACGGAGCCAGTAAAATCGCGGGCTTTAGCCCCTGAGGCAACAGCCCGCAATGCACCAGATTCGGTTATGAAAAAGCCTCTAGGAGAAACCGAAAAGAATGCTGTCCTTCTGAGCGGCCCTGAACGCAGTGAACGGAGTCGAAGGATCTGCATTTATCCTTTCCGGCTTGAAGAAAGCGAACGGAGGCGGAGGTTTTACAGGCTGCGGAAAACTCAATCTTACGCAGGTTTTGTATCAGGGCACGACTTCAGTCGTGCCGCAAATGCAGAAAAATAGGCACTGGGCTTTAGCCCCTGCGGGATTCTCGTCCAATAGCGGAGATCATTTTGAATTTTTCCGCAGCCTGTTTGCCCCCGCAAAAACGCAAAAGCCACCCATAAAAATTTAGAGTCCCCCATAGGGGATGGGTAAACCCCTCGCCTTCAGGCGAAGGATCGTATATTTCTCCGCTATGCTGTCGGTCTGCATTTCGGCTATAGGCTTCGGCCTAAGCGGATGACAGCC
>CAZHKN010000388.1:0-3520 GCA_964532725.1 uncultured Occallatibacter sp.
TTGCTGTTTGGCCATGGGGTGCCATTGCATCGTTTTTTGGCGTTTCTGGTCCCGACTCAAGAGCAAGATCTTCTGTCGTCATAAGCCTAGATTTGAGTTTGTCCCAGTCATAATTTCGCGGTACTTGAAGGATCACCATATTGCCGTGGCGATCCTGCGCCAGCATAGCGCCGATCTTTTTAAGACTCTCGGTCAAATCTTGCCTTGCTTCGAGCACCTTAAGCTCAGCAATCTTGGCCTCGGTCTCTAAGCGGTCTGCATCCGCCGCTCCCTGTCGCGCTTTGTATAAGAGCGTTCGGAGATCCAACTCGGTTTCGATCTTGAGGCGTTCCGACTCTGCTGCGATCTGGATTGTATTTGCACCAACGCCGCCATGTATATGCGTCAGCGGGCTGATTTCAGGGATGGCCTCGTCTGGTGAGCGCGTATCGAACAACACTGTCGGCGCGCCCGGACGCCGCAGTTTGCCGAAGAGGGCCGCTCCAGTGATGCCGTCGAAGAAGGAATCGGCCATGATGTCGAGGATTCTGGATGTAGCCACGGAACCGTCCTCCCATCGTACTCAGATGAATAGACGTAGATTATACCATTTTGTGAAATTTATTAGCTGCTTCCGCTGCTACTTTCCGCCGTCCACGCCCAGTTTGCGCACTTCGTCGTTGTAGTATTTGCGGTACAGAATATCCCACTCTTGCGAGCCTTCCTGGATGATCTTGCGCTGGCTAGAAATCTTGAGCCGCGCTGCGGTGTCGATACCGGCCTCCTGCGTGAGCAACTGCTCGAGCACCTTGCGGGCCTCTTGGCGGATGGTGTTGCGGTCTTCCATGAAGCCGACTTCATCGATCTCAGCCAGGGTGTCGGCCACGGTATGGGCCAGCTTGTTGAGCTTGTCGCGGTTGATTCTCATAGCACCGCCTTGTACTTCTTGGCCAGCTCGGTCTTCACTTTTTTGAACATCTCGGCATATTGCGCGCCTGATTTGCGCATCTCCTCCGAGTAGGCCTCGAGAATGACGCGGACTTCATCGTTGATGCGGTCTTCAAGAGACAGTTCTTCAATCAGTCCGGCCGCAACGCGGGCTTCAACAGCCGGCACAGAGCCGACAGTGATCAACTTGGCGTCGAGGAGGTGCTTGACCGTGCGGCGGGACAGGTAGCCTATGTATTCGCGTGAAAAGATCATGGAATAAGGCCCAGAATACAGCATCGGAGGGCAGGTTGTATACGGGCAGGCAAAGTTCGCATCCCCTTTGGCCTCCTGTCGCTGCGGACCTGCGGGCTGCTCATGAGCGCCCAAGGCTCATTGTTTTCAGTGACAGAGTTTCTATACAGCAGTGGGGCAGTTGCGGTAGGCTTTCGGGGTTATGAAAAACTCTGTCAACCCCTCTGCGAAAACACGCTTTGCGACCGCTATCTCATCGCTGGCGCTTGTGCTAATCGGCGCGCTGGCCATGTTTGCCCAGGCTCCAGTGCCGGATTCACCGGCCATCGAGGCGCAGGCCCATGAGATGGTCGCCAAACTTACGCTGGAGCAGAAGATCGAGCTGCTCGGCGGCCACGACAGCATGTTCACCTATGCCGAGCCCTCCATCGGCCTGCCCCAGCTCAAGATGTCTGACGGCCCGGTCGGTGTGCGTACCTGGGGACCGACTACAGCCTACCCCGGCGGTGCGGCGCTGGCTGCCAGTTGGGATACCGATCTCGCCCGCAAAATCGGCGAGAGCCTGGGCAGAGACTCCCGCGCTCGCGGCGTTCATTTTTTGCTAGGACCCGGCATCAACATCGCCCGCACTCCGCTGGCCGGCCGCAACTTCGAGTATTTCTCCGAAGACCCCTATCTCGTCTCGCAACTCGTCGTTCCTTATATAGAAGGCGTACAGTCCCAGGGCGTCGTCGCAACCGTGAAGCACTACGCGCTCAACAATCAGGAGTATAACCGGCACAATGTGGATTCCGAGGCAGACGAGCGCACCCTGCGCGAGATCTATCTGCCTGGCTTTGAGGCCGCTGTTATCCGCGCCCACGTGGATGCGGTGATGAACTCCTACAATCTGGTCAACGGCAGCCACGCTACGCAAAGCGCCTTTCTCAATCTCCAGATTCTCAAAGGCGAGTGGGGCTTTCAGGGAATTCTGATGTCGGATTGGGATGCGACCTATGACTCGGTGGGTGCGGCCAACAACGGACTCGACCTGGAGATGCCAACCCCGCGCTTCATGAATGCGAAAGCGCTGCTGGCGGCGGTCAAAGACGGCACAGTCAAGGAATCGACGATTGACGAAAAGGTGCTGCGGCTTATCCGCATTGCGCTGCGCTATGGCTTTGAGAATCACGATCAGTTCGATGTGAATTCGCCGATCTATTCCGTCGCTGATCGCGAGATCGCACTCCAAGGCGCTCGCGAGAGCATTACGCTACTGAAAAATGACGGTGGAATTCTGCCGCTGAATCCAGCCAAGGTGAAAACCATCGCTGTGATCGGGCCGAATGCTTACCCGGCAGTGACCGGTGGCGGAGGCTCGTCTGAAGCCACGGCCTTTGCGCCGGTTAGCATCCTCACCGGCATCTCAGATCAGGCAGGCCCGTCCATCCGGGTTCTCTACGCTCGCGGATTGCCAGATATGCGAGATGTTTTCCGTCGCACTAACTGGCAGGGCGGCATCCAGCAGGCCACCTACTCCAGCAAGGACTTTAGCGGTACGCCCGAGAACGCATCCCCTGCGCGAATCGCCGATTGGGGTCCCAGCGGTTGGGGACCGGCAGACCAGCATCCGCGCAGCATTCGCTATACCACGGCATACAAGCCGTCTACGAGTGGCAAATATCTGATTCTCGGCGCGGCCTCTGGCCGGGATGCCTACACCATCCAGGTCGATGGTAAGACCGTTCTCCATCAGGAGCTGGCCGAAGGGCAGGTTCCGCAATCGGCGACCGTTGAGTTGACTGCCGGTAAAACAGTTTCTGTTGTGGCGGAGTATCTGCCGCACACGCCGGGCGTTCGGTTAGGGCTGGGCATTGTCCCCGAGGCCGATCTCATCTCCGCAGAGGCTCTCAAGATCGCTGCTGCTGCGGATGCAGTAGTAGTCGCCGCCGGCTTCGACCCTCCCACCGAAGGCGAAGGCCATGACCGGACCTTCACTCTGCCCTGGGGACAAGACGCTCTCATCGAGTCAGTAGCAGCGGCAAACCCACACACGATCGTTACTCTGAACGGAGGCGGTGGCGCAGATACCCAGCGCTGGCTCTCTAAAGTTCCTGCGCTGCTTCATCTTTACTATCCCGGCCAGGAAGGCGGCACGGCGCTGGGCGAAATCCTGCTCGGCAGGCGCAGCCCCGAGGGTAAGCTCCCGGTCACCTTTGACCGCAGTTGGGACGAGAGCGCGTCGGCAAAGTTCTACTACCCCATTCCAGGTGCGGATACGACCTTGCATGTTACCGAAACCGACGGTCGCAAGGTGGATTACACCATTCCGAAGGTAAAGTACGACGACGGCCTGCTGGTCGGCTACCGCTACTGGACC
>CAZHKN010000389.1:0-3489 GCA_964532725.1 uncultured Occallatibacter sp.
AGGCTCGGCCAGCAGGCGGTCTTCGCCAGCCTGGCGCAGAAGCCTGTGCAGATAAGCGCGCGAGATGCACAGGCTGCGCGCGGCCAAAGTCTTGTTGCCGTTGTTGTCGCGTACTGCCTGCACGGCCAGTTTCATCTTGTAATCGCGCAACTGCCGCTCAAAGGAGCCGGCGGGCTGGAAGTCGCCGATATCGACAACATTTTCCCCTTGCAGCGGCAACGGGAGGTCGGTCAGCTTCAGAGTCTGGCCATGGGCCATGATGATGGCGCTCTGCATGGTGTTTTCCAGCTCACGCACGTTGCCCGGCCAAGCGTAATCGCACAAGGCGACCAGCGCGGCGGGGTCAATGCCGTTCATCGGCTTCTGATACATCCGCGAATACATCTGCAGGAAGTGCTTTGCAATCTGCTCGACATCATCGGGGCGCTCGCGCAAGGGCGGCGCGTCGATCTTCATTACGTTGATTCGGTAGTACAGATCCTGGCGGAATCTACCGTCGCCGATCATGGTGCCCAGATCCTGATGGGTAGCGAAGATCAGCCGGGCGCGCAACGGGATGAGCCGGGTGCTGCCTAGGCGGCTGAACTCCATCTGCTGCAGGACGCGCAGCAATTTGACCTGCGTATAGGGGCTGAGGTCGCCGATTTCGTCGAGGAAGAGCGTGCCGTCGCCGGCCTGCTCGAAGTAGCCCTCGCGCGCGCCGACAGTTCCGGTGAAAGCGCCTTTCTCGTGGCCGAAAAGCTCCGCTTCGATGAGGGTTTCAGGGATTGCGCCGCAGGAAACAGCGACAAACGGGCGGTTGGAGCGGGAGCCGAGATTGCGAATGGCGCGGGCGATCAGCTCCTTGCCCGTGCCGCTCTCTCCGGTAATCAGCACGGAGGCATTGAGATTGGCCACGCGGTGCACCAGTTGATACACCTGTTGCATGCGCGGACTGGAACCGATCAGCCGGTCGCAGCATGTGGCTTCTTCCGGCTCCTCGTCGACGGTCTGAATCTGGCGCTTCAGGCTGGCGGTTTCAAAGGCCTGGCGCAGCATGATCTTCAGATCGCGAATCGAGGGAGGACGGCGGCAATAGCCGTAGCCGCCCTGGCGCACCAGCTCAATGGCCGAGGAGCGGAGCACATCGTCGGACATGACGATGGCGGGAATCTGGAATTCAATCAGATTCTGGGCGCAGATGATGCGCTCGACGATGGATTCGTGGGGGGAATTCAGATCCAGGATCAGGACATCGCAACCGCCGGCCGAAAGCAGGTTCTCCAGCTTCTCTACATTTGACTCGGTCAGCACGGCAAACTCCGCGCCCAGCGCGGACGCCAGGAGCGGCTGCAAAGTGCGGTCATCTGAATAGAGTCCTACCCGGATCGTCAATGAACAAACTCCCAAACTTCGACACAGGCAACAAAAGCGTCATCCACTCAGGGATAGACACAACAACGGTGCTGAAACCGGCAAGTCGCCAACATCTTTTGCGGAGGTCGCTTGCCAGGAAAAGAAAGCATAACCGCCCTTGCACATTTCGGCAAGCTCACGGTTGACCGCGGACTTGACGCTGATTGAGACAGTTCGCTTGAATTAACGTACCGCCCGAACGCGTGACTGTCAATCAAAGAATTGAGGAGATCCTTGACCAAACGGTTACATATCGGCCCCAATAGTAATCGTTTTCCTCGCATTCTCGTACCATTCGCTTTTTCTGCGCTTTTTGCGCTGAAATGCCTCCGCAGAACTAGCTGCCTGTTGTGCAGTTAGGTTCGCCGCGGTCAACAATCAGGATTTAGACTCTCCAAACAAGCAGCTACCGTAAAAAAATGAAGGGTAGATTTAGCTCCTCATCTTGCCGGTGAGCGTTCCTTCCAGGTTGCCGGTTTTTGGACGAACCGGAGAAAGCCTGAGATCCCTATCGGCCTGCCTGTGCCGGGCATGAGAGTGTAATCGTTTTAGGACATAGAGGGGATGAACTGTATACGTTTGTTTACTATTTGCCGGTTAATCCGTTGCCGGAGGAGAGTTTGGAAGGTTTTCTTGACAAATATCGATTTGGGTGGGAAATTGCTCCATAAAGATGTTCTTATTGACTATGCGTTTGCGGGAACCGTGATGCGGGAACAAGGGATGCGGGAAGCAGGAAAGGGGAGAGCCGGGGGGATGCATACAATTGCGTGGTGGCCAACCGTGTTGACAGTTGTTGTGGCCACGGTCACGGATATTCGCAGCCGCCGCATTCCAAACTGGCTGGTGGTCCCCTTTCTTTTGGCCGGAATCAGCGTTTCGGTTTGGCTGCACGGGTGGCAGGGGCTGGGACAGAGTTTTGAGGGGATTGGGCTAGGCGCCGTGATCTACGGTTTTTTGAGTTTTTTGGGTGGAATGGGAATGGGCGACGTGAAGCTGATGGCTGCCATTGGCGCCTGGATTGGCCCTTTGTCGCCGGATCGAGGATGGATCGGTCCTCTTGAACATGTGGGAGTTGTGTTGATTTTGACTGCCTTGGCCGGAGGAATCATGGCCATTTGCTGGGCTGTATATGTGGGTTTTTTGGGCACGATGTTGCGCGGGACGGGATCACTGCTCTTCGGATTTGCGCGGCGGGGTTTGCGACCGCATCCGGAATTGGTGCTCTCTAACCCCCAATCGCGTAAAATGCCTTATGCGCCGGCCATCGCTATTGGCACACTCTTATCGTTCCTGGCAGGTTGAGGAGACGCATGCGCATAACGCCGAATTCGCAGACGGAAACTCAGCTTAAGGCGGGTCCCGCTGAACCGCAGTCAACAGCAGGGAGTGGAAATTTCACCATGTCGACGGCCAATCAGGAGTCAGGCACTCTCGGAACCAACATGATGTCGATCGCGCTGATCGGCCCGGAGGCGCAGCGCCGTAAGGCGGTGGCCAGCGCTCTGGCTGCCTGGCCGGCGGGCGAGACGCGGGAGTTTTCCTCCTATCCGCCCAGCCTCGACGACGTGCCACGGCTGCTCGAACAGAATTACGACGTCATCATCATCGATCTGGACAGCAATCCGGAATATGCGCTGGATCTGGTCGAGAGCATCTGCGTCAACGGCCAAGCCACGGTGATGATCTACTCGGCGAAAGCCGACTCTGAGCTGTTGGTGCGCTGCATGCGAGCCGGAGCGCGCGAATTCCTGACCACTCCATTTGCTCCCGGGGTAATGGCTGAAGCGCTGGTGCGGGCCTCGGTGCGGCGTCCGACGCCGCGCGCGGTCGCGGTGGCTGCGCCACCTCCTCAAGGCAAGAAGACCGAAGGCCGCTTCCTGGTATTCATGGGCGCCAAAGGCGGCGCGGGCGTGACCACGCTGGCCTGCAACTACGCGGTCTCGCTGGCCCAGGAGTCGGGCCTGAAGACACTTCTGATCGACCTCGATCTGCCTTTTGGCAGCGCGGCGATTGACCTGGGCATCACGGCGGAATATTCGACGATGAATGCGCTGCAGAACTCATCGCGCCTCGATTCCAGTTTCTTCTCGC
>CAZHKN010000390.1:0-3468 GCA_964532725.1 uncultured Occallatibacter sp.
TGCTGGCCCCGCCGGTTGCATCCGCCGAGCAAGAACCCGCTGTGGCCGAGGTTGTTCGTCCGCGTTTTGTCGAGCTGATCGAGGAGCCGGAGTACACGCCGCTGCCACGCGATTACGCGGCGGATCTGGGCAATGGTTTGCGTGGACCGGAAGCGAACGAGCAGATCCAGGAACAGCCTGTCGCAACGCTCTTTTCCAGCTTCGAAGAAGAGCGCGATCTGGAGGTCCCGGCCTTCATGCGGCGGCTACAGTACTAACGCTCATGCGCGGATAGCACGACGTTTGGGCACAAGAGGGCTTTGTTGAAAATACTTCAGCTTTGTATCAGGGCATGACTTCAGTCATGCCGCTGACGCTGACCAATCATGATGGGCTTTAGTCCCTGAGGGTTGCGTTCTAGGCTCGGAGTCATTTTCCCAACAAGTTCTCATATCCCTCTGTTTTGGGGACATGGGATAGCACGTGCTAACTTGTTGTCCGAAAACGAGTCAAGTGATCTTTGGTAATCAATCGTAATTGATTCCTAACGAGGCGTTCAACCGGTCTGGGAGTAAGAAAGTCGCAAAAATCATGCGGAAGGCTGAAAAATCGCCAGTTACCGCCGATATTCCCAAGGTGCAATCCTGCTCTCTGTGTTGTATAAGTAATCAATGGCCTGCCGCCGGCAACACAAGCAGAGACTCGGCTCAGCCGCCAGGCACCAAAGTAAGCCTCTTGCACCGACCGCTTTGTGCAAGCGCCGATAAGTACAAAGAAGCGTGATCTCAAAGAGACGCGCCGCAACTGACTCCACCGATGAGGGGATTCACCCGGATGAGATTTTTCTCCAAATTGGCTTTTGTGTTGCTCTTGGTTAGCGCTCGCTGTTCATTTGCATTGGATGCTCCTCATCCTGTGCGCCACGTCAGGCCCGGCGACTTGCATTTGTCGGCAACGCACCACAGCGCGCATCATAGCGCCGTTGCCAATACCGCTTCAACACACAGCGCATCCGCTGTAAGTAATCAAGCTCCTGCCTCGCAGCAGGCACATCTGACGCCTCGCGGCAGGGCTAGAGCCAGCGCGCGCAGCGCAACTGTTAGCTCGGGCCGCCGTCGCCATCATTATTACGGTGAGCGCTTCACCGCCAGCTCCTTCACCAAGGGAGTTGTCGGCGAAGGCGATATTATTGCAGGTGAAGACCCGGTCGTTCGCCAGGCAGCCCTTGACGCGCTGGGAGATATGAACGGCACCGCGGTGGTGATTGACCCCGCCAACGGCCGCATCCTGGCGATGGTCAACCAGAAGCTGGCGCTTTCGCCCGGAGCCGAGCCTTGCTCCACGATTAAACTTACAGTCGCGCTGGCCGCGCTCTCTGAAGGCCTGGTCACCAAGGACACGCCGGTCAAGCTCGACGGCTTCCGCATGAACATGACCCAGGCGCTGGCCAAAAGCAACAACCTCTACTTTGAAGAGCTGGGCCGCCAGTTGGGCTTTGAGCGCGTGCATCACTACGCCAACGAGTTTGGCCTCGGCGAACTGGCCGGCTATAACATCGACGGCGAGCAACTGGGCGTCTATCCAGACCAGGAGATTCCAGCCTCTGAAGGCGGTGTCTCCCGCATGTGCAGCTTCGGCCAGGGAGTATCGCTGACGCCGCTGCAACTGGGCGCGTTTGTCGCCGCTCTCGCCAACGGCGGCACGCTTTACTATCTGCAACACCCCACCACGCCGGACGATGTGTTGGCCTTTGAACCCAAGGTGAAGCGCACCCTCGATATTGCCAAATACGTGCCCGATATGGAAGAGGGCATGGCCGGCGCGGTTGAATACGGCACCGCCCGGCGCCTGAGAGCAAACTTCCAGGAGCTGCCGATCTTCGGCAAAACCGGAACCTGCTCCGACAACGGAACCCGCTTCGGCTGGTTTGCCTCTTACTCCAGTTCGGCGCAGGGCAATCTGGTGACGGTCTTCTTCCTCGAAGGCGGACGCCCCACCTTCGGACCCCGCGCCGCCGAGCTGACCGGACTCTTCTACAAGAATCTCTGGGCCAGCAATTGGTTCGCCAAGCCCCAGCAAGAGACGGCTGCTCTTCCCGCCTCCGCCTCGCCCCAAGCCCAGTAACCTCAAACCGAATGATCTGAAGTCTTGCCCTCGTTTTGTACCAGGGCAAGACTTCACTGGCTGCGGAAATACTCCAATTTTCGCAAGCTTTGTATCAGGGCATGACTTCAGTCATGCCGCAAATGCCGCGAAATAATGACGGGCTTTAGCCCCTGAGGGAAGAATTCTCTACCCCGAGCGAACTTATGGCTGAACCGCCCTTGCGTTTGAAAAAGGCGCGAGGCCGCCGCACCCGGCACTTCTTTGTTCTTGCGGCCAATCTCAGATCGGAGCATAATTTCTACATGCCAGCGACAACCACCATCGAGCTGCCGGAATCTCTGCACCAGCGCCTCAAGCAGCGCTCGGAGGAGTCGGGTATGCCTATTGGTTCCCTGATTGTGCGGGCGGTTGAGGAAGCCTATGCGGAGCCAGTGACGGCCCTACCCAAGACTGGCCGGCGTGTAACCCTCCCGCTTATTCCGGCTACAGGCACACGAGGACCGCTTTATCCGGTGGACGAGAACCCGCATGACCTTGTTTTTTCCTGATCTGAGCGTCTGGCTGGCTTCTGCGAAATCCCACCCTTGCGCTAGAAAAAAGCGCAAGCATGGAGCACCCACGGCTGTCGGCGGCTTAAGATTTCAAAAGCTTAGGGCGCACTACCCGTCTGGGCCTGAATCCAGCGGTTGACGCGGGCATCAAGGACGTCGAGCGGGAGGGAGCCGCCTGAGAGTATCTCGTCATGGAAGGTCTTGAGGTCGAATTTGGGACCTAGCCGCTGTTTGGCGCGTTCGCGCAGTTCGAGGATCTTGAGCTGGCCGAGCTTGTAGCTGCACGCCTGGCCGGGGCCGGAGATGTAGCGGTCGGTCTCGGACTGGATAGTGGGTTCGTCGACGGCATGGGAGTTGCGCATGTACTCAACCACCTGATCGCGGCTCCAGCCCATGTCGTGAATGCCGGTGTCTACCACGAGACGCACAGCGCGGAACAGTTCCGAGCGGAGGCGGCCATAGTCCGAGCCGGGGTCTTGGTAGAAGCCGATCTCCTTACCGAGTTCCTCGGCGTAGAGGCCCCAGCCCTCGGTGTACGCGGAGTTTCCACCGTGCTTGCGGAACTCGGGCAGCCCGGTGAGGGACTGCTGGATGCTGATCTGCAGATGGTGGCCGGGAACCCCTTCATGATAGGCGATCGCTTCGTCATTGATGAAGCTGCGGTGCGTGGGGTCAGAGACGGCCACGGACACGCGGCCGGGACGCTTGCCGTCGGGAGTCCCACCCTGGTAGTGGGTTGCGGCCGCGGCCTGGAACGGCGGGATGGGCTCGACGGTGACGGCGGTCTTGGGCAACAGGTTGAAAAGCTCTGGCAGGTGCGGCTGCATCTGGG
>CAZHKN010000391.1:0-3446 GCA_964532725.1 uncultured Occallatibacter sp.
CCGTCACCGGTCTGACTCCATTAACCAACTACACCTATGCAGTGACAGCGGTCGACGAGAAAGGCGCCTCGGCGTACTCGACCCCGCCGGTCACTGTCGAGACGACAGCCGTGCAATCTTGTACTGGGCTTCCCAATACGCCGGAAGCGGTTCTCGCGACGGCCAACTCATCCAGCCAAATCACCGTTACCTGGGGAACCACCACGGCCACGGGCTGCACCGTGTACGCTACTGTGCTTCGCGCGCCGGCCTCTACTGGCCCCTACACTCAAATTGCAACTGGTATTCCGGCTGCGACGACGTTGCAGTATGTGGATACAGGACTGGCCCCCGCGACGACGTACTACTACGAGGTGGAATCGTACGACACAGTCGGAACAACGGACCCCTCGGCGTTTTCCAGCGCAGAGACGTTTCCATCTTCTTCCGACTTCATCGCCATAGCAGCCGGTGGTCCGGCAGAGAGCAATGCCAGCGGCGGCGACGCCTCCTTTGTTGCAGACGTGGACTTCAGCGGCGGCGGAGACAACTCTCACACCACAAAGACCATCAACCTGACCCAGCCCGGCGTGAATGCGGCGCCCATGGCGGTGTATCAATACGGACGGGCCGGAGTCACAACCTACACGATTCCCGGAATGACAGCCGGCAGCACTCACACTGTTTTGCTGCACTTCTCCGAGAATTATTTTGCCGTAGCAGGCAAGCGCGTCTTCAATGTTGCCATCAACGGCACAACTGTACTCACCAATTTTGACATCTACGCCACAGCTGGTGCTGAGTACACAGCCTTGGTAGAGACCTTTACGGCCACGGCCAACAGCGCCGGGGATATAGTGATCGCCTTCACCAAAGGTACGGCGGATCAACCGCTGATCGATGGAATTGAAATCCGCTAAGCAGGAGCTGACCCATGCGGGCCGGTGACACTTTGTGCCGCCGGCTCCGCATGACAGTTCTAAATTTCATGTGGGAATGTCCTTTATGAGCAATCCAACACAATTCACCGTACAAGGAGCTTTCTGTGAAAGGTACTCTATCTTCTCGAACGAGAAGCCTCAATATCATCTTCGCCGCGTTCGCCGCGCTTTGTCTTCTTTGTGCATATCCGCTGCACGCGCAATGGACATACACTTGGGGCGATGATTTCAATGGTACAGCCAACACCACATACGACCATACCCTTTGGACGAACGAAGTCAAGGAGAATACCGGAAACGTCTGGGGCGATGGAACGATTCAGTCCACCAGCGACAGCCTCTCGAACGTGTATCTTGACGGGAATGGCAACCTGGTCATTGCGATGACCTATAATGTCAGCCCAGGCTCCGGCCAGACGGACTACACATCGGCAAGACTGAAGAGTTTGCCAACCACCGGCATGGGGCCTTACGGGCAGTTTGATTTTGTTGCCCAAAACCCCTCCGCTGTCGGTATGGGCGCCGCCATTTGGTCGATGGGCGCCAGCAACAATACCGGCACGCCCTGGCCCTGGTGCGGCGAGCTGGATATGATGGAACTCCAGGCCGCGAACAATCAACATAACGGCTCCACCATTCATGGCGGACAGACCGACGGGCAAACCTACTACGAGTACGGCGGACTTAGCTCAGCCGTCAACCTGACTGGCGCCACAACGTTCGACAACAGCTTCCATGAATTCACCACGAATTGGGCCCCCTATCACCTCCAGTTCTTCCTGGATGGTGCGTTGTATGCGGAAATTCACCAGTACAATTTAGGCATTACCGACCAGTGGTCAACGAACAAGCCCTATCAGTTGATCCTCAGCTCGGGAGCCGGCGGCAACGGCGGCACGCCGAACGGTCAGGGATTCCCCTCAAACCTGACTATCCAGTACGTTCATTACAATACCTGGTCCGCCGGCGCACCGGCTCCGGTTACCAACCTCACGGCCACCGCGACAGCTAGCAACGCAGTCAGTCTCTCGTGGACCGCTAGCACCACTGCGGATGTTGTCTATGACATCTACGCAAGCACTACCGCTGGAGCTGCGCTAGGTGATGCCACTTTGGTGGCCGAAGGCGTCACCGGAACTTCATATGTCCAAACCGGATTGCAGCCGAGCACGACCTACTACTACACGGTCGTTTCTTCGAACTGGGGCGGTGAATCGGCCCAAGCCAATGCTATTGTTTCCACGCAGGCTCCGGGCAACAGCACCGGAATTCAATTGAGCGCCGGTGGATATGCGTTTGGCGCCTATATGGCTTCAAACTTTGTTCTGGGAGGCGCTACCAACTTCCACTGGCAGCCCGGACCGCCGGCGCAACTTACGCCGGTCGACGTTTCTGGTGTCGCCAACCCGGCTCCGCAAGAGGTCTACAACATCGAACGTTGGGGAGCCGCATCCTGGACGATCACAGGCTTGACTCCTTTGGCTGGATATAACATCCGTCTGCACTTTGTGGAATTTGCTGCGAAGGCTGCCCTTGCGGGTGGGCGCGACTTCAGTGTGGCCATCAACAGTCAGATTGTTCTTCCGGACTTCGACATCTGGAGTGCAGCCGGTGGTGCGCTTAACAAGGCCGTCGTGGAAGAGTTCTACACCCACGCGAACGAGTATGGCATTATCGAGATCGCAACCATTCCGGGCACCTCAACAACCGCTGCTGACCTGAATCCAACGATCAATGCTCTCGATATCCTTCCGGCCACCGGCACCAATCCTGTTGGCGCTGCTCCTGGAACCATCACCGCTCTAGCGATCAACTCAGGCGGCCCCGCTGAGGGGAGCTTCGTTGCTGACGAAGATTACAACGCCGGCGATACTTCCACCAACACCAAGACCGTTACTGTTTCCGGAGTTGCCAATGCGGCCCCGGCAGCGGTCTATAACTCAGAGCGCTATGTGCCCACCACATATGTCCTGAAAAACCTGGTTGCGGATGCTGCCTATACAGTGAATCTGCACTTTGCCGAGACCTACTGGACAGCGACCGGACAACGCATCTTCAATGTCAATCTCAACGGAACACGTGTGCTTCCCAACTTCGATGTTTATGCGTTGGTGGGCGGCAACAAAGCGCTCGTCGAGCAGTTCACAACCAATGCCGATATGTACGGCCAGATCATCGTGCAGCTCTTTGATGGCAGCGAAGATAATCCGTTCATCAACGGCATTGAAGCAATCAAGACCTCCAGCTCCTGCAATACGGTTCCCGCCGTGCCGACCGGTCTGACGGCAACGGCGACATCCGTCAGCTCAATCGGACTGAGCTGGTCGGGCGTTTCCGCACCAACCGGCTGCAGCGGCATTACCTACAACGTCTACGGTGGAACGACCGCAAATCCGACGACTCTACTCGCCAGCGGACTGACGACCCCCAGTTACACAAATATCGGCCTGAACGCTTCGACAACTTACTACTACGTTGTCGAAGCGGTTGACGGTGATGGCGCATCGGCGGCCTCGGCGCAGGGCA
>CAZHKN010000392.1:0-3392 GCA_964532725.1 uncultured Occallatibacter sp.
GGTATCCGCTCTTGCGTTTTTCCCTGGTGCAAAGGCGAGATCGCACGGACTCAACAATTCGCTTTTCGTTTTCTTCAACCGTCCGCGCCGCAGCAAGCGCCAGTTATTTGAGCACGAATTTCGCCAGCACCAGCCCGCCGACAGCGTCCTGAATAAAATGGGCCAGCATCCCTGGGCGCAGGTTCTTCCGCCACAAGGCGAGCAAGCCGAACATGCACCCGAAAATCGCAATCACAATCACCATTGCCGTACCCTGGTAGGCGTGAGCCGCACCGAAGAGAGCACCCTGTAAAACGATGCTCGCCGCGCCGCCAAACCACGCGGTCAATTGGTGTTGCAGATAGCCGCGGAAGATCATCTCTTCGCAGATGCCGGCGGTCAGCGTCAGCAGAAGAAAGGCGCCGTTCTCCAGCCACGTGCGCGGCAGCATATTTCTTATCACGTCAGCAGGTGTGGGAGGTAAAATGTGGCTCAACGCAAACGAAGCCGCACCCAGCACAACCTGCGCTACTACCAGATAGGCAATGGCAATGCCGAGATCGCGCAGCATCGCGCGCCAACCAGGAAGCACTCTGCCTGTGAGCACTCGCAGGGATGCGCCACCCCAGCGCGCTCCCAAAGCAATAAAGCCTACGATCAGCCATTCAATGGCCATCGTAATCCCATAGCCCAGAACGTGGCTGTGCCCCTTCGCAATATGGCCGGGGCCACCGGATAGAAGCGCCAGCGATGCCATCCCTGCAAGCAGCGCCAGCACGACGATTGTATGCCAGACCGGTGCAACCACTTTAGCTGCAAATTTTTCCCGGCTGGCTTCGATGTTCACTACGGCTGTCTCTGTCATTCAGGCCCCCTCCCCGGTTTTAGAGACAAATACGGAGATTGAAGCCGAAAAGTTCAAACTGCCCAGCAAGTCAGCAGAGACTGACTCCTACTCCTCAGAACCTCTTATCCAATCCCACCGAAAAGGCCTTCAAATGCACACCCGTCCAGCAATGCGGATTGGAGTTCTCGTTGCCGATTGTATCCGACGCATCGTGGCAATCAGTCGTTACGCCACGCCCGCCAGCACCCAGGTCGTAATGCGCATATTGGTCGTTGTAAGTTCCCGCCCAGTCGGTATAAATCATCAGACCGTCGCCGATACGGTGCTTGTAGGCAATGGTGTACATATCAGACTGATTGTTGACGCCGCGTCCTGCCGTCATATCTCCATCTGCGGGAGCGGCGTAGGGCGCTGGATTGAAGCAATCCGCGTGCTGGCAGGGATCGCCAAGCGCGCGATACGCGCGCGCCCATCCAATCGACAAGCTGTCAAACGGCCCAATGGCCTGCGTTGCCGCCAGCCAACTGCTCAGCCGCTGCCGCTCATTCTGCCACTCCAGATACCCTGGCACATAGCGATGCATCGTCTCGAAAATCGCACTTACTACAGTCTTGTTCTTGAAGAACCCATACTGGATTCCTACCTTGCCTGCGTCCTCGTCCGCCACTTCGGCGTTATAGAAAGCGGTCGGCACCCAGAAGAGATAGCCGGCCGTGTTGATGAAGGTCGTGTTCGCTCCCACATAGCTCGGATCATCGGTTGTAATCGGGCCGCTGTAGAGCGACGGCGGCGCGCTGGAATAGATGCCCGTGATATCGCTTTGCCGGTTCACCTTCATGTGCCGCTCATAGGCTGCCGTGATATAGAGCGGCTCCTTGGTATAGGAGATATTCCCACTCACCACATCGCTAAAGCCGCCATCGTTGCAGCCAATCGGCGAGAGTCCGCCGTCTCCGGGGTTATCGCCTCCGTTGCAATCTGGCGATCCGGCGGGAATATTGTCGCTGGTGTTGGCGCGATCCTGCCCCGGCGAGAAGAATGCGTTGAACTGATAACCGCGCAGTTTCGGCGAGCTATACCAGATCGAGTGATCGAGCCGGTATCCGAACTCGACGCGGTTGTCGCCTCCGGTGTTGCCCATGATAACTCCGTAGTCGCCTTCCATGCCGTTGAAGGGATTCATGCGCGCCGTGGACTGCTTGTAGGGCGGATCGGTCTTGCCGATCAGCAATGCGCCATATTTCACCATGCCCAGACCTATGTAGCTATTCCGGGTAAAGAGCGTGCCGTCCACGGTGTCCTGCTCCTGGCTATTGCTCTCATGCAATCCCGGCGCAGTGGAGATATTGATCGATGTCTCGAGTTGGAAGATGAAGTTCGTATCCTTGATTCCGGTCATCTGCGTTCCGCGCACACCAACGTAGGCAAGGTTGGTCGAGATATCCTCCAGCCATCCGACATTGCCCACCGGAGGCCCGCTGGCCGTACCCAATGGCACTCCGTTGAGTCCCTTGGTCGCATCATCCACCGAGACATCGAGGTTTCCATAGAAAGTAATCTCGCCGGTTTTGGTGTAAAAGGTAAGGTCTTTGCCCGGCTTCTTCTCAAAAAACTTGTGCTGCGCCTGCTCGGCAGTCGTCGGCTGCGTCGCGCCCAATGTCAGGTTATAGACCCCGGCAGGATCAAGACCGCTCACCGACGGCGCGGTTGAGCCGGGCCGCATGCCTGGGGCGGGGTAAGAGCGGTTCAGCGCGGCCAGTTGCGCGGCGGTCAGCAATTGCGGCCTGTCGACCGAACGTGCCGCGCCAGGGCCGGCAGCGTAGATGGCCGCGCCATCCGCGGCAGTTGTCCGCCCAGCCTGGGCGGCATTCCGCAGAGCTGCCGCATCCCGCTGGGCATTCTCTTCCTGTGTCGCCGGACTCGCTTCAGGCGAGGTCTTGCCTTCCAGCGCAGCCAGCCGGGACTGCATCTCCTCAAGCGCCTTGGTCAGCCTGTCCACTTTCTCTTCGAGAGCCTTCTCGTGGTCCGTCTGCTGCGCCTGCGCCGCTGGAAGCGACGCTTGCTGACCAATGCCAGCCAACGGAAGCAGAGCCGCAACAGATGCGAGTAGAGCAGTGATCAAGATTGAATGGCTATTCCGCTGAATCAAGACATTTCTCAGGAGGCGCATGGACATTCCCTTTCTGTGCATCCCTAAAGCTAGCCACGCGCGGATTCCCTCTGATCTGAATTCGCGCTTCTACTGGCGGAGTAAAGTGGGATACAAGATTGAGTAGTAACTCGCGCGCCTGCAATGACAAGCGGGAAAGCGCCAAATTCATCGATGAAGCCCGCGGCTTTTCTGAATTGAAAAGCCGCCTCAATTTGGGAAAGGGCAAGCAGCGAGAGAATCCGCTCAACCTACAGCATCGGACGACGCGGGCATTGCGTACGATAGCCGCCTTCGGACGCCTACTGCGGAAAGGAAAGGGCGCCGTTGCTCATGGGTGATCAAGAATGAGGGATAAATCACCTAAGGAACCTCTGAAAATCGTCGAGTTATAAAGTTCCGAGACCGGCCATTGTG
>CAZHKN010000393.1:0-3355 GCA_964532725.1 uncultured Occallatibacter sp.
GGCGGCGGCGCGACCACGAGTAAGCCGCCCGCGCCCAGATGCCGCTGAACATATAAACCAGCGCCAACAGGCAGAGCACCACCTCTGAATAGTTGTAGATGACATAGAGCACAACGGCCAGAATCAAAATGATCTGATAAGGCTGACTGCGGGAGAAGTTGATCTCCTTGCCCGACCAAAAGCGCCAGGTGCTGACCATCAGGTAGCCGCTTAACCCGACCATGATCAGCCAGAGAACCGCAACCCACGAATACTCGACCGGATATCCATAGAAAAAATGGATTGTTGCCGCCAGCAGGCCGGCGGCGGCTGGAATCGGCATTCCAACAAAGTACTTGCGGTCAGGTCTGCCGGGATTGCGCGGCTGCGCATCGTGGCTGATATTGAAGCGCGCCAGGCGCGAAACGCCGCCGATGAGATAGAGAAAACAGATGAAGAGTCCACCCTGCTGAATATGCTGGCGCAATTGCGGGTTCATCGAATCAGGAAGGAAATGAAAGCCCCAGATCAGCGCCAGAAGGCTCGGCGCGACGCCGAAGGTGATGGCGTCGGCCAGCGAGTCCAGCTCCTTGCCGAACTCGCTGCAGGTATTGGTCATGCGGGCGATGCGCCCGTCGAGCGCGTCAAAGGGAATGGCGAAGAGAATGGCAATGGCCGCCCAGTTCAGATGCGTATGCGCATTGCCGGTGTCAATAATCGATTTGATGGTCTCGGTGATTGAAAAATATCCTGCCGCGATATTGCCGACGGTGAAGAGCGAGGGCAGCAGAAACATGCCGCGGCGCAGGCGCGCCTGGTTCGCGGCTCTGCGCTGCGCTCTGTCCTGCGCCCGGTCAAATCCAGCCTGTTGAGGTATCACGCGGCTTCTCCCGTTGGGATTTTGGCAAGCACGCTGGCGCCGCCTTTGACCCGCTGCCCGACCTTGACCGAGAGTACGGCGCTCGCGGGAAGAATTACGTCCACACGCGAGCCGAATTTGATCAATCCGACCCGCTGCCCGCGCTCGACTTTGTCGCCCTCCTGGAAGCTGAAGACGATACGCCGCGCCAAGAGGCCTGCAATCTGCTTGAAGGTGACCTCGTATCCCTCGCCGCGCACGGTGACGATGTTCTGCTCATTGCGGTCGGCAGAGGCGGGGTTCATGGCGTTGAGGTATTGGCCTTTCTGATACTGTACGCGGCTCAACACGCCGGCAATGGGCGAACGATTGACATGCACATCAAAGACAC
This sequence comes from uncultured Occallatibacter sp., assembly GCA_964532725.1. Classification (GTDB taxonomy): domain Bacteria; phylum Acidobacteriota; class Terriglobia; order Terriglobales; family Acidobacteriaceae; genus Telmatobacter. Next base: position 1,230 of record CAZHKN010000393.1, read on the forward strand.
TCAGGAAGATGCTGATGCGCTGGCGGTCGCCTTCTGGGGTTTTGATCGCAATGGTCTCGGTGACCAGGCCGTCGCCGGGCGAAACCACCATTCCTGCGCCCGTCGGGACGGTCCGTTGCGGATCTCGGAAGAACCAGAGGAAGAATGCAGCCAACAAGACCGGCACGGCGCTCAGCCACAAGCTGCCGGTCAGCCCAAAAAACGCTGCCGCCAGCACCAGAAACACAAAACCGTAGATGTAACCGTCACGAACCATTGTCCTGACGATTATACGGTCTTTGGTATCTGCTTGCTCTCGATGAGGCCGTCGGAGGCCGGGAATTCGATAGAGCGGAAGGCCAGACTCGCAGACCGGCAACTCTCCGGTTGCAGACGCGTCTGCAAGGCAACACCCGTCGCCCAACTCAGGCCAATTCCAGTCTTCGCGCAGTGGCTTTAAGCAACTACTGCGTTTTGATGTTCGAGCGCAACAATCAAGTCCTTGGCATGGAGCTTGAGTTTTTTCAGGCGGACTTCCTCAAGCTGCTCATCCTCGGAGAGGTAAGGTTTTTGAAGCAGTTCTTCCAAGCGTTGAGCGTAGCGGCGATGTTCGGCTTGCAGGCGATCGATCTCTCCGCTCAACGCGGGATTAAATACTTCGTCCATCCAGCACCTCCGTATTCATTGAACCTTTACATATACCGCCGCCGCGTTGCAAGCCGCAAGAGGAAAAGCGAACCAAAGTCATTGCCAGTTGTGAATATCCGGCCCAAATTCAAACAGGAGTGATACGAATCACGCTGCCGGTAGCTCGAAGATTGACGGCGACTGAGCGGAGGGTCAGGCGCCGGGTGTAGAGATGCGAAGGTTTAACAGCAGTGCATCCTCAACCGGATCATCATAATAGCCGGGACGGCGGCCAGCTTCCATGAATCCCAGCGAGCGATAAAGTGCAATTGCAGGCAGGTTTGCGGCGCGGACTTCGAGGGTAACTTCGGTGATCGCGGCTTGCAGTAGTTCAGCCATGAGAGACGCAAAAATCCGCCGCGCAACCCCCTGCCGTTGCGCTTCAGGGGCAACAGCAATGGTCTCCAACTCGGCCTGCGAAGGGATCAGGCTGGCCACGGCAAAGCCCAGAATGGAACTTTCGGGCTGGAAAATTCCCTTTTGGGGGGCTTGCGCAACCAAGGCAATGCGGCGAAGCGTTGCAGTTGGATTCATCGCGTCCAGATAAGCTGTGCGCGGCCAGTGCGGAGCCTGCGGCAGAGCTTGCGCGATCTCGATCACCTGGTCAAGGTCCGCAGCGGTCATTGGCCGAATCTCCGCAGACGGCCTGCTCATGCGGATTTGGCTCCGGCGGTTTCTTTGGCGCCAAAAATCTCCGCATCGGAGCGGCGCAAATAGTGCCCGTCCAGCAGGATCAGATCCGTAAATTCGCCTTTGGCAACACGCGCGGCGCAAAGATGTAGCGCATCGGCGGCAGTGGGCGCGGCGCTCTCGATCAGTTCCGTCCGCGGCCACGCTGCGCGGAGCAATGCCGCGGCAGCCTCGTCGCAGACTGCGATTTTTCGCGGTGCGGAATCAATCGCAGCCAGTTCCGCGCTCCCCACCAGCAACTCCTGCGTCGCGCCTTCCCCGACGCGCAAAAAAATCTCATGGCGATGGGCATCAAGAGCCGCCGAAGCAACTTGCGCCTTCGCCGCCAACACTTCCAACCGTGAAACCGCCACGACAGGAATCTGCGCAGCCTCGGCCAGGCCCTTCACTGCGGCCAATCCCACCCGCACACCGGTGAAACTTCCCGGCCCGTTCACCGCCACCATTGCATGGAGCAGACTTACTTTCAGATGCGCCGCAGTGAGCAGTTCACCCACCGCCCCGATCAACGTAGCCGAATAGCTGCGCCCTTCGAGTTCCCTCTGGTCGAGAACTTCAAGCGCATCGCCTGCGATCCGCCCAAGCGCCACCGAGCCAGTAGGTCCGCAGGTGTCGATAGCCAGAATGTGCTTTGCCGCATTCATTCCTTTCAGGATGACACACCCGGCCAGATGCCATGCACCCGCTGACTATCTGAAATAAATCCCTGATCGCCTGCGAACAGCATCGATCGCATCGGGCCATTCTCACGTACAGCCGCTTCCGCTATT
>CAZHKN010000394.1:0-3352 GCA_964532725.1 uncultured Occallatibacter sp.
GAGCCGATTCGTGCAAACGTTTCAAATATAAACACTTGTCGGGAAATACTGGGACCAAAATCGTGAACGGAAAATCTAATCCGGGCTGTGAAACTGTGGGACTCGCTAACTAGCTTGAATTCAAATATTTAAGCCGGTAAAACTCCACAGAAACACAGGCCCTGTGATTCTGTGGAGCGGCGAATGTGCAAATAAAGCATTCAGATTCAATGAATTACAGAAACAACAAAAACAGCGCACAGTTATTGTGAAACTGTGGCCCTGTGGCTGGCAACCACAACTGGCGGGCGGAGAGGAGCCGCGCGCCCGCGAGACAACCCACCCCTCCGCGCTGATACACTCTCGATTGGCCGCTTGTTCTGTTCGCCCGCGCCCGCTTTGAACCCAATGACCCAAACTACCCCGATTACGACGATCAATGACCTGTTTTTGCGCGTGGCCTCCACCGGCAATCAGCGCGCCGTGCTCTGGCAGGATGAGGCTGGCAACTGGCAGCCTCTCTCCTCTGACCAGATTTATCAGCGCACCCGCGCCTTGGCTCAGGCTTTCCTCAGCTGGGGAGCAAAAAAGGGCGACCGCATCGCCCTGATCGGCGAGAACCGCTGGGAGTGGGCCGTCACGGACTTCGCCACGCTGGCCATCGGCGCAGCCGATGTGCCGATCTATCCCACGCTGACCGGCGAACAGATCGCCGTGCTGATTCGAGATGCCGGCTGCAAGATTGCCGTCGTCTCCAACCGCCTGCAATTCGACAAGCTGGACGCGGTGCGCGGGACCACCGGGCTGGAGCGGGTGGTAATCATGGACTCCGATGCGCCGCCCAAGGGAGCCATCGCTTTCCGTGATCTCATTACCGGAGCCGATGAGCGCGGAAGCGAGCGCGATCCGGTATTTGACGCTCTGGCGCGCTCCGTTGAACCCAAAGACCTGGCAACGCTGATCTACACCTCCGGCACAACCGGCGAACCCAAGGGCGTGATGCTCACTCATGGCAACATCGCTGCCAATCAGACTCTGGCCGCGGCTGATTTCAGTTTTGACTCGACCGATGCTTGCATCTCCTTCCTGCCGCTCTCGCACATTACCGCCCGCGCGCTGGACTATGTGATGTTTTTCTCCGGCGCGCAACTGGCCTATTGCTCCAAGTTTGACGGCCTGCCGCAGGCGATGAAGACCGTGCATCCAACGGTTTTCGTCGGCGTCCCCCGCGTCTACGAAAAAATTCGACAGGCCGTGGAGGAGAGATCCTCCGCCTCGCCGGTAAAGAAGCGGTTGATTGCCTGGGCGCGCAAGCTGGGCGCAACGCATGGCGACGTGGTTTACGCAGGCAAGCGGCCTGGGTCGCCGCTCTGGAAGCTGGCCGACAAGCTGGTCTACAGCAAGGTGCGCGAGGCCTTTGGTGGCCGCGTTCGCGTTTTTGTCTCCGGCGGCGCGCCTCTGGGCATCGATACCGCCAAGTGGTTTGCCTCAGTAGGCATCGCCGTCTGGGAGGGCTACGGACTCACCGAAACCTCGCCGGTGATCGGCGTCAACTCAGGCCGCGCGCAGCGCATGGGTTCCATCGGTAAGCCGCTCACCAACGTCGAGCTGAAATTTGCCGAGGATGGCGAGCTGCTCGTGCGCGGTCCCTCGGTTTTTGCCGGTTATTGGCAAAAACCGGAAGCCAATGCCGAATGTTTTGACACAGAAGGCTGGTTCCGCACCGGAGATATTGCCCACATCGACGCCGATGGCTTCCTCTACATCACCGACCGCAAGAAAGAGCTGCTCAAGACCTCCGGCGGCAAGTTGGTTGCGCCGCAGCCCATTGAGAACAAGCTCCTAATCAACCCGCTTGTCGCGCTCGCGGCTCTCGTCGGTGACCGGCACAAATTCATCTCGGCGCTGCTGGTTCCGAATTTCCCTGCACTGGAAAATTGGGCGCGTCAGAATGGCATCGACACCAGCTCACGCAAGCAACTATTGGCAGAGAGCCGTGTGCAGGAGCTTTATTCGGAAATTGTGCGTGAGGTAAATACGGGGCTGGCCAACTTTGAGACCGTCAAGCGCTTCCGCCTGGTAGCCGATGAGTGGTCGATTGATACCGGTGAGCTGACGCCGTCGATGAAACTCAAGCGGCGGGTTATTTTGGAACGGTATGCCGCGCTGATCGCCGAGCTTTACGCGGACGAAGCAACCGCACGCGGCGAATAGGGAAGGTAAGCCCGCGTCCGAGTTCTTTGCCGAAGGCGCCGCGATTGTCCCACAGATGATGTATGCCTCTGAAGAAGGGCGCGCCCCACGCGCCCACGGCCAGCAAGCTGCCAAAGAGGATGACCGCGTCAATACTGAGACGGCCTTCCTTGGACCAGTAGTCGTTCGGATCAAGATTGAGCCAGAGAACGAACTCATCCAGCGTAAGCGCCGCGCCCACGCCGTAGCTGACGGACATGAGCCGGCTGAAAAAGATCGATAGCGGCGAGTGAGAGCGGCCCAGATCCATCAGCCATCCGTAGCCCACCAACAGCAGAATCAAAATGCCCCAGACCAGATGATGAATGTGGTGACCGCGCACCATCACCCATCCGAATGGGCCTTCGTGGTGAACAATATTCCGGACCAGCAGCCGCACGCCGACAAAGGTCAGCAGAAATGAGACCGAGGCAAGGAACATCCGCCGTCGCGGCCGGTCGGGGATGGTGGCGCGGACCAGAAAGCCCAATCGGGTCAACTGCAACAACACCAGCAATACGACGACGACCAGGCCGGCAAAGGCCAGCAATAAAAAGGCTCCGCTTCCGGGCATACGACTATTGAAGCACTTCGCGCTCTTCTCATCCAGCAATGAATCGAAACGGAGCAACAAATCCCGGAGGAAATTGTCTTAGAGTGAGCGCTATCACGATTTCGCTTTACAGCAGGGGTTATTCTATTTATGGCTTCGAAACCGCGTTCTTGCCGTTGGCAGTGTACATCTCAGGGATTGTTCCCGGCCCGGTGACAAGAGCCGCGTAATTTTTTGACTCAGGAGAGATTCACGATGCGAGTAGCTTTGTTGACCGGCGGCGGCGACTGCCCCGGATTGAATGCGGTTATCTATGCGGCTGTCAAAAAGGGCATCAACACTTACGGCGACGAGTTCATCGGCTTTCTGAACGGCTGGAAGGGCGTTCTGGAGAATCAGTTCATTCCGCTGACACTGGAGGCTATCGACGGCATTCAGTTGAAGGGTGGAACGATCCTGCACTCCTCGCGGACCAACGTAAAAAAGATCCCCGGCGGCATTGAGAAGGTGCAGGAAGTTCTGAAGGCCAACAAGATTGATGCTCTGATCGCCCTCGGCGGCGACGATACGCAGTCGGTGACGCTCTAC
>CAZHKN010000395.1:0-3348 GCA_964532725.1 uncultured Occallatibacter sp.
TAGGCCGCGCCCGTAACAGCGTTCGGCAACGTGCGAGGATCGATGCTGATGCCGGAAGCGCTGGCTTTAATCACCAGTGTGACGTTGGCGTTGGTGTAGAGTTGCGTGGCCGAAGAGTCCATCGCGTAGACATTGAAGGTGAAACCGCTGGCGCTGGTTGTGGTGGTAGGCGTGCCTGCGATCAGCCCCGAGGAGCTGATCGACAAGCCGGCAGGCATCGAAACTCCATGCGCCACAACCCAGGAGTAAGGCGCGGCGCCGCCGGTAACTGTAAGCTGCGCCGAATAAGCTGTTCCGGATGTTGCGGCGGGCAGCGTGGTGCTGGTGATGGTAAGTCCCTGGCTGACCTGGAGGGTCAATGCGACGGTTGCCTTCAGTGGTGTGGCGGAACTATCTGTAACGACTACACTGAACGCATTCGGGCCGCTGCCGGGGCTGGCTACCGTAGGCATTCCGCTGAGGACACCTGTAGAGCTGAGCGTAAGACCTGCTGGCAACGCGCTGCCGCTGGCCAATGCAAAGGTGTAGGGAGCGGAGCCGCCCTTCGCGTTCAACTGATCGGCATACGCAATGCCGACGGTTGCGCCGGGCAGGTTGCGGGGATCGATGCGCAGCCCGGTAGGGGCCGGAGCAATCATTATATTGACCGATGCATCGGCATACTGCGCGGGCGAAGAGGAATCGATCACGTAAACGCTGAAGGCTGATCCGCTGGCTCCGTTGCTTTGCGTGGGCGTGCCGCTGATTGCGCCGGTGGCGCTCATTGAAAGGCCGTCGGGCAGGGTTGTATCTTTGCCCAGCTTGAAGGTGTATGGAGCCGTGCCGCCTGCGGCCGTAAGCTGTGCCGTGTATGCAGTGCCCGCGGTGCCGCTGGGCAGGGTCAGACTGGTGATTTTCACGGGATTGATTGCTGCGCTGATCAGGATTCCGAAGCTTGAAGTGATCGACAGCGACGGGCTGGAGGAGTCTTTTACAGTGGCTGTAAACGATGCGACTAAACCGTTTGTTGAGGCCGTCGGCGTACCGGTGATCATGCCATTGGAGTTGAGCGCAAGGCCGGCGGGCAAACCGCTGCCGGTCCATGTATAAGGGGCGGTTCCGCCGTTTACGTTGAGAGCAGCCGCATAGGCCACACCCACCTGGCCCATCGGCAACGCAGTCACCTGCAGAGCCGACGCTGTCAATATCTTGGTAGTTGCCGACGCATCGAGAGCGGCGAAAGCCAGGACGATCAGAAGGATCATCCGGGAATAAAGAGAGCGATTGGAATCGAACCGCATTGTCTTCCTCCTCAAGGCCTGGGCAGAAGCGGCGCGTATAGATGAAGAGAATCTAAGGCGGGAGGAACAATCGGGCCGAATATTATCGCCTCAGGTTGGAGATTCCGCATACTCTCTTGAAAATTCGCCGCAACACGCCAAGGCGCACTTGCACTGGGGGGATTTTCGGCAGGATTCTTGGAAACATCACACAGAACAGCCGGAGGTCGCCCCTTTTTTCCGCCCGAGGTAACGGAAAAATTAGCCTGTGTTAAGAATCAGAACAGTCGCGCGGAATAGCAGGAAAGGTGTACCCTGAACAGTACTGAGAAACCGTTTACTGGAGATTTTTTCACCATGGCTCTCGTTGCCGGCGTCGACTTTGGAACCCTCAGCGTTCGCGTCACACTTGTAGACAGCAAACAAGGCTCTCTGGCCAGCGGCTCTGCCTCCTATCCATTAAAGCGCCGCCGCGAAGACCCGGATTTTGCCACCCAATCCCACGCCGACCAGATGGCCGCGCTGGCGGCAGCGATGCATGAAGCGCTGAAGGCCACCGGCGTCAATGGCAACGAGGTTGCTGCGATTGCGCTCGATACGACCGGCTCCAGCGTGATTCCCGTCGGCGAGGGCTTGGAGCCGCTGGACGACTACTATTTATGGTGCGATCATCGCGCCCACGCTGAGGCCGAGGAGATCACCGCCAAGGCGCACGCTACGGAACTCGAAGCCATCCAATGGTGCGGCGGCGTTTACTCGCACGAATGGGGCTTTGCCAAGCTGCTTCACTGGCTGCGCCACAACCCGGGAAAACGTTCGCTCTTTGTCACCGCTCTGGAACATTGCGACATGGTGGCGGCGACATTGGCAGGGGTTAAAGCTGTCAGCGAGTTGAAGCGCAGCGTCTGCGCGATGGGCCATAAATGGATGTGGAATCCGAAATGGGGTGGGCTGCCGCCGGAGGAGTTTCTGGTTTTCGTTGACCCGCTGCTGGCCGGTGTGCGCGCAAAACTGGGTGGTGAATACCTGACCAGCGACCATCTGGCCGGGCATCTCTCCGCCGAGTGGGCCGCAAAACTCGGCTTGCGCGCCGGGATACCGATTCCCGTTGGCGCATTTGACGCGCATTGGGATGCGCTTGGCGCGTACATTCGCGAAGGCGATGTGGTGAACGTTGTCGGCACCTCGACCTGCATCATTGCGATGGCGCGGCAGGCCGAGCTGGTGCCGGGGGTCTGCGGCGTGGTGCCGGGCAGCGTGCATCCGCAGTTTACTGGGATTGAAGCGGGGCTTTCGGCGACCGGCGATATCTTCGAGGCTATTGCGCGGCGCGCGAACACGACTGTAGCCGAATTGTCTGTTGGGTTGGAGAACTTCCACGCCGGGCAGACGGGGCTGCTGCGCTTGAGCTGGGATAACGGCGATCGCACCGTGCTGGTCAATCCCGAGCTGGGCGGCGTTACGCTGGGCTGGAACCTGATTCACACCGCGCAGGACGAGCTATTTGCCGCGATTGAGGGCACGGCCTTCCATACCCGCATCATTCTGGAGCGCATGGCCGCGCACGGGGTCCGCGTGGACCGGGTCATCAACGCCGGCGGGATTCCGCAAAAGAACGAGACGCTGAACCAGGTTTACGCCAATGTGCTGAACAAGCCGGTGCTGGTTCCGGCAGGAATTCCAACCAGCCTGGGTTCGGGGATTATCGCGCTGGTAGCTGCGGGCGCATACCCAACCATTGAGGCGGCGCAGGAAGCGGTTTGCCTGCCATTGCGCACTGTCCAGCCCGAGCCAAAGGCCGCGGCGGTCTACGAAGAACTCTTCCGGCTCTATCGCGATGTGTACTTTGCGCTGGGCCAGCGCTCGGCTGAGCCAGCGGCGCTTGGACGGGTTCTGCCCGAGCTGCGGCGGATTGCGGCGCAGACGCGCAAAGGGGATTGATATCTAGTGTAGTGAGTCTGAAGTTCATTGAAGAACAAACGCAGATTCTTCGACTCACCACCCCCGAACTGAAAGACGTTCGGGGTCCCGTTGCTCAGAATAACAGCCCGTTTTGTGTTGCGTATTTCAGACTCAGGACACTAGACCG
>CAZHKN010000396.1:0-3260 GCA_964532725.1 uncultured Occallatibacter sp.
TCATCGTCGCGCCCGAGGAGATGCCGTAGTCCGGAGGATAGTTCGAGGTCAGCATGTTGAACTCGGCAATCGCATCCTGAGAAGGCATGATGTCCATGCCGCCCGCGCCGCCGCGGTCATCCGCCTCGCCGCCGTCGATCAGCCAGATGTTGTGGCTCTCGCGAAGGCCGTTGACGCTGATGGTGAAGCTGGCCGCAACCGAGGTTGGCGTGTTGGAATCCGGCAGAGCCGAGCTGACGCCCAGACCCAGAGCCGCCAACGAGGCGAAGTTGCGGTTTTCCGTGGCGATTTCGCTGATCTGCTCGCCGCTGATCAGCGTGCTCACCACGTTCGAGTCGGTCTGCACTGCCAGTGCATCCGCTTCCACCGTGACGGTGGTGGCTTCCGCGCCGACCGTCAGCTTGACGTCAGAGTGAGCGGTGGCGGAAACGTTCACCACGATGCCGTTCTGCACATACGCTTCAAAACCCTTGGCCGTAACCTTCAGGTTGTAGTTGGCTGGGTTCAGGCCAGCTATGTCGTACAGGCCGGTAGAACCGCTGATTGCTGATTTCGACGCGCCAGTAGCCGGATCGGTGAGGGTGATCTTTGCTCCCGGAACCACCGCTCCCGTCTGGTCTGTAACGATGCCGGTAACTTCGGAGTTAGCCTGCGCAAATGCTGCTACGCTTGCCAACACCAAGAGCAACGGCAACAGGAGGAACCTGTATCTCGCTTGTCTCATGTGACCTTCCTTTTCAAGTGTGCTGCTGTTTGTTGTTTCGGTTTGCTGTCGCTTCCCGATCGAATCAGGAATGAAGCCGAATGAAGTGCATCGGTACTCTGGGATCAGCGACTGCCTGCAAGGGCCTTTTCGGCCTCTCTTCTACGCTCGTTTCAACCGGCGCCTGTATTCAGACGCCGTCGCAAGAAATACAACTTTACTGCTCAGTTATGAAACTCAAGTCCGGCCAGGCTCGGCTTCAGCCACAATAAAAGCCATGCCGGAAACTCCCATTTTCTACGTTCAGTGGAAGATATAAATTGCATATCTCCAGCTTTTTGGATTGTCCTGCTCAAACGTTTAAGTAGTGTGGACAGGAAAAACCCTTTTGCTAGCCGGGAGACATTAAAATCCCTGCATCAAACGCTTGTCAAGCCTTGATTTAAAAGTTTTTTGTTCTCTGATCGCCCGCACATGCACACGAAGAATAAAAATCGTATAAAGTCCTTGTTTTATTTTACTTGCACGGTGATCAGCCGCTCGCCTGTTATTGCATCCGCGCTATATCCCGTAGTTGCCGGGCCGTCGCTTCCAGAAAAGTTTCCACAGATGCCCCCGCAGGCGTCTCCAATCCCGACTTCGCCTGGATGGCCGCGGCGATCCGTTCCGCCAAACCCCGCCGCGTCTCCAGACTCATGTCCAGACGCCGCGCAAAGAAGCCTTCCAGCACCTGCAAGTCGCTGGCTGCGAGTCTGGCAATCCCTGCCGACGGCAATGTGAGTCCCGAATGCGGCTCCGGCTGCGGCGCAACCGGCGTGTAGATTTGCGCGGTAAAGGTTCGCGCTCCTCCTTCTCCCATCCAGGCCGGCGTCTCCTCCTGCCGGTCCCGGACCACCAGAGTCCCAGCGACTAGGTCGCCCAGCCGCTGGTGCTGCCTGGTGGCAAAAACGGTGATTACGCCAACCGCATAGATCAGCGGTATCGAGTCGATCACCCGGACCAGGTTCCGCGCCAGCGACTCCATCAGCCCGATCGCGCGCCCAGAGCGCTGAATCACGCGAATTCGCGCTACCCGCTTGCCCGGTGTGCGTCCGTTCCAGAAGGCCTCAAAGAGCGAGAAATACCCCCACCAGATCGAAAACGTCAAAATCGTGTAGAACGCCTCCGTCCATTGCGCCGTGATCTCGGAGTAGGCGGCGATTCCAGGCAGAAGAAATATGGAAAGCCGCCAAAGTAGCAGCAAGCACGGAATCAAAATCAGATAATCGATCAGCATGGCAATAAAACGGCTACCGATGCCCGCCAAAGGCATCTCAATATCCACCAGTTCCGGGGTATCGATGTTAAGCTGATCTGAAACGTAGTCCATGGCGCAAGTCCTCTCCAACCAGTGGATTCTCAAGCGCCGGCCCCACTGGGACCGGCTCGCGGCTCTATTGGCCCAGGCCGATGCCGGCGGCCTGGGCAGGCTCTCCCGGGCGGAGTTGCAGGAGGCGGCCCTGCTCTACCGGCAGGTAGCCTCTGACCTCTCCGTGCTGCGCAAAGATGCTACTGCCCGCACCTATGCGCACCATGTGAATCAATTACTGGCTCGCGCTCACCATATCATTTATTCCGGCAGAAAGACTAATCTGCTCACCGCATTCCGGTTTCTCCGCGATGAGTATCCGGCTATCTTTCAACGGCAATTCGGCTATGTGCTGGCCTCGGTCACCATCACCGTCCTATGGGCGATCATCGGAGCGGCCATCACCAGCGCCCGCCCGGAGTTCATGCGCCACTTTATCGGGCCAGGGATGATCGCCACCATGGAGCGCCACGAGATGTGGACCAAGTCCGTGGTCAGTGTTGCTCCGCAGGCCTCCAGCGCCATCATGACCAATAATCTTTCCGTCAGCTTCATGACCTTCGCCAGCGGCATTGTCTTCGGTGTGGGAACATTCTTTTATCTATCGCTCAATGGCCTGTTGCTTGGAGTCATCGGCATGGCCTGCCATCAGTACGGCATGTCCGTCCTGTTATGGAGCTTCGTCGCGCCGCACGGTTCCCTGGAACTGCCCGCAATATTTATCGCCGGCGGAGCAGGGCTGCGCCTCGGCCACTCGATGCTCTTTCCCGGGGCGCTGCGCTGGAAAGATTCTGTCGCCAAAGGGGGAATGGAAGCCTCGCGCCTGGTCTCGGGCATCATTCCCATGCTCTTCATCGCCGGCTTGCTCGAGGGCTTCCTCGATCCCTCCGACGTGCCACCGATCTGGTTCAAGTTCACCCTCGGCGGAATGCTTTTTACACTGCTGCTGTTATGGCTTTTCCGGCCGATCAAGCCTGCCGACGCAAATTCATAGCTATTGAGTAATGCCGGTTGCAAGTATGTTGAAGTTATGAGTTAGAGATTGACTTATATTTGTTTCCGAAAATCCTTCCGACGCCGCGTAAAACAGCCTTTATCGGCCACTGCCCATCTTTTTCGGGAAAGAAAATCTCTCCTGTGCGTTTTGCCTCCGGCCGATAGTACCAGCGTTTTAGCAGCGCCATGTGCCCCTGCGTATGTCCCGGCGTC
>CAZHKN010000397.1:0-371 GCA_964532725.1 uncultured Occallatibacter sp.
GCAGCCGCTCGCGTAAGGAGACGGTAATTGCGACCGTAATCGTCTCGCCAGTGGTCGCAGCCAGCCGCCGCGCCAGTTCATCCGCCTCCGGAGATTTAATGCTCAGCGCCATTCTACCTATCCTCCTATTTATCTACCTATATATATCGTAGCACCGGCCAGCAAATGCTCTCCAAATTCTCGGCCCTGATCTGATCGCTTTTATCCCCAATTTTGGCTGTCACTCCCGGTCATCGTCCCCAGAAAACAGGCGGCAATCGCAGCCAAACCAATGCTATACTCAGTGTGCGCCGGTGTGTCCGCGGCGATTCGGGCTTTCCCCGAAAGCGGACGCTGGCAAACTCTGGAGGAGTACCATCGCACTCGACAAA
>CAZHKN010000397.1:381-3239 GCA_964532725.1 uncultured Occallatibacter sp.
CATCCTGCCCCCCTTTGAGGCTCTCAAAGTCGCCCGTGAGCGCGGCTTAGATCTCGTCGAGGTCTCACCCAACGCCGTGCCGCCCGTCTGCCGCATTCAGGACTACGGCCGCTTCCTTTACGAGAAGGAAAAGAGCGACCGGGCCGCCAAGAAAAAGCAGAAAGTGATCGTCGTCAAGGAGTGCAAATTCTCCGTCACCGTGGACGAACACGACTACCAAACCAAGAAAAATCAGGCCGTCCGCTTCCTCACCGAGGGCGACAAGGTGAAAGCTAGTCTGCGCTTTCGCGGCCGCCAGATGGCTCATCGCGAGCTGGGTTACGCCATCATCAACCGGCTCATCCAGGACATCGGCGAAGCGGGGATTGTAGAATTCATGCCGCGCATGGAAGGCACAATCCTGCACGCCATCATTGCTCCGGCCAAGAAGCAGGAAGCTCCCAAGCCCAAGCCGCCCGCCGTGCCGCAGCAGCCGGTCGCTGAATCAGCCGTGCAAAACTGAAGACATCCATTGAGGCTCAAGGCAATCGTCAAATAAAACGGCCGTCTTTCGAGGCGGCCTGTTTTATTTGGCTACAAAGCTATCTCAAAATTCCCCTACCGGCCCTATATATAAACGGCTTCTGAAGGAGTCTGCCCGACCGCCGGTGGTCAGTGAAGCCAGCGAAGGGTCGCGGCGCGGCTGGGAGGCAGCGGCAGAACAATGAAGCCTTCGCGCCAGTGACCGTCTTCGCGCTGCGGAGGCTTACCAACAATTTTTGCGCCGGCAGTGTTGCGCTCTTCGAGGGCGAGGCCGCAGAGACCGCCGACAATCGCCTGCAATTGGTCATGGTTCGGAGGACGGTCAGTGGTGATGGGCATCAGTGCGCACAGCGCGGCAAAAGCCTCGGCCAGGTCGCTCACCTTCGTCCGGCGTGTTGACGGCAAGGGCTTGATCCCCAGTGACTTCCAGGCAGCGTGCGGGTAGCTCTCCACCAGCAGACGCTCCGGCGTGGCGATCGGCTGATTGCGGGTTTGCAGCCTGTGCCAGCCGCGCCGGCAAAGCGCGTCATAAACATCCAGGCAGGCTTCGGCAAAGGGGCGCGAACTGACTGGCTTGACCATGCCTGGCAAGCCAGTTTTCGAAGGTTTGTTCAGTTGCCGCTCGCTCACCCGCGCAAATTCCAAGCCGTTCGAGCTGGACTTCCAGGCCTGCGGACCATCCAGCATCAGAATCTTGACGTTGCGGGTCACACAGATATGGTTCAGCCTCCCGGCTAGATTTTCCGGGTCAACAGGGCCGGGGTCGTCCCAGCGCAGAATTTCGCAGGCGATGACGCCTTCATCCGGCTCCTGCGCAGCCTGGATATTACCCGACTTGGCCGATCCGAAGGTGGGTTTGAGCGGAAGCCCAATAGGACCAAAGCCCGGCTCGCGCACCGGTTGGACATGCGCCCGCTCAAGGAGCACAGCTCCCAGATCGGACCAGCGACGAAAAGCGAGATCAATGGAAAGGACTGCCATCCCCCTGAAACTACTGCGCCCTGTCTATGACAGGGAAGCAGAAACAGCATCACGCAGGTTGCGGTAGTACATTATTGAAACCAAAGGCCAAAACGGGAAAAATCGGGCTTCTGCGTCAGGGACGGATTTCAACCGGTGTACCGAGCGGAACCAGCTCCCAAATCTCGTCAATCTCTGCGTCGGTAACCGCAACACAGCCCAGCGTCCAGTCGTAAAGCCGGTGCGCCGAACCGATGTAGCTCATATCGTTCGGCAGGCCATGAATCATGACGGCCCCGCCGGACGATACACCCAGCTTGGCAGCATGCGTTCGGTCCTCGGCGTTGGGATAAGAAATGTGCAAAGCGCGGTGGTAGTGGCTGTTGGCGTTGCGCGAGTCGATCGTGTAGTGGCCTTCCGGGGTTCGCCCGTCGCCCTCCCGCTCCTTGCGCGCCAGCCCGCCGCTTCCCAAAGCAACCTTGTAGCTGCGGATTACCTTGCCGCCGGCCAGCAGCTCCATAACATGATCCTTCTTCAATATCAGGATCGAATCGGCCTTTTGCTGATTTGCCGGCTGCTGCTGGCCCAGCGCCTGGCAAACAAGTCCGATCATTGCGGAAACCATGCATAGGCGGACTATCTTGGCCCAACCATTGATCTTGCGCAAGAAAATCATCCTCCGATCAATCTACCACCAGCACCAGGTTTGCGGTTTATACCGCAGGCCCCTCATTGCGGGCCAGTTCTCCCCTAGTTACTACGATCGATTTTGCGCTATACTGGTTGAAGCCTCAAGAGGGCAGGGGAAGCCCTGTCTCACAGGCAATGGAACGGGCAACAACCCTGCTCCAAAACGAGAAGAAAATGCCAAAGTTGAAGACCCATACGGGCGCGGCCAAGCGCTTCAAGAAGACTGGAACCGGCAAAATTGTCCGCCACCAGACGAAGACGCGGCACATCCTTTCGTCCAAGTCCCCCAAGTTGAAACGCAAGCTCGGCAAGAGCATGATCGTTTCCGACGGCGACCACGCAAAGGTAGCGCGCATGATCCCCTACGCCTGACCACTTGCGGTGGGGCAGACCTTTTGTTTGGGTCTGTGCCGCTGCGATGAATGGGCCGAACAGGCCCCCGCCGGATGCGGAACGCGTTCGCTCTGGCGAGAGATCAGGCAAGAAAAAGCGAGTGAAGAGGTCTACCGCGCGGCCCACAAAGGGTCAGCGCCTCCTGCCTCCAGCCGCACAACCGAACGCAAAATGGAGAACCAGTTATGCCTCGTGTAAAACGCAGTACCAAGCGGAATGACCGCCGGAAGAAGATTCTCGACCGGGCCAGCGGCTACTTCCTCACAAAATCCAAGCTCTACCAGGCAGCGCAG
>CAZHKN010000398.1:0-3237 GCA_964532725.1 uncultured Occallatibacter sp.
ATTTTTTGGCCAAACCTTCTGGGTCGCGCGCGCCGCTCAAACCATCACCTTCCCGGCCGTCGGAACCCAGACGGCGGGAACCTCTGTCCTGCTGCCAGCCACGGCCAGTTCCAGCCTGGCGGTCAGCTATACATCCACCACGCCTTCGGTCTGCACCATCGACGCAACCGGCGCGTATGCCGTGCTCGGGGCTGCCGGAAAATGCACCATCCAGGCCAGCCAGGCCGGCGGCGTTGTCTACGCAGCCGCGCCCACGGTAACGCAAAGCTTTACCGTGACCGCCCCGCCAACCGTCGATTAACCGGCCGGATGTTGAGAGCGAAACCAGGGTTACTGTGTCCTGTTAAGTTTTGTTCAAGGTTGCCGCTCCCTGATGGTCGCGTCAACTGGACGGACGTGCTTTCGGGATACACCATCCCTGGTTTCGCTAGAGCCGCCGCAGGAAAACCAAGCCGGACGGAGAGCCATCTCCGTCCGGCTTTTTTAGTCCTGCGTTATCTGACGTGATGTGGCTCGCAAAATACCAATCTGATTTCGAATCAAGCGGATGGATTGTTCCTTATCTCTACTTCTGTCACTGGTTGTTCCTGGCTACTTCTTTCCCTATCGAAAGCCTTATCCAAGCCTGCTGCCGGGTTCAATAATTTCGCTGGATTTGTGCGCGAATGGAAATTTGGCAGGGTATAACTAAACGACCACCGGCTAAAGGCCGGCGGGTTTGATTGCGACTGAAAGTCGCAGGTGTGCGGCTGAAGCCGCCAAGAAGGCTTACGGCTGAGAGCCGTCTCAAGGCTCGCTTGGCGCGGTGATCTTGAAGTTTTCCCCAGGATCTTCCCACTGCTGGCTTTCGATGTACTTCTGGATCGTCTCCTCGTCTACCGCGCCCACGCTCGCACAGAAGTACCCACGCGCCCACAGGTATTGTCCCCGGTAGCGCTTCTTCAACTGCGGAAACTCGTCTTGCAACAGGCGACCCGACCGGCCCTTCATATATTGCACCAGTTTTGCTGGGACCAACTGGGGCGGTACACTCACCAGCATATGCACATGGTCTGGACTCACCCACCCCTGCAAGATCACCACTTCCTGCCCTTCGCATACCTGCCGCAGAAGATCCCGTGTTCGCACCGCAATCTCACCGCGCAGCACCTTGTAGCGGTACTTCGTGATCCACACCACGTAGTACTTCACGTCCCAAATCGCGTGAGAACTCTTGCCATACTCCACCATCCTTCTAGCATCCAGCACCGACGCTGAAAGCTCACCGCCTAAAGGCGGTGGGTTTAGACCCGGCGATGGAGACTAAAATATACGAACTTTCAGAAAGACTACTTGAACGCTTTCTTCGCCGCCGCAATCGTTGCATCGATCTCTTCTTTCCCATGCGCCGTCCCCAGAAACGCCGCCTCAAACTGCGAGGGCGGCAGCCAGACGCCCTGTTCCAGCATCGACCGGTGGAAACGCCCGAAAGCAGCCGTATCGCTCAGTGCGGCCTCCTCGTAGTTGGCAACTGGCTTTGCAGTGAAGAACCAGGTCCACATCGCGCCTACCCGGTTGAGGTTCAGCGGAACTCCGGCTTGCGCGGCCTCGGCCGCTACTCCTTCGGCGACGGCCTTCGCGCTCACTTCCAGTTGTGGGTAGATCTGCGCGGCATTCTCTTGCAAATGGCGAAGTGTCGCGATTCCGGCGGCCATTGCCAGCGGGTTTCCGCTCAGGGTTCCGGCTTGGTAGACGGGTCCAAGCGGCGCAAGCAGATCCATGAAACTGCGCTTTCCGCCGAAGACGCCCACTGGCAATCCTCCGCCGACAATTTTGCCCAGCGTCACTAGGTCGGCATCGAGATCATAAAGCTCCAGCGCCCCGCCCAGTGCCACGCGGAAGCCGGTCATTACCTCATCGACAATCAGTAGAGCGCCCTCGCGGTTGGTAAGCGCGCGCAATCCGGCGAGGTAGCCGGAAGCGGGAGGAATACAACCAGCGTTGCCGACGACAGGCTCAAGAATCACAGCGGCAATTGCGCCGGGATGGGCGGCAAAGGCCGCTTCAACGGCGGCAGGATCGTTATAGGGCAGCGCCAGCGTCAGTTGCGCAATTTCTTCCGGCACGCCCGCCGAGCCGGGTATCCCCAGCGTCGCAATGCCCGAGCCAGCCTTGACCAGCAACCCGTCTGAGTGGCCGTGATAGCAGCCCTCGAATTTGACGATGATTTTGCGTCCGGTGGCCGCGCGGGCAAGGCGAATTGCTGACATTGTGGCCTCGGTGCCGGAGCTGACAAAGCGCAGCTTCTCGATCGCCGGATAACAAGCCTGAACACGCTCGGCCAGGTCGGCTTCGGCAGCGGTGGATGCGCCAAAGCTGGCGCCGTTGCGCGCAGCTCGCTCGATCGCCTCGACTACTGGCGGAAACGAGTGGCCCAGAATCATCGGACCCCAGGAGCCGAAGTAGTCGATATAGCGGTTGCCGTCGGCGTCGGTGAGCCACGCGCCCTCGGCCCGCTCGATGAACGGAGGCGTTCCGCCGACGGCGCGAAAGGCGCGCACCGGCGAGTTGACGCCGCCGGGAAAATAGCGCTCGGCGCGCTGCTGCAAAGCCTGGGAACGGGTGCGGTTCAGTGTGCTCATGTCAGGTCCAGTATACGAGGCAGGCGGACCAGTGCCTCGGCCCGTCGTCACGAAGCAGGCACAAAAAACCTTCACGACTCTGCCGCAAACGACTTACACTCATCGACATGGATAACGAGCGCATCCGCGCAATCTGCCTGGCGCTGCCGCATGTGCGGGAGACGCTCAACTGGGAGCATGTGCTGGTTTATTGGGTGGGAGACCGCGAGCTGGGCGGCAAGATGTTTGCGCTTACTCTGCTTGATGGCCAGTGGATGGACAAGCCCGGAGCGAAGCTTTCCTTTCATTGCGGGGTAGAACGCTTCCACGAGCTGCAGGAGAATGAAGGTATCATTCCCGCTCCGCATCTGGCTCGGGCGCATTGGGTCGCACTCGAGCGCTGGGACGCGTTGCGGCCACGGCAGATTGAGGAGGAGCTGGCTCAGGCCCACGCGCTGACCTGGGAAAAACTCACCAAAAAGACGAAGATGCAACTGGCATTGCCGGAAAAAGAACGCGCCAAACTGATCCGGGAGCGAATAAAAGTGCTGGAAGCAAAGACAAAGGCCAAGCGCGGCTGATTAGTCGATCCTGAAAAAGTTGATTTCAGGCAGATGGCAAGGCGATCAGGAAGCCG
>CAZHKN010000399.1:0-3209 GCA_964532725.1 uncultured Occallatibacter sp.
ATCGAGACCCGCAAAATTTTGTCTCGGATCCCAGCCCGGGCAGCCATTTCAGTATGAAAGACAAAAAATCCGGCTTCTTTTCGTAAGCTATTGTAGAACTTCGATTTGACATAGAGTTCGAGATTAACCGAAAAGCTGTTCTTTTGTCTAAATGGACCGTGTGAGCCATTTTTGGCGGTCGATTTAGTTACCCCTTCCGGCATGTGATTAACAACGATCCTGTGGATCAGGAGCTTCAAAGCCTGCCTTTTCTTGTCGGGGGTTAGCACGCCGAATATGTCGGAAAATCGTCCCATGTCAGACTTGATTTGGGCGGCGTTCCCGAGCCCTTGTTCCAATGTGGCCCTCTCTTCCAGCAAGTGTTGCCGACGAAGCTCTAATTCCTTCCGTTCCGAGACGGTCTTATCCCCTTCAGCCACAATTTCAGCTACGAACGGCGACTTCTTTGGCAAACTGACCAGGCGACCCCTTGCCGCTCCTCTGCATCTCCTCCATCTGGCGCATCGTCTTCTGGATCTGAAGTGAATATTGTGGGACCAATTCGTTGCGAATATGTTGGTCCAAAGCCTTCCTCTGCAAATCGACTTATGATGGCAACTCTCGGCAAAGCTCAAAGGCCGGCGCGGAGCGACACGGGCCACAGATCACGGATCCTCCCGTGCACAGCGGATTCCGCGCCGTATCATGACTCCGGGCCAAGCACCAACCGGAAGCCAATCCCGTTGCTCCGATGGTTGGCCTCAATCCGGTCACGCCAGGAAGGGTTTGTCTGGTGCCATCCGCACCAGCCGCAACCCCTGAAGCATTTCAGCGTGCCCGAGGGCGGGCCCTTGGGATCCACGACGCCATTTGTGCTTGGATAGAGACCGAACCAATTGCTGCACCACTGCCAGACGTTGCCAAACATGTCGTAAAGGCCCCAGGCGTTGGGCAGCAATTGGCCGACCGGATGGGTCCTGCCGTCAGAGTTTGCCGAGTCCCAGCCCATTTGATTCGGGGTGAGTGCGAGCTTTCCTGCATAATTCTGATTCCCGGCGCCGCTGCTACAGGCATATTCCCACTCGGCTTCCGACGGGAGGCTATACTGATAACCCTTGGGCAGTCTGCCGAACTCCTGTTCCCGGCCGTTCAGCCACTGAACGAATTGTTGCGCGTCGTTCCAGCTCACCCCGACGACAGGCTCATCGTCCTGCTGGGAAAATCCAGGATGCCGCCAATCCGCATGGGGCGTCGTCACCCATTTCGAACCCACGTGCAGATCCATGTTTCCCTCGACCTCGGCCTCGGTCTTGTAATGGCTCTCGTCCACAAACTGCCGCCATTGCCGCACCGTCACATCGAATTTTCCCATCCAGAACGGGCGGACAAAGGTGACTTGAACGAGGGGCCCCTCAAGATACATCGGATCCTTCATGTATTCAGGATTTCCCAGAGTGAATGATCCCTCCGGTATGGGCACCAGCTGCAGGTCGAGCCCCGGAATGGACCAGGAGTTTCCGGCGGCCGGAAGTGCAGTTTGATCCTGGCCGGCAGTCGAGCGGTGCACCAGTATCAGGACACCGAGGGCAGTTGCTGCCACGTTGCGCTTGGCAATTCGCGATAGGTTACAGCTGAACTTGCGGAGTCTCAAGAGGGACCACATCCTGAAGGCGCTTCGCCTAACTAAAAGAAAGTAAATAGGACGTGCCATCGCGGCTCTTTCTGGATGAACCGACTTCGTCCATTTAGTTATGAGTTCAAACAGCCGCAACAACCTTTCCAACATCTCTCATTTTGGCTCCTGTCGCGAATAGCGCACGAAATAGCAGGTCAAGGGACACATCGGACTCCGCAGCTTCCAATTTTGCTATCCGCGACTGACTTGAACCGATACGCCGCGCAAGTTCCGTCTGCGAATAGTGCAATCGCAGACGACGGCTACGCACCTGTTCGGCCAACGACAACCGTAGCGATACCAAGGTGCTTTCCTCCGGAGAAAGGGCCAGAAAATCATCGGCAGAACCCACTTTGAAGCCGGCGGCTTCGAGGCGTTGTTTTTTTGCGGATTTCATGAAATTGATTCGTAGATTCTTAAGCGACGTTTGCAGTTATCGAGGACGGCTTGGGGAGTTTTCTGTGTCGTTTTGTTGTACACCTCGAGGATGACCAGAGCATCGGTTGAGTTGTGATAAAATATTCGCCAGTTTTTGGTCTCGTCGCGAATGCGAAGCTCGTGGCAACGCGATCCAATGTCCGGCATGGGACGGGAATGCGGCAGGCCGATATTTTCGCCCTTCCGCAATCGCCGTAGCAACATGCCTGCCTCAATCCGGGCCTCACCCGAGAACGGAGGAGTCTTGATTTCTCCCTCCATCCACACGAGAGGCTTGTCGACTTGAGACATGGAAAACTAGTATGTCGGTTCCGACATATGTCAAGTCCGACATTTTTTGTGGGCCGCTTCACCAAGGTAATTAAGAGAAACTAAATGGGCCGCGCCATAGTGACTCAATCGAGCCTACTTGATAGCGTCCATTTAGTTACCCTGGGGTCGAATTTTCCGCTCCGGGGTTCTCTCATTTCACTTCTGGATTCCGAGCGATTCGAATCAATTTTCGAAGGCTAATCTCCTTTCGCTTGCTCTCCGTCAGAGCTTCGTCCGCCTTCTCCTTCGTGATCCCGGATAGAGGCCAAAGCTGGGAAACTCGAGCCCGCGTAATACCCTCCCTTTTAGCTATTTCCGCGCACGGGCGAACCCTCCCCTCCTCCAACAGCGCTGCCCAAGAATGAACCTTGAGAACGACCGCCCAGGGATCTGAGAGACTCCCGAACAGTATGCGTTTCTGTCGGGTACCCCTCTTTGGAATTCTCGTCGACCTTATCCCCTTTTCGAAGGGCATCGAGACCCGAAGGATTTTGTCTCGGATCCCTCCTTGAGCAGCCATTTGATTTCGCACCACATCCAAAAACTGCGTCGCTTCGCGGCCGCAGGCATCTGGCATGGATGGGAGATTCGCCTAATGTTGAGCCAGACGCTCTTCCGCGACCTCAGATAGTGTCCGACGCTTTCGCGCGGCCTCTTTTCGCAAACCTGAAATCAATTTCGGACTAAGGCGCAACAGGATGGGCTTGCGACCTGATGGCTTGCGCCCAGCACCAACCCTCGCCCCGCCATGCTTGAACGGTTGAAACCTGAGCCCTTTGATCGAGCTTATGTTCCCATACTCGTT
>CAZHKN010000400.1:0-3202 GCA_964532725.1 uncultured Occallatibacter sp.
ACAGCGAACCGTGTGCAAGAGGTCTACCTGGATGGTATTCCGGTGACGACTATCAGCCAGATCGGCGACAACCGTCCGATTCTCAATGTCGTTCCCTCGGAAGGCATCGGCGAAATTGGCGCGCTAACCAGCGGTCAATCCGTCGAGTATCAAGGCGCAGGTTCGGTGAACTACAGCATGAGAACCGGTGGCAACCAGTTTCACGGAACCGTCGCCGACTTCGTGCGCAATACCCTCTTCGACACCTGGGGCTTTAGCGCCCAGTTCGCAACCAAGAAGGTGCCGATCGACGGCGTTGCTACTACTGTTCCGGTAGGCAAGCCGATCGACCACCAGAATGAGTTTACTTTCGCCGTGGGTGGCCCGATCAGGATTCCTCACCTCTTTGATGGCCGCGACAAGCTGTTCTTCTTCGCGGCTTATGACAAGGTCCACGTCCGGACCGCGCCGAATTATGCGTCGGAAACAGTCCCGACTACGCGGATGCAGACCGGCGATTTTTCTGAATTGCTCACTGCGAATGGCGGTCCCGGCTACATTCTCTACGATCCAACCACCCAGGCTGCTTGCACCGCCAACAGCACAAACGGACCTTGCCGCTACGCTTACGGCCAGACCGGCGGTATCGGCACGGGCCCCAACGGCAATCCGACCGGAACCATTACAAACGTCATTCCCGCGGCGGAAATCTCTCCCATTACTAAGGCCATGCAGCAATGGCTGCCGACTCCCACCGTTGCCGGAATCACGAACAACTATCTTGGCGGATTTCCCAACGGATTTGACAACTGGCTTTACTCCGGGCGCATCGACTACACCATCTCGCCGAAACAGACTTTGTCGGCCACAGTGACGGGCGGAAACCGCCATGCCGTGCCGTATACCGCCATCACCACCTCCACCACGCCTCCCGGCAGTATTCTGCCCTTGCCGTATACGGGGACAACAGCATCGACCGTTGCCGGACATTGGTCCGACATCTCGGACTCCTACACGATCACGCCCGATCTGGTGAATCAATTCAAGTTTGGCTTCAGCAACTTTGGCGGACCGCCGCTCAAAAACGTCACTCAGGGAATCAGCCAATATGAAGCCGCGAACCTGGGCATCGGCTTTCCAGGGGTTCCAGCCACTGGCCAGGCTGTGACCGAGTTCCCCACCAGCATTTTTAACGGCAGCAATGCGCAGGAAGAATGGGGAGAGGGCGCGTCTGGAGTGAGCGCGACGACCGTGACTGAGAATTACACGGGAGTCGACAACCTTCTCTGGATCAAAGGCAAGCACGCGATTACCTTCGGCATACAGGTGCAGTGGCTTGAGGAAAATGCATCTCAGTATGACGGACCCACATCCGCACTGACGCTTAACTGGCAGCCCAATGAAACCTCCGGGATGACAACAGGCGCAAAAGGCACCTCCTTTACCTCCAACACCGGCTACTCCTATGCAAGCTTCCTGTTGGGCGCAGTCGACACCACAGCCATCACGCTCCAGCCGTTCTCCGTTCTCGGAGGCCGCTACAGGCCGATTGCTCCGTATGTCGCGGACGACTACAAGATCACTCCAAAGCTGACCCTGAATCTTGGACTGCGCTGGGATTACATCCCCACCTACAACGAGGTTCAGAACCGCTTCTCCTTCCTCAATCCGAATATCACAAACCCTGTTACAGGCAACAAGGGCGCACTGGAGTTTGCGGGCAATGCGGGGGGCGCGGGAGTGAGCTGCAATTGCGCTTCGCCGGTCAACAATTACATGAAGAACTTTGGACCGCGCATCGGCTTCGCCTACTCGCTGAACTCCAAAACCGACATTCGAGGCGCCTATTCCGTGGTGTACTCTCATGCCGGTGGAACCGGCGGCGCGGGCGGCGCATATCAAGGCCCGGGGCAACTTGGCTTCACCAGCTCGCCCTCCTATTCCCCTGTACCGGCAGGCGCTTCAGCGGCCCCGGCCTTCTACCTCAACAACAGCGCGGCGTTCAACGCCCTGGGCATCGGCAACGCCAACTTCGGTGGTCCGAACTATACCGTGCCTCCAATTACTGCGCCGGGCCCCGCAAGTCAGGCTCTCAACGTGGGCAATTACGTGAACGGTTCGGGCGCAGTTGTCTCGGCCAGTGGAGCGCCGGGGTATGCTGATCCCTACATTTCCGGGCGGGCGCCAGAGTTCGAGTTCTGGAACTTCGGCCTTCAGCGTCAGCTGACCAACAATGTAACAGTTACCCTAAACTACGCCGGTTCACAGAGCCACTTCATCGCTGGCGCAGCCAATATTCGCGGCCTGCAATCCGGCCAAATCAATCCCATCTATTATCAGTTGGGTACAACGCTCAATCAGCCGGCGAATGCCGCGAATCTTACGGCTGCCAACACGCAAGCGGCATCCCTTGGACTGCCGGCCATCAACTTGCCCTATGCCAGTTTCGGACTGGCCGGAGGCAAAGCCACTATCGGTCAGGCGCTTACCTGGATGCCCCAGTTCTCCAGCACCACGGACACCTGGGGAAGTTCAACGGCAAATGCCAGCTACAACGCCATGCAACTCTCCATCATCAAGCGACTGTCCCAGGGGTTGACCCTCAACCTGAACTACACCTACTCCAAGGATCTCGACGATGCAGGTACCCAGCGCAGTGGCTGGGCGATTCCTTCAACAGCGATGGCCAATGGGCACGGGTGGCAGCAAAACAGGATTGACCGGTCCGTGAGCGCCAACAGCGTTCCACATTCTCTAGCGATCTACGGTGTCTACCACGTGCCATTCGGCAGAGGGGGCATCGGCGGGGACCACTTCCTGGTCCGGACCGTGGCAGGCGGTTGGACTGTATCAGGAGTCGGCACCTATGTCTCAGGGACACCTCTCTTTGTGACCTCTTCTTATCCCAGCGGCGGTTCTCCCAGCAGTCCGATTGCGACTGGGACGAGCATGCCGGATATCAACCCTAGCTTCACTGGAAAGACCATCCGTCAAAACGGACCCTGGGGCAAAGGCATTACCGGCAACAATTTCGCGGCCATCAGCTATATCAACGGGTATGTCGGCAACACAACACCGGGTGCTGGACAAGGTGGGGTTGCGTGCTCTGCTTCCACCGGCCCTTACTGCAACGCTGGCGTGGCGAGTAACGCGGCCTTCATGATCGGCGATGCGCCCCGCAATTCGTTTGCCCTGCGGAATCCCGGCGTTCCCAACCTGAACA
>CAZHKN010000401.1:0-3188 GCA_964532725.1 uncultured Occallatibacter sp.
GCTCCTCCTATGACGGCTGGACCGTGACCATGGCGCTGCTCAATCCGCATCCCGCGCTGAAGGTCGCGGCGCCCGAGAGCCCCATGATCGACGGATGGATGGGCGACGACTGGTTCCACTACGGCGCATTCCGGCAGATCAACCTCGACTACTTCACCGAGCAGAGCAGCAAGACCGGCGCCGGAGCATCCGTGCCGCGCTGGAGTGCTGACGACTACCAGAACTTTCTTGACGCCGGCACGGCCGGGAACTGGGCGAACCTGAACGGCTTTCAGCAATTGCCCTTCTGGAGCAGGCTCTCTTCGCATCCAGCCTATGACGCGTTCTGGCAGGATCAGGCGCTCGACACGATTGTCGCCGCTCATCCCTCTTCCATTCCCACTGTGTGGTTGCAGGGACTGTGGGACCAGGAAGATATGTATGGCGCGATCCATACCTGGGAAGCCCTCAAGGCCAAGGGCAAGGCTGGGAACAACCACCTTGTCATGGGACCCTGGTATCACAGCCAGGTCAACCACGCGGCTGAAAGCCTTGGGCCTCTGAAGTGGAAGGGCGACACGGCGGCTGACTTTCGTAAAAACGTGCTGATCCCATTCTTCGATACTTATCTCAAGGATGAAAAGCCAGCCGAACCGCTACCGCCGGTCCTCATCTACAACGCCGCGGAAAATCAATGGGAGAAATTCACCGATTGGCCGGGCGTGAACGAGCCGCAACTAACCCCGCTTTATCTCGGGGCGAATAACGGCCTCGGTTTCCAACCGGCAGCCGCCGGCGAAGACAACTACGATTCCAACCCGGCGAAGCCCGTGCCCTTCATCGCGCCGCCTGTTGCGTTCGATGACCACGCGCGTTGGACTACCTGGCTCGTACAGGACCAGCGCTTCGTCTCCAGCCGGCCGGATGTGCTCTCTTACCAGACACCGGTTCTGACTCAGCCGGTACGTGTCGAGGGAGCGCCCTTTGCGGACATTTTCGCCAAGACCACAGGCACCGACGGAGATTTCGTTGTCAAGATTATCGATGTCTACCCGCCAACCCATGCCGAGCAACTTGAGCTGGCCGGTTATCAGCTTCCGGTCAGCATGGATATCTTCCGTGGGCGATACCGCAAGAGCTTTTCTGCCCCAAGTCCGATCCCGGCCGGTGAAGTGCAGGAGTACAAATTTCGACTGCCGACTATGAACTATACCTTCAAGCCTGGACACAGGATTATGGTACAGATTCAGTCGAGTTGGTTCCCGCTCTACGACCGCAACCCGCAGACCTACGTCAAAAATATCTTCTTCGCGCAACCTTCGGACTTTCGAAAGGCAACGGTGACGATTGAACATGGCTCGGACGGAGCGAGCGCCGTGTTGCTTCCGGTGGTGCAGTCCAGCACGGCAATGAAGTAGATGGCGGTTGGCCCCACCGCAGGTGGTTACTCGTTGGCCTCGATGCGGCGGCCATGCAGTTCCTGCAAAGGGCGTGAGTTGACCTTGAAGAGATAGGCAAAGGCGCGGACCTGGTCGCGGCTCACGGTCATCTCGTCTTCGAGTACAAACCAGCGTACTCCCTCGGTGCAGGGCGGCACGGTCAGCGAACCCATGTAGGTCCAGTAGCCGCGATCGGCGGGCAAGAGGCCTGCGGGGTCGATCTCCTCGGCGACCTTTGCGGTTGCTCCGGCTTTTTGCGGCAACTGCGGCCAGAGCGCGGCCAGCACTCCGTTGGGCTTGTCGAGGTCTTGTTTCAGGCGTACGGCCACCACTGCGGTTTTGCCGTCGGCGCTCTTATGCACCAAGTGGATCACCATTTCGGTGAGCTTGCCGTTGACGGCCTCTTCGCTGGGATGGTGAAAATGGAACTGCTGCAGATCGTAGCGCACCCCATTGGCGACGATGTAGCTGCCTGGGTCTACATGGACTACGATGGTGTGGCCGTTGTGCTCGAGGGTGGCCGGCCCAGACCTGTAATGGAACTCAATGGGTTGGAGCGCTTTGTTCAAATGCGCTCCGTGAATATTGATCGGCGACTGCTCATGGCCGCTGCCGCAGGCTTTGTAGGAGGGGTCGAGCTTGCCCCAGACCAACGTGCCGCGCTTGCCTTCGTAATCCCAGTTAGCGGTTGGCGGGGCAGTAGATGTCTGGGCTGAAAGATGAGCCGGCATGATGGCGGCAACAGCAAGAACAAGAGCGGAAAAACAGGGGAAACGCATTCGTATCTCCGGGTTCAAAAGACGTTCAGAAGCACTCAAGCATTCTATTGGATGGACGCGCCGCGGCAAAAAAAGAAAGGACCCCGCGGTGAGCGGAGTCCTTTTATGTTTCTGCAATTCTTAACGACCGTGTGAATTTACTTTGCGGCGGCAACCAAGCCAGCCTGCTCGGCCAGCGCAGCGGCTTTGTCGGTTGCTTCCCAGGTGAACTCCGGCTCGGTGCGGCCAAAGTGGCCGTAGGCAGCGGTCTTCTGGTAGATGGGACGGCGCAGGTTGAGGCTCTCGATGATTCCTTTCGGTGTCAGCGAGAAGTTCTTGCGGACGAGTTCTGTGAGCTTTGCCTCGCCTACCTTGCCGGTGCCAAAGGTCTCAATGCGTACGCTGACCGGCTCGGCCACGCCGATGGCGTAAGCGAGCTGGACTTCAGCGCGCTCTGCGAGGCCGGCAGCCACAATGTTCTTGGCAATGTAGCGCGCCATGTAGG
Source organism: uncultured Occallatibacter sp. (assembly GCA_964532725.1). GTDB lineage: Bacteria > Acidobacteriota > Terriglobia > Terriglobales > Acidobacteriaceae > Telmatobacter. Next base: position 2,682 of record CAZHKN010000401.1, read on the forward strand.
CAGCGGAGCGATCGACCTTCGTCGGGTCTTTTCCACTGAAGGCGCCGCCGCCGTGACGGCCCGCGCCGCCGTAGGTATCCACGATAATCTTGCGACCGGTGAGGCCGGTGTCGCCCATCGGTCCGCCAATGACGAAGCGGCCGGTGGGATTGATGTGGTATTTGGTGCGCTCGTCGAGCCACTCGGCGGGCAGAACAGCCTGGATCACATACTTGAGAATATCGGCGTGCAGCTCTTCGTTGGAGACGCTTTCGGCGTGCTGGCTGCTGATAACCACCGCGTCGATGCGACTGGGCTTGCCGGACTCATCATATTCAACGGTGACCTGGCTCTTGCCGTCGGGGCGCAGATAGGAGAGCTTGCCGCTCTTGCGCACCTCGGTGAGTTGGCGGGTGAGTTTGTGGGCCAGCGAGATGGCCGCCGGCATCAGCTCAGGGGTCTCGTTCGAGGCATAGCCGAACATCATGCCCTGATCGCCGGCGCCGCCGGTGTCAACGCCCTGGGCGA
>CAZHKN010000402.1:0-3185 GCA_964532725.1 uncultured Occallatibacter sp.
ATGGTCAGCGAGATGCCGCTTAGAACTGCCTTGATCGAGCCGGCGATATTCAGGCCAAAAACCAGTTCGAATTTAGTGATTGGAGTTACAAGATATCCCTCATGCACCCCGCGCGCCTTGTCGTCGATATACAACATGCCGCCGCCGATCATTACCGAGATATACATGGCCAGAGCCACGCAGCAGGGCAGCAGAAACTTCATGTAGTTCACATAGGGGTAGAGTTCGACGATCTCCAGTGCGATCGCGCTCGCCAGGCGCGGCTGAACCACCGGAGTCGTCAACGCGCTGATCAGCAGTTGCATCTCCGATTCGAGGCTGCTCGAAGTAAACGGGTCGGAGTTATCCACCACCAGGCCGATCTCCGGAGCGTCCTGCGCGTAAACTCGGCGCGAATACTGCGCCGGGATAACGACCGCGGCATCCACCTTGCCCGTCCGCACATCTTCCCGCGCCTGTATCTCGTCCTCGTACTCGACCGTCGTAAAAGTCTTTATGTTGACGGCAATCGCGTCAAAGCCTTCGCGTATCTTTACCGCCTGCGGCCCGTGATCGTGATCGACAACGGCCACATGCGCGCCAACGATCTTGCCGCCGAAAGCGTTGCCCATGATGATCAATTGCAGGATTGGCACCATCATCGACATGATCATCAGCACCGGCGAACGGAAAAACTTGCGCATCTCGCGCTCGACAATCGCAAACATTCTGTTCATGGCTGTGCTCCCGGCCGCGGCGGCATTGTGAACACCGACTTCACCTGCTCGTCGCGCAACTGCCTGCCCGTGTAGTGGACGAAAACATCGTCCAGAGTGGTGTTTTGCACACTCAGCGAAGTCAGCGTCTCGCCCAGCGAGGAGGCCAACTCCACCAGTTGCATCGTTGTCTTCGATCCGCTTGACGTAAGTACGCGATAGAAGCCCGCGCTCAGAGCCTGCACGCTGGTCACGCCGTCCAGCTTCTCCAGCCGCTCCTGCCACTCTTTGGTCTCGCGGTCAAAATGCACTTCAACCACATTCGCTCCTGGAACACCTTGCTTGAGTTGAATCGGCGTGCCCAGAGCCACCAGAGTTCCGTGATCCACAATCGCAATGCGGTCGCAGAGCTTGTCCGCCTCTTCCATGTAATGCGTGGTCAGCAGCATTGTCAGGTTGCGCGTGGCTTTCAGCTTGTTCAACATCTCCCAAACCGCAATGCGGCTCACCGGGTCGAGTCCCGTCGTCGGCTCATCGAGAAAAAAGATATGCGGGTTGTGCACGAGACCGCGCGCGATCTCCAGCCTCCGCCTCATTCCGCCGGAGAGTGTCTTGGTCTGCGCATCGCGCCACTTGGTCAGGTCTACTGCTTCGAGCACCTCATTGATGTTCTTCTCGCGTTGCGCCTTCGGCACGCTGTAGAGCTTGGCATAGATGCTCAGGTTCTCTTCCACTGTCAGATCGGGATCGCTGGTGAGTGCCTGGGGAATGACTCCGATCTGGCGGCGGACGGCGTCCGGTTCCTTGGCCACATCATGTCCGCTGATGATCGCCCTGCCGCTGGTGATTGGAATCAGCGTGGTCATCATGCGGATCAGCGTGCTCTTGCCCGCGCCATTCGGTCCTAGCAAGCCGAAGATCTCTCCTTCAGCCACCGAGAAGTCCACGCCCTTCACCGCTTCAAAGTCGCCATACCGCTTGACGATCTTCTCCACCTGAATTGCGGGACTCTCCGAGCCTTTTTGCGTTTTGGTTGAGATTTCTGCCGGGGCACTCATTGCTTCACCAGCTTCTCTTTCGGGATGTAGGCTTCGGCTGTCATTCCCGGCACATATTTCTCGTCCGGGTTGGCAATGATCAGCTTCAACTGCACGGTGCGAATGTCGCGTTTGCGATCATTCACATCGCGTTGCGTGGCAAAGTCCGCCTCAGAAGATTTCGCAATGATTTTTCCCTGCGTCTCGGCGCCGCTGGGGAACTTGATTCGCAGCACATCGCCCAGCTTCACGCTGTCGGCCTGCGTCTCCGGCAACGGCGCATAGACCCATGTCTCGCCCAGGTCCATGATCGTTACAATCGCCTGACCTGGCGTAACGACTTCTCCCTGGCGCGCCGCGCGCACATTTACCCGTCCTGAGACTGGAGAAAATATCTGCGCGTATCCCGCCTGCACCTTCGCCTGTTGCGCCAGCGCCTTGGCATTGTCAACCATGCCCCGCGTCGAATCCACCGTGCGCTCGGCAACCGTGGTCAACAGCTCATGGGCACGCGCCTGCTTGAGCGCGGCTTCCGCGGCGGCTACATTCTGAGTAGCCGTATCAACCGCGGCTTTTGCCGCGGCCAAACTGGTATCCGCTTCGTCTTTCGACTGCTGGCTCATGATGCCTTGCTCGGCCAGCGCGACAATACGTTTTGAATCCGCCTGCTGATGGTCGTAGTTGGCCTGCGCCTGCGCTTCGGCTGCCCGTGCGGCCCTTACCTGTGCCTCGGCATTGGCCGTTGCGCTGCCGGTCTCGCCGCGCGTCTGGCGCTCGGTCTCCACCGTCTCTTCCAACTTGCCCGATTGGCTGGATGCATTGGCCTCGGCTGCCTTCTCGGCGGCAGCCAGATCGTCGCTCTCGATCACCGCGATCAGTTGGCCTGCCTTTACCTCCTGGCCCTCGTCCACCGTCAGTGTCTGGATCCGCCCCTGAATCTTCGAACTGACCACAATCTCATTCGCGTCCACCGTGCCAATCAACTCAAGGTCGCTGGAATGATGAACCGTTACCAAATACCAGGTCAGCGACGCCAGCGTCAGTATTCCTAAAATCATAAAAACTCGATTGCGTGCGTTCATTGTGCCTCTCTTCATCTCTTCCGGTTACGTTTCTTATTCAATCCCGGTTACAGCCTTGTCGCTTACAGCGGTTCTTCAATTGCTATACCCCGGAACCACTACCGCTGTGTGGCTTTTTCCTCTCCGGGGTCCCCGGCGACAGGTCTTTGTCGCTAGGGTGAAAGAAAAAATCACTCAGCACTTCGCCAGCAAGGGCACACCGATTGGAGAACCGCTCTAAAGACGGGCATCTTTCGGCATTCGCGCTCCATAGAACATCTCCACATCGCCCACTGGCATTGGCGTCGCCGCCAGAACTTTCGCCGCCAACTGCGCTCCGTGCTCCCGGTCAACAAAAATCGTCTGTCCCAGATATTCAATTGCCGTGCTCC
>CAZHKN010000403.1:0-3177 GCA_964532725.1 uncultured Occallatibacter sp.
TAGCTATGAATATAAGTGACCGACTCAGATAAAGGGTGTCCGTACTCATCCTCGCTTGATCTCCATTGAGCTTTCTGCGAATTCGGGAGATTCATAATCTGAATCTGATGTGCAATAAGCTCGGAGATCTGATCGCGATTCTGGTCGACTGTGATTCGGTTTGAGAAAACAATTGTCGACAGGACAAGAGGATTGCCGGCATTCAAATAAATCTCTCGCGCTTTGGACACAATCCGATCAGTAATTGATTCTAGTTCTTGGAGAAGTATGTCCTTCGTCGGTAGGTGATGCGCTTTCGATCTGACAGTTCTAATGAAAAGCTCTGTCACCTCGATACCAACCTTACGCCCTTCAAGGTCGATTAGGAAGTCAGGCGGGTCAAATTGTTGGACGGATATAGGCGATATTCCTTGAATTTCAAGAAATTGGTCCAGAAAGAATCTTTCGCGCTGTTTATTAGCAGAACCCATCCAGCCTTCCCTCTGAAGTGTTTGATGCTCTTCGACTGCAACTTGCTTCAGCGCAATCTCAGGTTGTTTTCGCCGGATCATCCCATTGTAGCCATCATGCCGCGTAACTTCTGCCCTTCCAGCTTACCCGCTTCAGTATCTTATGCTGATACCAACTGCTGACCAATAGAAAAACAAATAGCGGCAACCCCAGCGGTGACAACGCGCAATCGACAAGCGGAAAATTCGACTTCGCCGCGCGGGCATAAAAACGGAAAAGCGTGCGCGCCCAGAGCAGCAGCAACGCCCAACCCGCGCCCAGCCATTGCAGTGAATGAGCCGCGAATCGGGCATTCCAGAGCCATACGGCCAGTAACGGCAATCCCACCAGCAAGGCAATATCCAAGACGCGCCAGGCGGCCAACGCCAGCGCATTGTCAAAGAGCAGGGCGAGGTTCTTTGTCCAGCCCTCGATCATTGCCGCGGCCGCCCGGTACATGCGCGTGGAGACGGCATCGTCCGCATAGCGAAAACGCAGCCCAAGCTTGCGGCGCTTGGCCAGATAGGCCAACTCCACGTCTTCGAGCACCTTGTTGGAGACAGCAGCGTGACCGCCGAGCCGCCGGTAGGCCTCGCGCTCAACAAGGAGGAATTGCCCGTTGGCAGCGGCGATGCGCTGGCTGGGGTCAGAGACTTTGGCCGGTGGATAGGCGAGTGCGAGCTCACAAAAAACCAGCGGCATCAGCGACCGTTGCGCGAGACCTGAGACGATTTGGCGGGGTGAGTAGCTGAGGACCCCCGCCTTGTGGCGCGTGGCCTCATGCATGGCGCGGCGCAGGTTGCCCGGCTCGTGGATCGTATCGGCATCGGTAAAGAGCAGCCAGCGGCCGCGCGCGCGGCGGGCAGCGGTCCACACCGTATTGCACTTGCCCGTCCAGTTCGGCTGCAATTCCTCGGAATCAAGAACGGTGACGCCCTGAAAACCGAGGGCTATCTCCGCCGTGCGGTCGGTGGAGCGGTCGTTGACGACGATCAGCTCCCAGTCTTTGCCCAGCTCAAAGAGCGGCTCTGACTGGCGGACGAGCGATTGGAGGCAGGCACCGAGGCAATCCTCTTCATTGCGGGCCGGGATGATGACGGTCAGCTCGATCAACTGGTCCGGCTCCGGCTGGTCGTATACCGTTCCTGGCCGCGCCGGCAGCTCGGCACGGATTCCTGGGCCTTCGGCGAGGCCCAGCACCGGCGTAAAGCCTTCGGGCCGGGCCGGTTTCTCCACTTTGGGTTCCTTCTCTTTCATCGTGCGGCTCTTTCGCTCCGATTGCTTCGCCTCGTATTATAAAGAGGTGCTGACCCGTCTGAATTGTTTCGCCGTTCTGATAATTGCCGGACTGCTGTTGATCGCAGGCTGCGACCGCGGCGCGCACCCGGCGCAAACCGGTCTGGCTGCTCCTGACTTCAATGTCTCCGATGGGACCACATCGATTCATCTGGCCAATTACCGGGGCAAAGTGGTGCTGGTAAACTTCTGGGCCTCGTGGTGCGGACCCTGTGTCGAAGAGCTGCCTTCGTTACTTGCGCTGCATCATGAACAGCCTGATCTGGCGATTCTGGCCGTGAGCGTGGACGAGGATGAGGACGAGTACAAGAGCTTTCTCATTCGCCGCCATGTGGACCTGCTGACCGTCCGCGACCCCAGCGAATCCGCGGCGAAGCTCTTCCATACCGAGATGTGGCCGGAGACGTACATTATCGACCGCCAGGGCGTGATTCGCCGCAAGATTATTGGAGCGCAGGATTGGTCCAGTCCAGAGATGCGGGCGTTTATCAAAGGGTTATAAATGTTGGTATCATGAGCCTATGACGACTTTGGAAGTTCTCTATCGTTATGAGACAGAGCCTTCGGTGCTGGCAGTTCAGGCTTTGACCAGCGCGCGCGAAGTTTACGGAATCCGGCGGCTGACTATCGAACGCGCCGCGCAGGTTCTACGCATCGAATATGACGCTACTCGGCTGAATGCGGCGACGGTTGCGCGGATGGTTCGAGAGGCTGGAGTGGAGATCGCCGAGGAGTTGCCGCCTGCCGCATTGGCGTTGCAAGAGAAAGAGTCGGCTCCCGCCCCGACAGCCTAAGAGCCGATTAGCGGGTTCACTTCTTCCTGTCATCCAGTAGATTTTCAGACCTACGATCCGGTCCCGGAGAAGACGACGGCGATGGTGCGGACGATGATTTTCAGATCCAGCCAGATGGACCAGTTTTCGATGTAGGTTACGTCGAGCGAGATGTAGCTATCGAAGCTGGGGTCTTGCCGGGCCTGCACCTGCCAGAGGCCGGTGATGCCGGGGGTGACGTCGAGCCGGCGCAGGTGGCTGAGCTTGTATTTGCGCACCTCGCTGGCGATGGGCGGGCGCGGGCCGACGATGCTCATATCGCCGCGCAGCACGTTAAAAAACTGCGGCAGCTCGTCCAGCGAATACTTGCGCAGAAAGCGGCCGAGGCGCGTGATGCGCGGATCGTTGGCGATCTTGAAGAGCACGCCGTCGCGCTCGTTCATGTGCATCATGTCCGCCTGCCGGCCCTCGGCGTCGCGCACCATGGTGCGGAATTTGATGCAGCGGAAGACGCGGCCCTTCTTGCCGATGCGCTCGGAAAAGTAAAAGACCGGACCTGGAGAATCCAGCCTGATCGCAACGCCGATAGCCAGAAGCAGCGGCGAAAAAAGAATCAAGG
>CAZHKN010000404.1:0-3158 GCA_964532725.1 uncultured Occallatibacter sp.
AATGTTCGCGTGTACGAATGGGATGAAGCCAAGCGCGAGGCAAACCTGCGGAAGCACGGACTCGACTTCTGGGCTGCGCATCGGGTTTACGAGAATCAGGATAAAGTCACAACGAGGGTCAGATTGGTACCTGAGGCGCGTTTTTTGGATGTTGCGCTGGTCGAACAGGGAGGATCAATTTTGGCTTTGGTTTACACTATTCGCAAGGGGAATATTCGCTTTATCTCGTTTCGACCCGCTTCGCGCAAGGAAAGGAGATCCTATGCCGCTGCCAAATCGTGACATGACTGACTGGGAACGCGTCAAGCGCGATTACGACTCAGACGCTCCAATTCCCTATGACCCCGAAGACGGCCCCTATGATCCAAACGACGAAGAGGCGACACAAGCCTACTGGGATCAGGCGACCATCTGGGTAGGCTGGCCGAACCCGGTGATGATTCAAAAGGACGGCGTTCCTATCAAACCGGGCGAAGAGGCGGCACCGGAAACAGGCTTGCCGCACGCCAAAGCCTCGTAGCCGCAATTACCGCATCCCTTCATAAGTTTCTTCCGCTGAACCGTCAGCGTGACGGTTAGTGTGTCATCTTTGGCGTCTGGGCGTTGTTGATTGCGTTCGTCAGGTGAAAATGGAGCAGTTCGATTTGAGTTACGCGGTCAAGGAAATCTTCTATACATTGCAGGGCGAAGGGGCGCAGTCTGGGCGGCCTGCGGTGTTTTGCAGGTTTGCGGGGTGCAACCTATGGACGGGACGCGAGGCCGACAGGCAGAGCGCAGTTTGCCAGTTCTGCGATACGGATTTTGTGGGCGTGGATGGGCCGGGCGGTGGGAAGTTTGAGACGGCCGTAGAGCTGGCCACGGAGATTGAGCGCAACTGGCCAGGAGACGCCGCGCTAGGCAAGCGATTTGTTGTCTGCACCGGCGGCGAGCCGCTGTTGCAACTGGACTCAGCGTTGATTGATGCTCTACACACGCGCAATTTCGAGATTGCCGTTGAAACCAATGGAACGGTTACTGCGCCGGATGGAGTGGACTGGCTGTGCGTCAGCCCCAAGGCGGGAGCGGTGCTCAAGCAGCAGAGCGGCGATGAGCTGAAGCTGGTTTATCCGCAGCAGGAGGCACAGCCAGCGCAGTTTGCAACGATGGCTTTCCGAAACTTTTTCCTGCAGCCGATGGATGGGCCTCAGCGCACCGAGAACACGCAGCTTGCAGTGCGCTATTGCCTGGAGCATCCGCAATGGCGGTTGAGTTTGCAGACGCACAAGATTGTCGGAATCCCGTAAGGACACGATGGAGATTTTCAAGGAGTTTTCAATTGAGGCGGCGCATTGGCTGCCGAATGTTCCCGAGGGACACAAGTGCCGGCGGCTGCATGGACACAGCTTTCAGATTGCGATTCATGTGAGCGGAATGGTTGATCCGCACTTTGGATGGGTGATGGATTTCGCCGAGATCAAGACCGCCTTTCAGGCGATTGAAGATGAGATCGACCATCGCTGTTTGAATGACGTGGCCGGGCTGGAGAATCCGACAAGCGAAAATCTGGCGCGATGGATTTGGGGCAGGCTGCGGTCTACGCTGCCCGCGTTGAGCAAAGTGGTGGTGCGGGAGACTTGCACCAGCGGGTGCGTTTATTGCGGCGGCGCAGGCTGAGGATTGGTTGCTTTTTTCCGCTCGGCTTTTTCCGCTGCGTCCTGCGCGCGGGCCTGGGCGTCGAGTCCGTGAGTTGGATCCTTGTGCAGGAAGCGGCGCGAGATGTCTGGCCAGAACTCATTGAAGATGGAGCCAATCCCTCCCTCGGCGGTCTGGATCAACCCATCGGAGAAGGTCTGGCCGATGCCGGAGTTACCGGAAGGGTAGTAAAGGTTTGAGATAGCGCCGGAAATAATATTGCCGCCCACATTGGAATAGTTCGGTTCCCACTTACCGGTATTGTCGTGCCTGCTGATGACGCTGGTAGAGAGGGCATAGAGGAGCCGATGCGTCGCGGATCCGTGGCCGAGCCGGAAGTAGCGCGGATCCTGGTGAAGCAAAGCGGGTAAAATTCCGTTACCAATCATTGTGCCGTCGAAGCTGTCGAGGTACGCCGCCCCGGAACGCTTTCCATATCCCTCAATGCCCCATCCGAAGCCGGTGTCATCGTCTTCAGCTTCGTGGTAGCCGGCGATGAGAAACGCTCCGGCAAAGGTGACGGGGTCGATGGCGGAGCGGAAGGCGAGGCGTATCTTCTGGCTGGCGGTGAGGCTGACAGCGTCAGCACGATAAGAGACGTTGAAAGTGGGTACAACGCCTGCGACCCGCTGCTTCTCCTGCTCTTTGATTTGCTCTTCGGCTTTTTCGTGCTGGCTTTTATCCGCGTCGGATTGTGTAGCCGGCGTTTGCGAACTGGAAGTGCCCTGCGGCGCGGGTGTCGTTGCCGCGGGCTGTTGGGTTTGAGCCGCGCGTGTGGTTTGTTCCGCAAGATCAGCCGCTGCCAATGAGAATTGCGGGAGCGGAGCATCGGGCAGCGTATCGGGAGCCGGTTCAAGCGCGGCAACCGTTACTGCGGATGCTTGCGCCGTGAGTTGTTGGGGCAACGCAAATAAAACCAAGCCAGCAGCCAGCGTTGAAAAAACAGCTCCAGAAACAATCCGCATCCATTCACCTGTCGTAAAATCTGTGGCCGAAGAGCCGATTCGCAATTCGAGAGAATCGGTAGCGGCTCTCTCAAGGGTAAATCACTCCAGGCAGCCTCTTGCGAGGGCGACAGGAACGATTCATCGTGTGTAAACAGTCTTTCTTGTTAGACGCACAACGGCGCTCCGCGGACACAGATTTTCCGTGGTCTTCTGGCGTAGACCCATTTCAGGCCTGCGCCGATTGCCGGCTCTTGATCTCGCTCAACATCAGCTCAATTTTGTCTTCGCTCTCAAGTGCCTGAAATCGGTCTTCGAGGGACTCGGGGGCGAGGACTTCGTTGGTGGCGATATTCTGCGCGGCCGTCATTTGGACGCGGCTCTTCATGCGGTCCATTGCGTGCTCGCGCTCGGGACCGGCGGCCTGACGGGCCTGCGCGGCTCTACCAACGACCTTGGCGCGGCGATGTTCGGCGACCAGCATCTCGCAGTGGGCGCGGGTCTCGTTGAGCTTCTGGCCGAGCTTGTGCAGGGCCTGGCGGA
>CAZHKN010000405.1:0-3156 GCA_964532725.1 uncultured Occallatibacter sp.
GAGATGAATCGAGAACGAAGAGACGTAGCATGTGAGTTGGCGGCCACCGGGCTATCTAACTCCAGTGTGCGCGTGCAGCGGGACATCGAAGCAATCGAAAGCTTTATCGAAAAGCGGATGACGGCTCACGCAGAGATTTACCTCAACACGCTGGCCGAGTTGGGAATTAGGATCGACTCGGATCTAGAGGCCGAGATAGTTCAGCATCTTGAGGGTCTGAAGACCGCACAGAATAAAGCGATGCCGCCCGGTATGGCGATGACAAATGTTCCTTTGATGCGGGAGATCTATCGCTCTCGCTTAGGGAGCGCAGATACATTAGCGCTGTCGAATGCAAAGAATAGACTGAGGATGGCCAGGCTGAAGGACACTCTGCCGGTTCCCGAGTCTCAGCCTCCAATCATGAGCCATACACACAATTACACAGCGACCGGGCCGAACGCGCGTGTCAATGTCGGCTCTACCGACAACTCTTCGAATACAATTCAAATCGGCGCATCACCACCGCCTTCAGAGACAACTAAGAAGCAGGGATGGACTGTTAGCGACCGGCTTGCAGTCGCCCTCTGCTGTATTTCAGGCCTCATGACAGTAGTGCCTATGTGGATGGAAAAGACTCCCATCTGGGCGGCAGGGACTGTCTGTGCGATGGCATTACTGGTCGTCTACCCTGTGCATCACTTCATCCGGCCATGGACGCGAAAGATTCCGGTGCTCATCGTGGTATGGGCAGCCATTGTGGTCTTCGGGTGGAAGATTTGGCCGCGCCAAGTCACAGCATTGCCTCAGCCTGTCGTAAGGGGCGAGCCGGCTCAGCCTGAGGCAAACATTCAATTGAAGCAGCCAGCATTCCAGCCGAAGGCCTTGGCAACTACTCAGTCTCCGATAGACAATAAGTTGCCGCCGTTCGTGCAGATAAAGGTATTCAATAATGCAACAGCAAGAGTTGTGAACGTCGGCAAAGTGCCTATTAGCGATGTTCAGATTGACATCTCAACTCATACCGTCGACAAAGAGTACCCGACCCCGGGAAAGACGGACGACCTGACTCCACAAGTGACCCGCTCCAACTATTGGAGCAGCGCTTTTCAGGTCAGGTCGAAGGAGCTAAGGCCCGGCGAACATGATCAGTTCGATCTGACGAAGATGGCTCACTGGAATGAACTTCCTTATTCGCAAGAAACCGCGAATGCTGCCAGCCCTGAGAAGTTGGACGAGATATTCAGGACCTTCTTCGTCTTTCGTTTCACCTTCAGGCATGCGGGCACAGGCGAGAAGTACGCTTGCTTTCGGGTGCACGGCTCTTACCTGAAGTTTCCTTCGCAGGTGGACGATAACACATCGCAATCAGGTTCCCCGAGCATGTTGGGGTTCTCAAATAGCCTTAGAGACGTATTGATAGAGAACGCGAAGCAACGCTATCGAGACGGGGCGAAAGAGATTCTATGCGACAACTAACGGCGTGAGCTAGTAATGTTCAGGCCGACGCACATTTCAACGCCGGATTAATACCCTGAAGTCGGCTTTGCGAACGCGATGGAATGACCGGCAAATACAAGCTGCATCGCTGCGACACTCCAATACAATTGACAGATGCCTGAGCTGCCTGAGGTAGAGACGATTGCGCGCGGCGTACACGAGCGTGTGCGCGGGGATGTGATTGCGCAGGTTTGGTTTGGGAGTCATCGGGAGCCGTTCAAGACCCCAGCGGCGCGGCAGGCGGCGGGCTTGGAGGGGCGCGCGATTCTCGCCGTGCATCGGACGGGTAAGCACATTGTTTGCGAGCTGAGCGGCGCAGACGATCACTTGTCCTCCCATTCTAGCCGCAAGAACAAAAACGCAGCGAGGGCCGGGCACCTGAGCGATATCCTCCAACGCGGGTCCTTCGCTGCGCTCAGGATGACAGCGGCGGAGATGGGGTGCCTGGGGAGGGAAGGCGCGGAGGTCGCTGCCGAGGCACAGTGGATAGTGCATCTGGGCATGACCGGCCGGCTCCTGGTGACGACGCCGGATGCGCCGGTTGCTGCGCACACTCATGCGCGGCTGACCTTGGCGAGTGGACGAGAGATTCGTTTTGTCGATCCGCGGCGGTTTGGGCGTCTGGAATGGCGCGACCTGCGTAAGACGGCGGGTTTCGCCAGCCCCGGCAGTGATCCACTAAGCATCGAAGCGGAGGAATTTGCCGCGCTCTTCCGTGGCCGTAAGCTGGCTATCAAGGCAGCGCTGCTGAACCAGACGCTACTGGCGGGGGTGGGCAATATCTATGCCGATGAAAGCCTCTTCCGTGCGGGGATCCGGCCACGAAAACAGGCCGGACGGCTGACGCGGGCCGACTTGGAACGGCTGCGACTGGCCTTGCGCGAGGTGCTGCAACACGCGATCCGGCTGGGCGGCTCCTCGGTCTCTGACTATGTAGACGCGAACGGGGTGCGCGGTTTCTTCCAGTTGGAGCACTGCGTCTATCTACGAACCGGAGAACCCTGTCGGCACTGTCAGACGCCGATTCGGCGGATTCTGCTTGCCGGCCGGGGAACGCACTATTGCTCGCAGTGCCAGCGATAAGTGCAAGTTTCTATGGTTTTTTGAATTACCACGCCGGAATTCTTCTGTAATGAGAAGTGATGCCGAGATAAAGTCAATGTAAGTTGTAGAAATAAATCAATCTATCGATTGGTACACAGATTGCTATATAGAAAGCGCCAGTGATGTACCGGCTGCTGGATGTACTCCGGCAAGCCCTTAGAACAGCAGATGCCCGGCAAGAGCAACCGCCCAAGAGCGGCCCGCAAAGGGACAGCCAGCCAGGACAAACTGCGGACAGGACGGTAGGGATTTCTCTATCGCCCTGAAGGACTTGGGAGGCCAGTGGCCAGAGCAGAATTATGAAACGCCACTCCTTGAAGAGTGGCGTTTTGTACATAGTGGGGTTTGGGGCCTCTAGTTTCCTGCCGATGAATCCTTTTTAACATCCTAAATCTACCCTTTAGGCAAACGTCACTTGCCAGCGCTGCCGTCACGCTGTACTATCAGACTTGCCTATCAAGCGGCTGACGCGAGCCACCCGGGTACGGGCAGAGCAGCATCGCCGCCGAGCAAGGAACCACTGCCAACCGGTTTATTTTTCCCGGGGATACCGGCGACGAGTTCCCATAGGAA
>CAZHKN010000406.1:0-3146 GCA_964532725.1 uncultured Occallatibacter sp.
CGCTGTCGTAGTCGTCTTCAATCACCCATGCTCCCGCCTCGGCGGCCCATTGCAGCAGAGCGATACGCCGCGCGGCGCTCATCGTCATCCCGGTGGGATATTGATGCGAAGGGGTAATGTAAACAACGCGGGCGCTTCCCTTGCGGCGAATGAACCTAGGCACGTCCATGCCTTCCTCATCCACTCCCGCCGTGACCACTTTCGCTCCGCTCGCGACAAAGGCATTCCGCGCGCCGGGGTAGCCCGGTTCTTCCATGCAGATGCGGTCCCCGGGGTCTAGCAGGACATGCGCGCAGATCTGCAAGGCCTGCTGCGACCCGGTTGTCACCATAATCTGCGAGGGATCGCACCGCACCGCGCGGCTTGCGCCAAGGTACTCCGCAATAGCCTCTCGAAACGGTAGGTATCCCATCGCATCTCCGTAACCCATTGCGCTAACTGACAGCTTCCGAGAGTGGCGAACAGACAGCTTTGACCAGAGATCCAGAGGAAACTGATCGAGGGCAGGCAGGCTCACCCGAAACGCGCCCAGAATACTCAGCCCCGATTCCACTGGCGTTTGCACCAAAGCCGCGCCGCGCTGCGATATCCGGCGAGGGCCGCGTTGCTCTGGGTTCGCGCTCGCCTCTTTGCCTGCTTTTCCCGCAGCCGGACGCAGGGATTCATCCGGGATCAGCCGCGCCACAGAAGTGCCCGCCCCGGCAAAACTCTCCAGATACCCCTCGGCGAGCAACTGCTCGTAAGCATTCAACACGGGGATTCGGGATATCTTCAGTTCAACCGCCAAAGCTCTTGTGGACGGCACGCGTTGGCCGGGCCGCATGCGGCCATCCAGAATGGCTCCGCGAATCCAGTCATACAACTGCCGATAGATCGGAGTGGTCACGCTCCGGTCAAATGCGATGGGCGAGAGAAAACTGTCAGAGACGCGCTTCATGCGAAATCAAAGTGGTTATAGAAGATTTTCCTTATCTGGTTATTGTAGATGACCACTACGCAAGCTAATGTTTACCTGACCGGCGGCGTGAAGACGGCGTCCCGTGTGAACAACAAGGAGGAAATCTTGAATACTTTGAAATTCATCCCCGCTCTTCTCCTGGCATGCGGGATAACTAGCCTTTTGCAGCCAATACGCGCTGTTGCGCAACAAGACACAGCAAAGGCGAGTTCTCAACCAGCCGCGCGCGATGGACAACACGATTTCGACTTCGTTGTAGGCTCCTGGAAGATCCACCTGAAGAAGCTGGAGAAGCCTCTCACCGGCTCGACTACCTGGACGGAGTATGACGGCAAAGACAGCGCGCGCCAATTCTGGGATGGTCGCTGCGTCTTCGACCAACTCGAAACGGACGGACCCGCCGGCCACATCGACGGGATGACCGTTCGCCTCTACAATCCGCAATCGCATCAGTGGAGCATCTATTGGGCCAATGCCAAAGACGGCGCGATCAGCCTTCCCGCAACGGTCGGCGAATTCAAGAACGGCTCCGGCGAGTTTTACGACCAGGAACCTTTTCACGGGCGTATGATCTTTGTCCGCTATGTTTGGTCGCAAATTACGCCGAATTCAGCCCACTTTGAGCAATCATTCTCCGATGACGGCGGCAAGACATGGGAGGTTAACTGGATCACCGATCAGACGCGGATCAGCGACGAATCGGCAAACATGCATTGAAGCCCGCGCCATTCAAATCATTCGCACTTCTGCTCCGGAAACTTGTGCCCAAGTTTCCGGAGCGGTTCTCAGACGGCTTGCGCCGGAGTCTGCTGCCAGTAGACCGAATAGCGTTCGTCCATCACCTTATACAGCGGCTTGAGCGCGAAGTCCTTGCCTTGCCCCGCAGCGTGGAAGAGCAGCGACTCGTCTTCGCTCTTCTTCACCCACGCGGGGCTTTCTCCCGCTGCTTTGTCGCCGTTGAATGTCGGCATTGGCAGCGCAGGCAAGCGGCCCATATCCGGCCCTTGCCCGCCATCGATCATGTCCTGGCTCAGGCCATCGCGGCCCATGCAGGCAACCAGTACCAGCGGCCCATACGCCAGGCTTGCCAGCTCCGGACTGCCCGGCACTGCCTCTTGCCGCAGCGCCATCGGCAGCTCCACTTCGACACGGTCTCCGCCTTTCCAGCTTCGATGCAGAGTCAGATAGCCGTCGCCCCCGGCAGATGCTTTTTCCAGTTGCCCGTTGACACGCACTTCGATTCCCTGCGCCCAGTGCGGAGCGCGCACCTTGAGCGCAAAGGCTGCGGGCTGCTCCGCATGAATCACTAGCACAGTGCGCTCTTCTTCTGGGAAGCTGGTCTGCTGCATTACGCGCACATGCTTCTCAGGCCAATGCACGGACGCGGCGATGAACTGATTCACATAGAGGCTGTTCTCATCGTGAAAGAAGATCGTATCAACCAGCTTGGCATATTCCTCCGAGCCTGTTCCCGTGCAACACAAGTTTGAATCCCAGGGATCGTCGAAGGTCTTCCAGCCGCCGGGGATTGTGGCGACGTAGTACATCAGCCTGCCGTTGTCGTTCTGGGTGCCGGCGCGCACATTCCACAATAGCTTTTCGTAATAGTCCATCCAGCGCGCCTCGGGCTGCCAGCCAAACAGGTGCCGGGTGAGCTTGAGCATGTTGTAGCTGCAACAGCACTCTTGCCCACCGGGCGCGAGATGTGTGCCCGCCGTATCCGGCTCGCTCCAACCCTCGTTGTTGTTCGAGGTGCCTCCGGGAGCAAAGCTGTGATGCTCGACAACGGTGTGCCAGAAGTATTCGGATATATTCTTGTAGCGTTCGTCTCCGGTCAGCTCGTAGCCTCGAGCCGCACCCACAACTTTGGGAATATTGGTGTTGGAGTGATTTCCCGCCAGCTTGTCCTCACGCGCGGCCAGTGGATCGAAGAAGCGCTTGTGCTCAAAGCGGTAGCCGGCGTCGAGATACTTCTTTTCGCCGGTAATGGCGTAGAGGTTGAACATTACCTCGTTCATGCCGCCATGCTCAACCATCTGGACCTTGGCCAGTTCGTCGTCGCTCAGCGGCTCAATCCACTTGATCGCCCACTCGGCCATCCGCTGCGAGGTATGGAAGGCGGTCAGGCTGCCGCAGTGCGTGTACATGTCCAGATGGCCGGCCATGATCTTGTGATAGGTGTAGAAGG
>CAZHKN010000407.1:0-3123 GCA_964532725.1 uncultured Occallatibacter sp.
GTTGACAATGTTCACGTACGTCGTCTGCACATGCACCACGCGGCTTTCGGTGATGTTCGAGATGTTCACTTGGTCGATGTAGCGCGGGCTGCACGGATACCAGGGCCGATACGGCTCGCCGGGACCCAGCGGAAACCACACCGAAACTCCGCCGCCACCGACATGGATTCCACCTGCAAAAACCACCAGTGCTGGGGACCACACCGGGCGCGCGGCCGGAGGTCCGGGAACCCAGCCCCAGCGCCCGGCAAAGCTCACCCAGCGGCCATAATGGAAGGGCGCGTAGCCCCACGGCTCGTCTTCAACCCACACCCAGCCCCACGGAGCGTGATTGACCCAGTGGCCATAGTGGTAAGGCGCCCAGCCGGCGGGCACGTTGTTCGGAAACCAGATAGCACCATAGTCGGTGCCCGGCAGCCACTCGCCGTTGGCGTCCAGTTCCGCCGCTCCGGGAATCTCCGGGCTGACGTAGCGATACGAGACGGCATTCAGCACCAGATGATCGCGCTGCTGGCTCCAGCCATCCAGCGGATCGGCATCCGCCGGATCAAGCCACTGCGGAAAGACGGGGTCGGTGCCGATCAGTTCGATCGCCTGGCCATTGCCGATGTGCTGACCAAAGCCGCCTGCGCCGGAGATGAAAACATCGCGGAAGTAGTCGGTGAAGATCGTCGCGTTGTCGTCGGTCAGCACGTCCACGCGCAGCTCGCCGGACTGGACAATTGTGGCGCTGCCATTGGGCGTATGTACATGCACCGCCTGTCCAGGCCACAAACCCAGCGTATGGATCCGCGCCGAACCTTGTGCAACGCCAAAGTTCACACCGTACGGAGTGGCATCTTCAAAGCTCACATCGGAGTTGGGTCCGACGCGCACAAAACTCTGGCCTACCTGAATCTCGGCGCGGCCATCGGAGTCGGTGAAAATGCGGTCGCCGGGGCCGAGCGGCAAATTGGGATAGGCCTGGCCCCAGTCATCGGTGCCCGCCGGTTGAACAGAGACCGCGCCGGAGACAAATGAAACCCGGCCCGCCTGAAAGGTGGGGTCGTCCTGCGCGTAAGAGAGTGTGGGAGCGAGCGCCAGCACAGCCGTAGCAGCGGCGGCCAACATCAGTTTTTGGAGAGCAGAGAGCGTCATGAAACGCATTTATTGGATCCCTTTCTTGCGGCGCGAAATTTAACCCTCAGGCCAGCCGCCGGCCCAGGGAAATCGATATATCAGCTGCCCAGTGTGCGGGCGCGGTCTGCTTGGGCGCAAACTGCCGCGGTCTTGTCATTGCAAGGCCCGTCATGCAGGATACTAACCCAATCTGCCGCGAAAAGTGGTGAGCGATGCCGCAAAAGTGGTTGAGATTATGGGAACATTCCCCCGCAAACCGGCGTATACAGGCCGAGAGGATGATTGCAATGAACAGCAAAACCGCTCTAGTTTTGGCCGGCCTGGCCCTGGCCGTCGGTATCAATGGATGCCGGGTTGAAGTCGACAAGGACGCCGAAGGCAAAGAAAAAACCGTGCATGTCGATACCCCCTTTGGCGGAGTCCATGTCAATACCGACCAGACCTCGGCCTCTGACCTGGGGCTGCCCGTTTACCCCGGCGCAGAGCTGATCAAGGGCGACGACGACCACAAATCCGCCGACGTACATCTGGGATTCGGCGAGTGGCAGTTGCATGTCCGCGCCGTCTCCTACGGCACCTCCGACTCACAGGAAAAAGTCACTGCCTTCTATAAAAGAGCCCTCGAACGCTACGGGAATGTGATTACCTGCCAGAACCACACCGTCGTCGGCACACCTGCGATTACCACTGAAGGACTCGGCTGCGACGACGGCAACGGCAACATCAAGCTGGACCTGAACGGCGCCAAGTCTGGCGCGGATCTCTCCAATGGCCTACAACTGAAGGCCGGCTCCAAGCGCCATCAGCACATCGTCGGCTTTGAAGACCCCAAGGACGGCAAAACTCGCTTTGCGCTGGTCTCAATCGACCTTCCCGCTGGAATCGACCAGAAGACCGGCTCCGGCAAAAGCGACTGAGCATTCGCTATTGTTCCCTTACCGAAAATAGGCGCTCAGGCCGGTGTCCCGCGGACAGGTCGTCTGTCCGCGGGGTGGAGTTCCGGCTTTTTGGATATGGGAAAACACGACCGTAATCTCCCACGGTCAGCGATGTGGGGGGCTATTCGCCGCAAATAAGACACCCCGATGCGATAGGCTCATAGTTGTATGGAAATCACCTGCACCCGCTGCCATCAGGCCGTACGGGAAGAAGATTGCTTCTGCCCTGTCTGTGGCCTTCCCCAACTGACCTACGCATCCACCGATGGTACGCCAGCCGAGGAGCAGCAAGAGCGCTTTCCCGGCTCGGTGCGCGATGCCAGCATGGTTGAATGGCGGCCTGCCCTGCGCTGGGCGGTGATTCTGGCAATTCCTGCCGCGCTGCTCTCCTCCGCAATCACCCCGGCCGGCGGTTTCGGAATGCTTTGGATGGCCACGGCCGCAGCCTGGACCGTTGCACTCTACGTCCGCCAGCAGCGCGTGCCCTGGATCACCATCGGGGCCGGCGCGCGCATCGGACTGGTCACCGGCCTGATCGCCGGATGGCTCAACTTTGGCGCGAATAGCTGCGCGCTCTTCATGCAAAGGGTTCTGCTCCACCAGTCAAGCCGCCTGGATTCGGACTGGAAGACGCAGGTTGTTCAGAGTCAGCAGTTGGCCGAACAATGGACATCCGGCCTCAGCCAGGCGGATGCAGCACAGGTGCAGACCGCTCACACGCAGATCATCAACTGGATGCAGTCTCCCTGGGGTCATGCGGGCCTGCAGACATTCAATTTCATCATGGTCTCGATCTTCCTGCTTTTTTTTGCCCTCGTCGGCGGCGCCGTCGGCGCGCGACTGATGGGCCGTACCCGCCCGACGGAACTCTAGCGCAAGCTTCAACCCCTTTTGCAGGAGCAGCCACTTCTCCACAACTTGCCGCCAACCGCTGGCCCCTCGTATCATCCTCCAAAGAGCAGAAACAGCCCCAATGAAATTCGCGTCCCGAGAGGCTCCATGAGCGAAACCGAAAGCAAACCCTCCCTTCGCGTCAAAGGCCGGCTCATGTCCGCCTCTGAGATCG
>CAZHKN010000408.1:0-3101 GCA_964532725.1 uncultured Occallatibacter sp.
AGGCAAAGAAGAACGACCAGGGGGGGTCCGGCTACCGTTCGGCTCCGGCACAGGGAACGCCTGTGATCTGCTCGGGTTGCGGTCAGCCTACAACAGTGCCCTTCGAGCCGCGTGGCGACCGCCCGGTCTTTTGCCGGGATTGCTATCAGGCCCGCAAAGGCAGCGGCGGAGGCCCGGGCGCAGGCGGCGGTCAATCCCGTGGCCGCAGCCGCTACTAGTTTTTCCTTGGTTCTCTGCAGAAGCTCTGCAGCGTATCCGCTTTGAGACCGGGCAACCCTTCTTTACAGGCTCCAAGTCAACGGTTAAGTCGGCGCTATAGGCCTATACGTTATTGGATAGAGGGAGGCTTGCGCGTCTCCTGCTCAGACGGTCACAATCAATCGACAAAATAACTGGGCAGGCGCACAGCGTCTGCCTTTCTGTTTCTTTCTAGAGGCAAAAATGAGGGCTGCAAATTGGATTGGATTTCTTGCCGCAATCACGTTGCTTGCTTTCATCGTTTCATTCGAAGCGGCAGCCCAGTCAGTAGCACCGCAGGTGTCCGGCTGCACCCTGCGCATCCATGTCGACGGCCTGCGCAACTCCACCGGCGACGTGGGAACAACGATCTTTGCCTCACCAGACGGCTGGCCCGAAGACAACAACAAGGCCTTTCGCCACGGCCCAACGCCTATTGCGCCTGGTCAGCGCCAGGTAACTGCAGTTTGGGCGAATCTTCCCCCCGGCGACTACGGCGTGGCCGCGATTCACGACGAGAATCAGAATCACAAGCTGGATAAAAACTTTATCGGCATCCCCAAAGAAGGCTTCGGATTCGCCAACAACCCGCACGTCGGTCTTTCAGCGCCGCGCTTCAACGAGGCGCTGGTCCGCCTCACTTGCCCGGCAACCGAAATCACCATTCATATGCAGTACAAATAAATCGGTTCTCCAATTGGTGTAGAGCCGAGCTGATGCACTAATGGGGCTCTTTCCCTTATAAAAAGCCACCTTCACAATTTTGGCCACTCCAGGGATATTGGAGAACCGGTCTAGAAACTACTTCTTCTTTCCGTGCTTGGGCGCGGGCTTCTTCTGCGCAGGTTTTACAGCCTTCACAGGAGCAGCTTTGGCCTTGACCGGCGCCTTGACCGCGGGCTTCGCCGCAGCCTTAACCACCGGCTTCGCTGCCGGTTTTGCAGCCGCCTTCGCCGCCACCTTGACCGGCGGTTTCACGGGAGCTTTGGCCACAACCTTCGCCGGCGGCTTGACTGGAGCTTTTGTGGTCGCTTTCACCACTGGTTTCTCCACCGGCTTTGCAGCGGGCTTATCAGTTTTCACAGGCACAGGTGCGGCTTTCTTCGCCACTGCCGCTGCTGTATCCTTTGCAGGAGCTGCAGGAGCGGATTTGGCCTCCGCCTTCGTAGCCTTTGCCGGCGGCGAGCTTTTCGCGCCTTTCTTTACCGGCAAATCCGACTCCTCCGCCTCGTCGACATCCTGATCGTCATCGACCGCGTCGTCTTCGCCGGCAAGCTCCGGATCATGGATCACCTCCGGCGAACCGAGGCCGAGATCGACATCCTCTTCGTCTGCGCCCAGATCATCCAGATCCTCGTCCTCGTCCAGATCGTCGGAATCCTCATCCTCGTCGTCGTAGGAATGCTCCTTGATCTTGGCCTCGCCCCGTTTGGCCCTCGGCCTCTTGATCGTCACCGGCGCCGGAGGAGCGGGAGGCGAATGCGGCTCGAGGAATGCGCGCAGCTCCTCAGGCGTAGTCAGTCGCCCATCAATGAGTTCCAAAAACAGCGACTGCACAATCTCTGTATATTGAGTCAGCTCCGGCGTAATCCGCATCTCTTGCATCAGGGCATGTGGAATCCGCTGCCGCGCCTCCGGCCAGACCTTCAGGAACAGGTTAAAGCGTTCCTGCACCGCTGCTACTTTGCTGGTAAACCCAAGCCAGAGAATTGCTTCCGGGTCATAGCTCAAGAAGAGCTTGTAGCCCACCGAGGGCGTCTGGTTCTCCTTGGCCAGCAAAACCTTTGAAAATCCTGCGGCCATTTCATCCAGATTGTCCCACTCTGCCACGAACCCCGGGCGCAGCAACAGATTTTTCAGCGTCGCCACTTCCTTTGGAGCCATTTTGGCAGTCAGCAACTGCATCTGCGCGGCAGACATATCCGGATGCACGCCCTGCGTCAGCAACTCAACAGCCAGAGTATGCAGCGCCTCCAGCTTCTCCACGTCTACTTTTGCCGCATTCCAGGCCGGAAAGAGGAACTTCATCCATCCGTCAGCCTCGAGCGCCTGCAATACCTTCAGCCCCTCTTCTTCGTGGCCAATCTGCTCCAGCTCCCGGCTGCGCTCAATGGCAGAGAGGAACTCAATCACGCCCTCGCCCTTGGCGTTTTCATACCGGGTATGGGTGCGCGGCTCCAGCTCAAATCCCAGCCGGGCAATGTACCGGGTCGCCCGAATCAGCAGCGCCGGCTCCTCCAGAAATCCATAATTTGAGACGAGACGGAGTTGCCGGGCCTCAATGTCCGCCGCACCGTTCAGCGGGTCCATCAGCAGCCCAAACGATCCCTCGTTCAGCGAGATGGCCATGGCGTTCACGGTAAAATCCCGCCGCCGCAGGTCTTCCTGAATCGACGCCGGATGGTAGACCGGCTTCCCCGGCTTAGGGTACTCGGTCCGGTGGGTGCTCACCAGGTCCACGCGCACTGTGCCCGGAAAACAGAGATAAAGCGTCTTCGAGGCCTCATCTTCGCCCCACACATGCGCACCAAATCTCTCCACTGTTTTCTTTAGCTTGAGAGCATTTCCGTGAACCGCCACTTCAAGATCGCGGACAGTGTGGCCACTGGTCAGGTCGCGCACCGCGTCCCCGGTAAGGAAGAGAATCATTCCCGCTTCGCGGGCCGCCTCGCGCAACAGGCGCAATGCGCTCTGTTGCTCTCGCGAGAGCCGGTTTTCTAACAAATAGATGTAGTCGGGCATTCTGGGTTCCCTGTCTCCGCCGTGCTTCCCCTGCCTCAATTCCCTGTTGCCAAGTCTTTGATGGCGTTGCTCTTATAGATCAATTCGAGAGAGCCGGCAAACCAGTACATTAACACAACTTG
>CAZHKN010000409.1:0-3076 GCA_964532725.1 uncultured Occallatibacter sp.
AAGATTGATTACATCCTGCTGACGCACGGCCACGGCGATCATATCTCCGATACCGTGCCGGTTGCGTTGAAGCACGAGTCAACGGTGGTGGCAGTCTATGAGCTGGCAGGATATATCGGAGGCAAGGGAGTTACTCAAACCATCGGAATGAATCTGGGCGGGACAGCGCAGTTAGCCGATGTGGCGGCCACGATGGTCGAGGCCAAGCATTCTTCGACAGCGACCGACGAGCAGGGATCGCATGCGGTCGGCATTGCGACTGGGTTTGTACTCACCATCAAGGACGGCCCCGTTCTTTATCATGCGGGGGATACAGCGGTCTTTGGAGATATGAAGCTGATTGCCGAGTTATACCGGCCGGAGATAGCAATGCTGCCGATTGGCGGCCATTTCACGATGGGACCGCGAGAGGCCGCGTTGGCGGTACGCTATCTGGAGCCGAAGCTGGTCCTGCCCCTGCATTTTGGCACATTTCCGCCGCTGAAAGGCACACCGCTGGAACTGGCTGCTCTGCTCGGTGACTCGGTTCCGGTCGCACTCTGCGCGCCGGGAGAAGGCATCTGATTCGGCTGGCGCGAACTCAATCAGTGCAACAGATAGCTTCCAGAGACGAATCTTCAGCCTGGCAGCGATCGGTTGCACTGAATGAAAGATTTATTTTCCAGAGGCTTTCTTGGCCTCTGCCCAACGGCGCTTGACGGCCTCGGCAATGCGCTTGCGGCCTTCAGGCGAGATATTCCTTTTCTTTTTCTTGCCAACCTTCACTGGGGGTAGAGTTGCTGCCTTCGGTGGCCTTCCTACAGGCCTCTTCACTGCTGGAGCAGGCACGCCTGTCAATAGTGTGCGCGCATGCTGTAACTGGGCGATCTCACGGTCAATCTCAGCAAGAATATTTGATACTGCCACGGTTCCTCCTGTCAGGTACGGTAAATTGTGACCACTTCTCGGGCGCTTAAGTATAGGGTACGCGCCGATATGGCCTTTGGTTACAGTTAAACTGTACTCAAGTGTTTACTATTTTACAAATAAAATGTACGCAGATTGCAATAGATGAAAGATTTTGCGCAAAAACTCCATGCAATCGGTCCATTGCGCCACAGGCGCAGGGAAGCAGGAGGAGTACTGGGCGTGACTGCGGAGCGCCGCGAGTAACTGCGAGAGATGGCCACAGCCAAGCGATGGCTGGAGCATTTTCTGAATATGCGTACAGCCTGTCTCATAAATAGCACTCTGCAAATTTGCCGGCTGTGAGACCCGCATCAAAGCGGGTTGAATGCACTTCGCGAGTCAAAGAATTCGGTTTATGAGACAGGTCCTAGACCTCTCGCATCGGTGAAAGGTGGTTTTTCTTGATAAGAAAGCCGCTTGAATGTGTGCTTTTGGGCTGCAGCCATTCCGAAAATGCTATAAGTGGAAAATAAATCCCCGCATGCTTTAGGAGCAGGCGGGGAATGTGGGCATATATTGGTTGAGATGGCGCGGCTTTTAGAGTTTATTCGTGTGTCTTGGGCGGGGCAGGCAAATTGGTTGCCGGAGCAGGAGTTATGCTCGACAGATCATTTCCCCCCAGACGAAGACTGATCGGCGCATCGGCAGCCTGATAATTGCGCAGATCACGCAGGATCTCCTGCTTGTCGCGCGCGTACTGGCCGGCCAGCCGGGTGAGAGCGTAGGTGATGATGTCGCTATGATGCAGGTCGGGAATGGAAGGGTCGCGGCGCATGTTGACCCAGAGCCGGTGAACCAGTTGCACATCGTCTGGACGTAAGGCCGGCGCGTGCGGCCCAATGTAAAAGACCTTGGCCTCGCCGCCCGGAGCAACGACATAGAAATTGAATTGGCGCTTGGGCTCCGGCAGCGCTTCCCAGGCCTGTCCCATGTGGAAAGCCTGGTCTTCAGCGGTCATTTTGGTAGAAAGCCCACTGATCACCGAATCCACTTGCAACGAGTTCGCTCCCTGCGCCAGAGCCGCAAAGATATCTCCGGCGGGAACTACCAGCAGCGAGACTTTTTTACCGAAACTCTCGGCCACGGAGATGGCTTTGGTAAAGACCATCTGCTCGTGCTCGCTGAAGTTCTGATCCTCCGGATTGAGAAACTCTGGCCCGCCGACGCCCATCATGCGTACGCTGATGACAACCACGTCCTGCTCGTCCGTGCGGGTATGCGCGAGAGTCCACTTCAGCGCGAAGGGATTGGATGGGTCGCGTACCGTGACCATGACGCCGCCCGCCCGGATGCCCACCGATTCATGGCTCACCGTGTCCTGGTGCTCCATCTGAAAGTGGTCTTTCATCTGGCGCGCGGTCAGCGCGTGCTGCCGCTTGTTTCTGGTCTCGGAGAGAGAGAAGATGACATAAAAAGCAGCTGCGAAGGCAATTCCGCTGACCGTTGCGACCGATTTTGTGAACAGGTTCACTACGGCAGTTGAGAGCAGCACCAGAAAGACGCAGAAGAGTCCAACCGGGAACTCAGTCTTTCCGATTTTGAAATTCGGCGGCACCTTCCAGCCGCGCTCGCCGTGGTACTTCCAGCGCAGCACCAGCATGGCAAGACTATTGAAGGTGAAAGACCAGATGACGCCGAAGGCATAGGCCTCGCCGAGGGTGATGATATTGCCGGCGGTCACGATAATCGTGAACATCTGCAGGCCGAAGACCAAATTGATGATGCGGTAGCTGGTGCCGAAGCGAGGATGGGGCTTGCGGAACCAATCGGTCAAAACGCCGTCTTCTGCCACGCGCATCAGAACGCCGGTAGACCCGATCATCGACGTATTAATTGCGCCCGACAAAATCAAAAAGCCGACCAGCACGACAAAGATGCGGAAGACGATGCGCCAGAACAACGGGCCGACCATGTACATGGCCAACCCGGCGATCAGGTTGTCCGGATAAACATGTGTCCGTTCGTAGTCGGGAATCAACATCGACGCAAGCAGCGTTGCCCCGCCGGTAAACACGAGACTATAGATGGCGATGACGATCGCCGCGCGCTTCAGGTTCTTCAGCTTGGGGTGCTGGATTTCGCGGTTGACCTGCGCCAGGCTTTCTTCGCCGCTCATCGCCAAAAGCGA
>CAZHKN010000410.1:0-3003 GCA_964532725.1 uncultured Occallatibacter sp.
TTGTCGGTCACGATGCCATATACGGTGTTGTCGGTGCTGATGAGATTGGCCCCGGTGATGTAGGTCGTATCGATGCTGTCCTCGGTAGACTGAAGTCGCGCCCCTCCGCTCTGGCTCTGGGGGCCTTGCAAGGGATTCAATACGCTGATCGCCTGGTTGTAGTGTTGGTAAACAAGGTCGCCGTAGAACTTGCCGTGCTTTCCGCCGAGGTCGAATCCATAGGCGTTGTTATGCGCCTCTTCCGGCGTGCAGTTGGCGGCAGTCCAGCTTGATCCGACCGCTGCGGCGGCGGAATAGCAGCCGGCGGAACCATCGGCGAATTTATACATCGCGCCGAAATGGGCCGGGCCATAGGCGAGGCGATACTTCACGGCGTCGTCCCAGCGGCTGTCTTCGGTGTCGCCGCCGCCGGCCATTGTGCCGTTATACCCGATGTAGGAAAAGGCATAGCTGCCGCCGGCCGGATCATATTGGAGCATTGCATCGGTGCCGAGAGAGCGCTGGCGGCCGAAGGTCAGCGTGCCGGCATACTTGGACGATATGCCGGCATAGTATTCGTCATTGAAGGGTTGGCCCGCACGCGCGCCGTCGATGGCTATTGAATAGCTGGCCCTGGGAAGGCCGTTGTTGATGATGTCGGTTTCTGACGCGTTGGCGAGCAGGCCGGACTGCGGATTGATGCCAGTTGATGCGTTGAATACAACCGACCAGCCCGGTAGAAACTCTTCCTTGCCCCTGACGCCCAGGCCTGTCTGCTGCAGGTTGTTCGGCGCGACCAGGAATCGATGTTGATAGCCGTTTCGGTTGACGAGAGATTCGCCTTCGTAGTTATAGCCGTTTTCCGGTAGGCCGTGGCTGACCCAGCCGGCGCCGGCGTCATATGCGCCGTAGAACGTGATGCCGTGCCAGGTCAGTGTGCAGTCGGTGGTGGCGAACTCATGGCCGTTAGCGCAGGGATCGGGGGACTTCGGCTGCGTACTCTTGTCGACCGCGGCGTCTTGGCCAATCGCCAGCGTCGATGAGAAGAAGAGGACCGCCGTTGCAAGAACCAGCTTTGCCTTGTTCACATTTCCTCCAAAATGAAAGTGACGACACGCACTCGTCGTGTCCGATTCTAAACGACTTAGATGTTCGAATCTATACGTTGGTTCCGCTCACCCAACGGTGCGTTCCGACCGGTAAGTCTTCCGGGTGTAACCTTGCATCATCGCGCGGCGGCAACTCTGGCTTGGAGCGATCAATATCTGAGGTGACAATATGACCCAGGCGGAAGTTCTTTTGACCCCTCGTCAGGCGGCGGCGGAGATCGGCGTCAGTTACGCCACCGTCAAGCAATGGATTCTTGCCGGCAAGCTGAAAAGCAGGAAGACCCCCGGCGGCCACCACCGCGTGCCGCAGAGCGCGCTAACCCCGCTGCTCGAGTTGAATCCGGCGAGCACCAAAGCCGAGTCGCGTGTGCGGTTCCGTATCGTGAGTGGCCGCAATCAACTGGTGGGAAAAATTGATGAGGTCAAATTCAGCGGCCTGCTGGCCAAAGTCGTGCTGGCCATCGGCGACCAGCAGATCACTTCGATCATCACTGCCGACGCCGCGCGCGAGATGCAGCTCCGCAAAGGCCAGACAGCGGCGGCGCTGATAAAAGCTACGGAAGTGATGATCACCCGAGTATGACCTCAGTGGCAATTCTCCGACCGCCTGCAATTATGAATCCGTCCTTTCACGGCAAGACGATTTGACGCTCACCGAGTCGGCATTGCTCAGTTATCGAGAGGATTCGGCTGTGCATTGAGAGATTCTGTTTTCGCCCGCGCAAAGACTTTTTTGGCAAGAAGCAAGAACCCTGCCAAGGCGAGGGCGTCGAAGATCACTTTGCCGACAATGTCGATCTTCGGCCAGCTTGCGATGTACCAATACGGGCCTGCCAGGCAGGCGAACGTCGCGCCGAAAGCAGCGGCGAGGCGGTGAACCTCGCTCCAGGCGGGGCGCGATGACCACCAGAAGAAGAGCGTGAAGGCTACTGCGGCCCATGCGGCTCCTGCGAAGATTGCCGTCCAGAACGGCTGCACCGGTTTGGGAAGGAAGTTCTGCGCGATGAGCTCAAACCAGGCCGAACCCATCACAAAAGCCGTCAAAAATCCCAGCCATGCCGGAGCTGTTTTGCGCGGGTCAGCGGGCGAGGGCCTACCGAAGCCACGGACGAGATATGCCAGGGCGATTAGAGCCGCAATTGCCAAAAAGCCCAGCGCGATCATCGCCGCGGGCGGCTGATAGGGAGCGGCATGCAAGCGGGGCCGCGCCTGCTGAGTCCAGCCGTACCAGGCAATGCGGCTGCCGATGAGAAAAGCGACGCATGCTACGATGACCCCCGGCTTGCGGAGCCAGGGTTGACTAGCCTGCCGCGGGAAGAACAACTCCGTCACCTGCACCGGGATTACGACGACCCACACGCTTTCGTACCCAAGCATGAAGAGAAAATAGACGAGGTTCACACCCCAGATACGGCCATAGTCAGGGTAGGAGCCGGGAAACGGCATTGGCGCCAGCGAGGTCTGCTGGATGATGAACTCTTCCGCGATAGAGACGGCTAGCCCCAAGAGCAACAAACTAGCGCTGCCCGCACGCCAACGCCGAACCAGTTCGCGGCTGAAAAGAGCCCCAACGCCCCACACCATCATCTCGGGGACGAAGACGAAGAGGATGCTGGTACGCGTTGAACCGCTCAGTATCTCAGCAATGAACGGCGA
Source organism: uncultured Occallatibacter sp. (assembly GCA_964532725.1). Lineage (GTDB taxonomy): Bacteria > Acidobacteriota > Terriglobia > Terriglobales > Acidobacteriaceae > Telmatobacter. The sequence goes on from CAZHKN010000410.1 coordinate 2,745, forward strand.
AAGAACGAGCAAGGTCCAAATCGGCGCGGCGAAGCGCTGCCGGGTGGCCAACGGTTGTACTGGCTGGATGGTTGCACTGCTCATGATTTGTTCCTCCTTTTGTCGGCTGCGAGGCGGTCAGCCTCTGCACCTGCCAAAATCGTCTCGATATCCCAGGTGAGTCTCCCCTCTTGAATCTCTTTTTCAAGTTCCCGCACCCAGGCAAGTTCGGCCTTGAGCATGGCTAGCAGGTATTCGAACTCGACCAGGTTGATTCGCC
>CAZHKN010000411.1:0-2985 GCA_964532725.1 uncultured Occallatibacter sp.
TGGATCATCTCCAATAGTTCGTCCGCGAGTAATTCGATTTGCGAGCTCTCGAATAGATCGTGCCGATATACCCAAACCAAGTCAAGATTTCCATTGAGTTCAATCGCGTGTAATTCCAGATCGAAGCGAGCGCGAAGATGCTGACCGAGGATTGGCTCGATTTTCAGCTCATCCAACTGAGGAAGGGATGGCGTCGCATTCTGCATGGCAAAGATGACCTGGAAGATAGGCGAAGAGTTCAAGCTACGCTCGGGAGCAATCCTTTCGACGAGACGTTCGAAAGGAACATCCTGATGCTGAATTGCATCCACAGAGATGGCTTTAGCTTGTTCCAGAAGTTCAGAAAATGTTTCTTCCAACGAAATGCGCATGCGCATTGGCAAGGGAACGGCAAATAGTCCGACGATATTTTCAAATTCTGCAAACGGCCGGTTTGCAAATGCGGAGCCAATCACAATGTCGTTTTGTCCGCTCCAACGAGCCAGCAATGCCGCGAATGCGGAGAGCAGCACCATAAACGGAGTTACGCCAGATTGACTACGAACAAAGTCGTCCAGAGCGGCGGCCTGCGTCCTTGTCAGGGTTCGCCGACAGGCTCCCGCCTCATACCGTCGTACAGTTGGCCGCGGGTGGCCGCCGGGAAGTTCAAGCTGCCGTGGTATGTTTTCGAGCTGACCTGCCCAATAAGCCATGCTTTGTTCGAGGCGCTCTTCACTGAGGTACGCACGCTGCCAAAGCGCATAATCCGCATAGTCTATCGATGGCGCAACCGCGAGTTCTCCACTGGAACCAAAATTCACAGAACATGCACGGCACTTGTAGAGCGAGAACATCTCCTTATTAAGGATGCCTAGCGACCAGCCATCCGAAACGATGTGATGCACTGTGCGCAGAAAAATGTGTTCAGTCGCCGAAAGTTTTAATAGTTGGACCCGTATCAAAGGACCGGAACGCAGGTCGAAAGGCCGCTCCCACTCAAGTGCCTGTAGCCTGGAAATCTCGTCGTTCTGGTGTTGTTTGTCCAGTTTGCTTAGATCGATCAAGCGAAGATCCAGATTGATTTCCGGTACGACAACTTGGCAGGGCTGTTGTTCGTCATCAAGCGAAAAATGAGTTCTAAGGCTCTCGTGCCGCGAAACAGTTTCGTTGAGAGCCCATGAAAGAGCCTCAACATTCAAGACTCCTCTTAGTCTCATTACCTCAGGTATGTGATATTCAGTGCTTCCATTTTGGATTTGGTCGAGGAACCACAATCTTTGCTGCGCGAACGAGAGTGGTAGATGGGTGGAATCGCTTCTGCGGACTAATCCGAGGTCTAGCATTCTTCCCTGACCTGGAGACGGTAAATGACGGGCGAGTTCCGCAATATCAGCGGCTTGAAAGAGTGACCGGAGTGAAACTTCAATACTGTGCTTGGCCCGCAGATGGGCAACCAGCCGGGCTGCGAGCAGGGAATCCCCTCCCAGGTTGAAGAAGTTATCAGAGGTGGAGACGGCGGAGAGATGGAGGATCTGCTGGAGCGCGGAGCAGAGGATCTCTTCCTGAGGTGTGCGGGGTTGCTGGTATTGGCTCGCCGTGCGTGCCGGAGCCGGCAGAGCGTTACGGTCCAGCTTGCCGTTCGCCGTCAGCGGCAGCGCATCCAGATTCACCCAGGCCGCCGGAATCATATATTCGGGCAAGCGGCTGGCCAGGTACGCGCGCAGATCGTCGGCAGCAAGACCGGCGCTGGACTGCGAAACCACATACGCTGCCAGATACTTGCCTCCGGGACCATCGTCGCGCGCCACAACCTCGGCTTGCCGCACCTCGGGATGCAGCAGCAGGGCGGCTTGAATCTCGCCCGGCTCGATGCGGAAGCCGCGGATCTTCACCTGCTGGTCGGCGCGGCCCAGAAACTCCAGCGTCCCATCGGCCAGACGCCGGGCGCGGTCGCCGGTGGCATACAGACGGCCGCCAGGCGCGTCGGCAAAGGGGTCGGGCAGAAAGCGTTCGGCCGTCAAGCCGGGACGGTTCCAATAGCCGGCCGCCAGGCATTGCCCGCCGATATACAGATCGCCCGGCACCAGCAGAGGCTGCGGCTGCAGGCGCGCGTCCAGCACGTGATAGCTCGCATTCTGGATCGGATAGCCGTAGGGAATGCTCTTCCAGTCCGGGTCGATCTCTCTGATGGGGAAGTAGTTAGACCAGATGGCCGCCTCCGTCGCTCCGCCCAGGCCGATCACCTCGACAGCGGGAAAGGCCTGGCGCAGGCGGGCCGCCAGGGGCAGCGGAATCCAGTCTCCGCTGACAAAAACCAGCCGCAGCGCCGCGGCGCGCTCGGCGCTTTCGGGCAGGAAGGCCGTCAGTTGCTGCAGAAACGCGGGCGCCGAATCCCAGAACGTGATCCCTTCCTCGTAGACGCTGGCCAACAACTGCGCCGGGTCCAAGAGCTGGCTGGCGCTGGCCACGTGCACGCTGCCGCCCGCCGCCAGCATCCCGAAGACGTCGTAGACCGACAGATCGAAGCACGGCGAAGTGACAAAGAGCAGGCGATCGGAGGCGCCGATCTGATGGCTCCGGTTCACCCAATCGATCAGGTTCACCACCGGCTGGTGCTGCATCATCACGCCCTTGGGAAGGCCCGTCGAACCGGATGTAAACAACACATAAGCAAGCGCTTGCGGATCGACCGTCAGGTCGGGGTTGGCGGCCTCGCCGGACTCCAGATCCAACTCATCCAGGCCCAGACAGCGCACCTCGTCCAGCTTTTCGCCGCCGCAGAGCAGCAAGCGGACCGCCGTGTCGCGGCACAAAAACTGCCGCCGGGCAGCGGGAAATCCGGGCTCCATCGGCACGTAGGCCGCGCCCGCCTTCAGCACGCCGAGCATCGAAACCACCAGTTCGACCGAGCGCTCCAGGCACAGGCCGACGCGGTCACCCGGCTGGACGCCCTCCGCGATCAGCCGGTGGGCGATGCGATTGGCGCGGCGGTTCAACTCCGCATAG
>CAZHKN010000412.1:0-2934 GCA_964532725.1 uncultured Occallatibacter sp.
TCAATGTGCAGCCAGGCGTGGTCTTCAACAAAGCCATCGATCCGGTCAGCGTCAACGCCAGCACCTTCCAGGTGACGCAGAATGGCGCGCCTCTGGCGGGAGGCTACTGGATCAGCTCAGACGATAAGCGCGTCGAGTTTGCACCCAACGCCCCGCTGCCGGCCAGCGCCAGCCTGGTGATGACGCTCAAGGGCGTCCTCGACCCAGTGGGCAACCCCGTCAGCTTCACTTCCAGCTTCCAAACCGCCGCCGGACCCGATCTCACCGCGCCAACTGTTGTCGATACCAGCGTCTCCAGCAATGAAAGCATCCCGGTCAACTCGTCGATCACAGTGCAATTCAGTGAATCGATGGATGTAACCACTTTCAACTCCGGCGACTTCTATATCGAAGACGCACTGCTGAACACGCAAGTGCCCGCAACGCTCTCCTGGAGCGCGGATCAGTCGGTTGCCTACCTCGTGCCGAGCGCTCCGCTCGCCGCGGGACGCGAGTACTATCTCTATATCTCGTCCGGCAGCGACCTGGCGGGCAATCAACTGCAAGGGTGGACTGGATTATGGTATGGCCAATGGGAACTGTACTTCTATACCGACTTCACTGCCAACACCAGCGCGCCCACAGTCGTCCACTTCAATCCGCGGAGCGGGACAACCGGCCTGGGCACGAACGCGATCATTGAAGCGCAGTTCAGCGCGCCCCTCGATCCCAACACTCTCTCCGGCGTCACACTCAGCGCAAATGGCTCACCTGTACTCATTACACGGTCGCTCAGTGCGGGCAATACAGTTCTGCAACTTCAACCGCAGACACCGCTAACGCCAAACACTGCCTACCTGCTCACCGTTGCAGGCGTTCAGGATCCGGCGGGCAACACAGTTGCAACGGTTACGAATAGCTTCACCTCTGGCGCAACCTTCGACATCACCCCCCCGTCGGTGGTCAGCTATGATCCGCCTTACAGCGCTACGGTGGGAACCAACGCGAATCCCAGGTTGGTCTTTAACAAGCCGCTGAACCCGATCACTGTGTCGAACAGTACATTCAGCTTGTATCTGGTCGACACCGGGCAGTGGATTCCGCTCACCGTCACACTGTCGCCGAATGAGCTGGAAGTGACATTGCAGCCACGAATTCCACTGCTTCCCAACACTCAGTACCACTTCCAGGCCTGCTGCGGCTATCAGGATCAGGACGGCAACAACGGAAATCAGGCCGACATCTACTTCTACACCGCAAGCGGCGCGGTCACCACTGGGCCAACTGTCATCGTCAGCCCAGCTTCGGGCGCGACGGGCATTCCTCTGAACACGCAGGTTCTCGCCTCGGTCAGCGAAGCCATTGATCCCACCAGTTGGAGTCAAAGTTCGATCAATATCCAGGACTCCAGCAGCAATCCCGTGGCCGGTACTGTGAGCCAAACCGACAGCCAAACGCTCCTCTTCGTGCCCACCAACCCGCTGTCGCCTGGCATGACCTACTCGGTGAATGTCAACGGCTTTACGGACGCCACCGGCAACGCGGTCGTGCCTGCAACCACCACCTTCGCCACCGGCGCGGCTGTCTCTACCACAGGTCTCAGCCTGACCAGCGCCAATATCCCTCTGGGTTCGACAAACGTTTCAGCCACATCGCCGATCATCCTCACCTTCAGCCAGATTCTGGACCCAACGACAGTCACCAGCAGCACGCTGCCGGTGATGACCGGCTGGGCGAGTGGAACCCTGGCAGGCGCCTATGCGGTCAGCGGCAACACGGTCACATTTGTACCCATTAGCCCCTATCCGCCTGGTGCGACGATTTATGTTGGCGAGTGTGGAGGACCTACCGACGTGCTGGGTGAGGTCTTCTATAACGGCGGCTGCTGGCAGCAGCAATTGACAACCTTCACCGTGACCACAGCCACGCCGGATACGGCGCCGTTGCAGGTCGTTTCAGTCAATCCTGCCAATGGCGCCGTCAATGTGCGTCACGAAATTCCCGTCTCCGTCACCTTCAACAAGTCAATCAATCCATCCACGGCGAATCTTTGGACCAGCGCGCGTTACAACCAGAATGCGCAGCTTTACATCGGTCAAGATCTGCAATATTACGGCAGCGTCAGCCTCTCGGCGGACAACCGCACGTTGACATTCAACACAGGAGCTCTGCAGGACGCCACCACCTACACCATTTTGTTGCCCGCGGCCGGTATCACCGATATGTCGGGCAATGCGCTGGCGGCCAACTTTATCAGCACCTTTACCACCGCTACCAATCCCACTCCGGGAGCCGGCAGCGTGACCACCGTCAGTCCGAACTGGAGTTCAACCGGAGTGCCGACTGACGCGTTGCTGACCCTTTACGTCAATCGCCAAGTCGATCCTTCCTCACTGCCGGGCAATCTCACTGTCACGGTGAACGGCCAGGTCTACGCCGGAACAGTGCAATCCGTAGCCAGCGGCTATGAGGTCCAGTACACCCCGAACACTCCATTCCCCAATGGCGCGGTGGTGCAATGGTTCTTCGCGGGAAATGTGCTGGATGTGTACGGTGATGCCTTCTCCGCCAACAGCGGCTACTTCTACACCGTGGCGGCTGTGGATCCAATCACTGCCGTTCCAATGGTCGTCGCCATCAGCCCCGCTTCATCGACGAACATGATGCCGATCAATGGCGAGATAGACATCGAGTTTAGCCAGCCCATCGATCCAGCCTCCTTGAACGGTAATATCTCCCTCTATGACGGCACGCCGGTTACGCTTGCGCTGGCCTCGCCGAATGTCGTTCGTGTTACGCCTAATCCTGCCTTGAACCCGTCCACCGGGGATTATGTGAATATCACAGGCACAATTCTAGGTGTCAACGGGGTCGCCGCGCAGACCAATTACTGGACGGATTACTTCACCACCACGAGTGGGCCAGACACCACCTCTGGCACAGTCAAGATCGGGC
>CAZHKN010000413.1:0-2919 GCA_964532725.1 uncultured Occallatibacter sp.
CATAGTTGGCCGTGCCGGTGCCGGTAACTGTGCCGCTGGTGAGAGGGCTGAATGCCGGGTTGGTTGACTTAGTCGAGTTAGCCGACTGGAACTCTTCCTGAGTCACATAATCGGAGGCCGCGCGGCCGCCCAAGCTAGAAGAGTCTGCCGACTTGAAAGCGTACGGAACGCTGGCTAGAAGAGTTCGCGGCAACTCCGGCTCATCTGCAACGCTCACGCCCAGCCAGTGCGCCTGCGCTGCGGCAAATGCCGTCTGCGGCAATCCATTTTCGTTCACCGTGCCCAACAGCGCTGCGTAGCTTCCGTCGGCAGAGACACTAACTCGCTGCGTCTCTGCCCACAGAGGCTCGCCGCCTTTCTCTTCGGCGTAAATGCGGAAGGTAGCCTCAATGCTTTCTCCTGCATGGCCCGCGATGCTTCCTGTCGCGCGAATCTGCTGTGGGATAACCGGAGCCGTATTCGCACTCTGTGCGCGCGCGTAACTCGGGGGAAACACCGCAACCATCGCCGCCAACAGCAGCAATCGCATCGTCTGCCAGGAGTCCGGAGAAGAAATCAAAGAAAACACTTGTTCTGAAGCATTATTTGCAATTCGCATCATGACCTCGCTTTTTTTGCCGGGCGGTTATGCGAATCGAGCGCCGGCGGTTGACAGGGATTCGAGATGATCTCGGTGCACAGTTTCGTATATCCCGCGGAAAGCGGCAGCGCAGCCCAATTTGGTCCGTGCTGAGGGAATGAATATACGGGACGTAATACGCGTGTGAATTTTGCGGAGTTCAATGATTCGGGGCCGGCGGGGATGCGGACCCACGAACTCAGGCCATGGCACGGTATGTGTCCAAGGAAACAATAGATGGGAGGCGAGAGAGACGCAAGTAAATTCTCTCCCACCGCTATTTCTGTCATCTCAACAGGTCGGTATTACAAAATTACAAACCCCGCAGCCGCGCGCAGGCATCGTCCAGCTCGTGGTCTTTCTTTGCAAAGCAGAATCTCAATAAGTTGTTACCGCCTCCGGAACGAAAGAACGCCGAACCGGCAACTGACGCAACCCCTGTGGCTGCCAGCAGATTGCGCGCCCGCTCGGCAGCGGATTTCCCCGCAAGCCGCGAGGAATTCGCCAGCACGTAGTAGGCGCCTTGTGGAACGCTCGGTTCCAGCCCGGCATCCCGCAGTGCGCTCACCATCCGCGCGCGCTTCCGTTCATGATCGGCCGCCAGTTGTGTATAAAAGCTGGGCGGAAGCTCCTCTATTCCCGCAGCCGCGCCATGCTGCAACGCCGAAGGGGCGCAGACATAAGTCAGGTCGTGAAAATAAGAGATCGCTCCCAGCCACTTGGAGCTGGCGCAGACATAGCCGAGCCGCCAGCCGGTTACGGAAAAGGTCTTGCTAAAACCGGACAAAACGATGGTTCGATCTTTCATTTCGTCCAGCGAGGCGGGCGCTACGTGCCGCTGGCCGTCATAAACAAAATACTCGTAGATCTCATCGGTAATCAGGAACAGGTCGTGTTCTTGGACAGCCGAGGCAATTGCCTCCAGCTCAGCACGGTTAAAGACCTTGCCGCTAGGGTTGGCAGGCGTATTCAGCAAAATCGCGCGTGTACGCGGGGTGATGGCAGCGTTCAACGCATCGGTGTCCAGCGCGAAATCCGGCTCGGCCAATGGCACAATCACCGGCTTGATGCGCAACGAGTTCATTGTTGCAACATGATAGCCGTAAAACGGCTCAAAGATCAGCACCTCGTCGCCGGGGTTGAGCAATGCCATTGCAGTTGCATGCAGCCCGCCCGTAGCCCCGGAAGAGACCAGAATCTCGGATTCGGGATCGTAGCTCAGCCCGTAATCGCGCTGCTGCTTGGCGGCGATTGCGTTGCGCAGGCGGGCGATGCCGTCCAGGCGCGTGTAGATGTTATGGCCGTCTTCAATCGCTTTGAGCGCCGCAGCCTGCACCGGGGCGGGCACCGGCGTGTCACAGATGCCCTGGGCCAGATTGATGCCGCCGATGCGGTCGCACTCCAGGCTCATAGCGCGAATTTCGGACTGAAGAGCGCCCGGAGCAAGCTGGCTCAGGGCGCGGCGGGGGCGGGTGTGGGATTCAACTGTTTGAGGCACGGGGAAGTTCTCCGGAACTTATGCAAATATCTTACATTCTGACTACCTCAGGTGGCAGCCCCCTTTCCGGCGCCGCCCCGCGAATCTTTGCGCCACCCAGCGACGATTCGCGATAGAATAGTAGATGGAATGACTCTCCATCAGCCTATCCCGGCTCTCCTCTAGCGGCGCCCGCCGCCGATGCTTGTTCTCCGCCCATTTCTCATCCAGTTGAATATTTCAAGATTCCGCGTCCTATACGGGAGGGTTTGCAATGATTGATCGTTTGGAACAGATGGAGCAGCGCTACGACGAGTTGTCTGCTCAGATGGGTTTGCCCGAGGTCATCAATGACCACGAAAAATATCAGAAGGCTGGTAAGGCGCTGCGTGAGCTGACCGAGCCAGTGGCAAAGTTTCGCGAACTGAGGCAAGTGCGCCAGGGACTGACCGAGGCCCGCGCGATGCTGGCCGAGAGTGACGCTGAGATGCGCGCGATGGCCGAGGAAGAGATTGCCGTGCTTGCGCCGCGGGAGCCGGTGCTCGAAGAAGAGATCAAGGTGCTTCTGCTGCCCAAGGACCCAAATGACGAGAAGAACGTGATTCTTGAAATTCGCGCTGGCACCGGGGGCGACGAAGCCTCGCTCTTTGCTGCCGAAGTCTTCCGCATGTACACGCGCTTTGCCGAGCAGCACCGCTGGAAGATCGAACTGCTCTCGCTCTCGGAATCGGGCGTTGGTGGGTACAAGGAAGTGATCGCGATTATTGAAGGCGAGCGCGTCTACTCGCAGCTCAAATGGGAGAGTGGAGTCCACCGTGTTCAG
>CAZHKN010000414.1:0-2909 GCA_964532725.1 uncultured Occallatibacter sp.
AGCAAGTCCCCGCATAACAGCTAGGCGACCATTTACGCAGCCAGTTTCCTCCCCCAAACAGAGAAGGACCTTCGGCGTTTTGGTCAACCAGAAAAGCATTGGCCAGTGATACGCCGGGATCGGCCGCGCTGGCTTGACCTGCCGGACGAAATGCCGGGTTGAACCAGGACTGCTGATTGAAGAAGTTGGGACCATTCTTGTGCCTCTTGAAAGCGGCACTTGCTACGTTGGAAATGTCCCCATTCGCAGCTGCGCCCAGCGTGTAGCGGATACAGTTCTGATAGTAGGGAATTCCAGTGGCACAGCCGAATTGTATCGGCGCACCGGTCTGGTAGCGATGAATACCGCCGATCTCCCAGCCGCCAATCACGCGGTCAAGCAGAGCATTGTCGTTGAGATACATGTGCCCCTTGCCAAAGGGCAATTGGTACAGGTAGCTGATGGAGATCTGTTGCGGCACATTCTGCACACTGACGGCCTTCTCCCCATGCAGATCGGAGCGCTGCGCCTGCGCTCGTCCCGCGTAGTTTCCAATCGCTGAGTCCGCGTCGGTCTCATTCTTGGACCAGGTATAGGAGACCTGGAGGTTGAAACCCTGACGGAAGCGGCGGTTGAGAGAGGCCACCATGGACTCATAAGAAGAGTGCCCCATGTTCTCCAGGCAACAATCGTCGGCTATGTAGTCATACTGCGGGTAGGGCCGGAGCGCCTGTCCAACCGGACCGGCAAATCCCGGCCAGGGTGCGTTGACACCCAGAGAGGAACCTCCAAGAGGGATCCATTCGTTTTGATTAGTCAGGTGATCGCCCATCGAGAAATACTTCGGGTTGATGTTGTTGACGTTGCTGATGTAATTGGATTTGAGATTCTGGCCGGAGAGCGCGGAGTAGCCGACCGTGAGAATGAGATCCTGGGCCAGTTCATCCTGCACCTGCAACTGCCATTGGCTAGTCTGCCCTGGCCTTCCCATCTTCGGCTGGATCACGCCGCTGCCCACTGCGTAGAAGCAATTGCTTGAGGCGCACTGGTCCTGCGTCGGATCGGTGTTGGGAGCAAAGTAGGAGGGGGTCCACAAGCTATAACCGCTGTCCAGTTGGAAGGCAGGAGTATAGCCGGCCGCGGTCCCCGGGCCGGTGTATAAGCTGCTGACGCCCTTGTTTTGCGTAAAGCCTTGCGCCATTGACCCGCCGAAATCAGCATATTGCAACGGAGCGTATATGAGCGCTGCTCCGCCGCGCAGCACAACTTTGTCGTGCAAATTCGGCAGCACATAGGCAAAGCCCAGGCGCGGTGCAATGTCCTTCCGCCACGTATCTGCCCAAGCCTTGTTGCAGCCGGTGCAGTTGGTGGCGAAGACCAATGCGCCAGGTAGTCCTCCGGCCGCCGAGTCCGGCGCGGTCAGGCTGAAGTTCGAGGTGCGGTTGAGCGCCTCGGTGCGGGGCACATCGACATCGTAGCGCAGGCCCGCATTGACGGTCAGATGGGCATTGACCTTGATATCGTCTTGGATGAATCCCGCCCAATAGTGGGAATTCCAGCGCGGACTATCGTTGAAGACAGTTTGATTGGAGTTATCGACGTCGCCCAACTCGAAGCCAGCCAAGCTGTTACCGCTGTATTGCCAGTTGTTACTGGTAGCAGCAAAAGCGGTTTCAGCATGAAGAAAATTAATGGTCGGGATGTTTTGGTCGATGACCGAGTATTGCTGGCGGCGGAAATCGAAGCCGGCCTTGATGTTGTGCCGGCCCCTTTGCCAGCTGATGTAGTCGTTGAAGCGCAGGCCATTGTCTACATTGTCGCCGTTGTAACCAGTGCCCCATGCAGAGTACGAGTCCAGACCGTCCCAATTGACGATAGGGAAAGCTTTTGAGTAAAAGTTGGGCGCCCCAGCCGCACTGAGGTTGACAGAAGAGAGGAAGTTCTCACCAAAATTCTTGCTGTTGGTGCGGTTGTAGCCTATATTCACGTGATTCAGCAGAGTCGGCGACAGAGTGGTATCCCAGCCCAGGCGCGTGTAGTGCGTCTGGAAGTCCTGCGGCCAGCCACTATCGTTGAAACGCCCCGGAAGATTCGGGAAAGCGCCCTGCCAGTGATCGTTGTCGCGCGAGCTGTACGATCCAAAGATCTTATTCTTCTCGCCGAGTGCCTGATCAATGCGCACGGTAAAGGTGGTGTTCTCGTTCGGCTCCACTTCATCATTCGCGTAGTTGTTCGAGAAGCCATACGGCGCGTTCGGAGTCGCCGTCTGATTGGGGGCCGGCAGTCCGGCCATCAACGTTTTTGCTGCGCTGCTGAACTGGGTGCTGGGAACCTTGTTCCCTGCGAAGGGCAGGCGGCAGGGAATACCGGTCGGGTTCGTCGCTGTAATCGCCGCGCTCGAAGTTGCCGGATCGAAGATCTGGTTCTGGATGACCGGCAGGCCGGTACAGGGGTTGATTTGCGTGGTTGCGGCACCCAGATTGGCAGAAAAATCTCCGCCTATCTCCGCCGTGGTGGGAACAGTAGCAACTGTAGGTGAACCCTGCCTGAGCTTGTACTGCTCCCAGGCAAAGAAAAAGAAGGTCTTGTCTTTGCCGTTATAGAGCGATTTACCGCGATTGAAGGGGTTGGGGATGCGAACCGGGCCGCCGAAGGTGCCGCCGTAATCGTTCTTGCTATCCTGCTGCCGCAAATAGCCCTCGCAAGCGGTCGTCGTAGTTAGGCGGTTGCCGGTGCAGCCGTAGTACTTCCAGTCTCCATTGCTGTACCAGTCGTTGGCGTCGAAGGCTGCATTCTTGAGGATTTCGAAAGCCGTTCCGTGGTACGCGTTAGTGCCGCTCTTGATGGCAAAGCTTTCTAAGCCGGCCGTAGAGCGGCCGAACTCCGCTGACGGCACCGAGAGGGTGACTTTGAATTCCTGTAGAGCCTCG
>CAZHKN010000415.1:0-2887 GCA_964532725.1 uncultured Occallatibacter sp.
AACTGCATATGCAGCACAAACTGTGAACAGCAACACCGCCGCCGCGCAAGAGCAAAGCCAGTTCCCTTTTCTTGACATACTCTTTCATAACGCGAATCGCATGGGAACGCAATGAAGGTTTTTTGTCAGTCTTTTCTTGCACACTGAAGCGGTAACTACTTGACGGCCACTCCGCCGTTCAGCACACCCACAACCGGAGCAGCCCCTACGACCCACTCGCTCATCGGAGATTGCTTGCCGCAGTATCCGCACATTGTCAGAGGATATTGCGCCGCGCAATTGGGGCAGACGGCCCTGGTCTCGAAGGTGTCAAAGATTTGCTCGCACTGTCCACACTTCCATTTCGGTCCCAGCGGCGGAGCGGTCCTGCAACTGGGGCAGGCAAACCCTTGCCTGCGTGGCTGGCTTTCAACCTTTAGCATCGCCCGCGCATACTGGAATCCCCGCCAACAACTGAAGATCAGATAGATCGAGATCAACCCGAACCATACCTCATGGACCAAGACTGCGATAACCAGGAAGCCGATAATGCCAAAGAATCCGAAGACTGTAGCCACCATCAGGCTGCGCGCCCGGCCCATCACAAACCACAACAACGACCATAGAATCTTGCCGCCATCCAGCGGATATACGGGCAGAATATTGAAAATCAATAGCCCAAGATTGATTTCTGAAACCGCCCCAACAAACTGATAGAGATCAGGCATGGACTGCTCCCAACCCGATGATCCGCCGATCATGTAGACCGCAAACAGCACAGGCGCCAACACTACATTCACCAGTGGCCCGGCCACAATGCTCCACAGCATCGCCCCTGGCCGTTGCGGCGGGTCAACATAGGCCACGCCCCCAAAGGGCCAAAGCATGATCCGGTTTGCTGTTCCGCCCACCTGGCGGCAGACCATCGTGTGCCCAAACTCGTGCGTCAGCACAATCAAAAACAGCGCTAGATACTCCAGCACATTCCAAACCACCGAGGAATACCGGCCCTGACGCGCCTCAATCTCAACGAGTGCAACAAGAAACCACGACCAGTTGAGAAATACATCCACACCGGCAAGGCGAAAGAGGCGAATCGAAGACTGACTGAAAGTCGGCATGGCTGTAGCTTACTTGATCTCAACTCTTCCGGTCGAACGATACGTAAGGATCAATGCGTAAAATAGAAACATGTTCACCGGCATCATCGAGCAAACCGGCACCCTGATCAGCCTGACAGAAACGGGCGGAGTCCGTCGCCTCACCGTCGAGGCTCCCGGCCTTGCGGGCCGCCTGCGCGAAGGCGATTCTTTGGGAGTTTCAGGCGTCTGTCTCACCGCGCTCGATGTGAACCCAACACTCTTCCACGCCGATCTCGCCCAGGAGACACTGGACAAGACCTCGTTGGGCGCGCTCACTCCCGGGTCCAAGGTAAATCTGGAGCTTCCCACCGCCGCCGGCAGCCCGCTCGGTGGCCACATCGTCCAGGGCCATGTAGACGGCACCGGAGTGCTCCGCACTCTTGATCCTGTTGTTTCTCCTGCCGATCCAAACTTCAGCCGCGAGACCACCGACTGGACCCTGCAAGTCATGGTCCCGGAAAATCTCCGCCCGTGGATGGTTCTGAAAGGCTCAGTGGCCATTGAAGGCATCAGCCTGACGATAGCTGATTTTGATGGCGAGGCGATCAGCATCGCCATTTTGCCGCTCACCTATTGGCGCACCAATCTGCACACCCTCCGTCCCGGCGCTCCGGTGAATCTGGAAGCCGATGTACTGGTCAAGCTGGCCTACGCCCAGATGCAGGCGCAGAAGAAGCCGCAGTTGGAACTGACCGAAGTCTGGCTCGTCTCCAGCGGCTACTAACGCGCTTGGTTATCAGGATCACATAAGAAACTGTATATATATGGCGCAAAGTTACTTCCGCGCCCTCATTTTGCCTGCCAAACCACGTCTTTTTAGGTAAGAATGAACAAGTGACCCCGATCTTGCGCGTTTTGCTGCTTGCTGCGCTGTTTGCCCCCGGACTGGCGCTTGCTCAATCTTTCGCTGTCAACGCCCCCTTTGACCCCGGCCGCTATGCGCCGCTCGATGGGCACGAGCGTTTTGTTCGCTGGTGGAACGAGGATGGCGGCTCCAGTTCTATCCACCTTACTGCGCTGCTCGACGCCAGCGTAACCCAGGTTGTCAACACGCCGCCGGAGTGGGGCCGCACGGCAGGCGGTTTTCTGCGGCGCGGCGCCAGCAGCTACGGCAGCAACATCATCCAGAACACAACGCACGAAGGCCTAGCCTATGCAATGGGGACTGACACCCGCTACTTTGCCTGCAACTGCCGCGGCTTTTTGCCGCGCAGCGGCCACGCGCTGCAGATGACCCTGCTTACCTACAATATGAGCGGACATAAAACGCTGGATATTCCCCAAATCGCCGGCGCCTACGGCGGCCCGATGGTGGCTACAATGTGGTGGCCGCGCCATTACACTCCGCTGGTGCAAGGAGTGCAGGTAGGGCATTTGGAGATCGGCTTGATCGGGACCATCCATATGGTGCAGGAGTTTTCACCCGATCTGAAGCGTTTCTTCCTCTGGCGGAAGCGGGACTACTAGAGCGAAACCAGAGTTACTGTGCGTTGTTGAGTTTGGTGCAGGGTTGCCGCTCCCTGATGATCGCGTCAACTAAATGGACATGCTTTCGGGATACGCCCTCCCTGGTTTCGCTATAAGGGGCCGAATAGCGCTTTCGCGGCAGTGTCGCCGTAGCAATCCCCTTGGCCGGCCTTCGGGAAGTCGGGATTGCGCGCCCTCCAGAATCCTGTTAATCTAACAATGGTTTGGTGAGAAGCCAATCACGATGCGCCCGTAGCTCAGCTGGATAGAGCGACTGACTACGAATCAGTAGGCCGGAG
>CAZHKN010000416.1:0-2804 GCA_964532725.1 uncultured Occallatibacter sp.
CATCGTTCCATTCTCCCTAGTGAACCTATCAGTGTAGAACAAGCAGCCGGCCAGCCTCATGCCCTTGAAACCCCTGCGCTAAAGCTGTAAAATACGTCTTACTTGGAGGTAAGACACAATGGCCCCGATCGGAACAATCAGTTCTAAGGGACAACTCGTCATCCCAGCAGAAATGCGCAAGAAATATAGGCTCAAGGCAGGTAGCAGAGTCGCCGTCGTGGACCAGGGCGGAGAGATCCGAGTGATGCCAAACCCTTACGAGGCCGTTTTGGCGCTTCGAGGAAAATATGCGCATCTTCCGTTGGAAGACGACCTTATCGAAGAGCGGCGCAAATGGGATGAAAAGTTGGAGTTGATTTGAAAATCTACGTCCTTGATGCCAATGCTATAACCCGTTACTTGAATCAGGGACCCGGCGTAGAGAACCTGGATCGCCTCTTTGTGCAGGCCCGGCGAGGGGAAGCAAGGTTGCTGATCTCTGTCATCAATCGCGGGGAAGCCCTTTATCATCTAGCAAAGCGAGCTGGAAAGCGTGAGGCAATCGACACCCTGAAGACCCTATCCCATTATGTCGAGTCCGTAGCTGTTACTGAGGACCATGCGACTGGTGCAACCTCACTGAAGCTCACCTACAAGCTCGGTTACGCCGACTGCTTTGCCGCAGACCTGGCACTGCGAATGAATGCAACACTCGTCACAGCCGACCCCGAATTCGCGAAGTTTGGGAAGCAATTGAAAGTCCTTTTTCTACCTCGCCATTCCGCATAGTTCGACAGCGTACATAACCAACTAACATATGACAAATGACTCATACCGCCAGCAACCGCACCACATGGTTCACGATGATCAAATCCTCAGCCGGCGGAATCACGCGGACCGTCGCCGGCGAACTCACCGCTGAGATCACTGCTTCGCCGCGCACATTATTTCGTGCCGGATCAACAATAATTCCTAGAGCCTCAAGGCCGGCGCATATCTCCGCGCGCGAGGCAATGTCGTTTTCGCCAATGCCGCCGGTAAAGACCAGCATATCCAGCCCGCCTAGCTCCGCCACATAACTACCGATCCATTTTTTGATCGTCCAGGTGAATTTATCTACAGCGAGCCGTGCTTTGGCGTTCCCGGATTTGATGGCCTCACGCAGGTCGCGCATATCGTTCGATAACTCGCTCACACCCAGCAGTCCCGCCTTCTTACTGGCAACCGTCTCCAGTTGATCCGCGGCGTCCGTCGCCGTTTCGGCAGTTTCTGCAATTTTGCGCAGGATAAACAACAACACGCCAGGATCAATGTCCCCCGTGCGCGTACCGCTGATAATTCCGCCCGTCGGAGTCAGCCCCATCGAAGTGTCCAGGCATTCGCCATTGCGAATCGCTGAGATAGATGCGCCGTTGCCGAGATGCGCGACAATCAGCTTTTCTGGAACGCTGGGCTGCAGCTGATAAACAATCGATTCGTAAGATATTCCATGTGCGCCGTATCTGCGCACGCCCATCGCGGAATATTCAGCAGGAATCGGCATATGCGAGACAACTTCCGGCATTGTCCGATGAAAATACGAGTCGAGACAGACGAAGTTCGGCACCCCCGGAAAGAGTCGCAATGCCTCGCGCATAATATAGACTGCGATAGGCGTATGCAGCGGCGCAAAGGCCGTGTACCGCTCCATCTCATCAATCAATTCCGGTGTAATGAGCTGGTTGTGCAGCACCGTCGGCCCGCCGCAGACCATGCGATGGCCGATCGCGACCGGCGCGGGGAAATCCCCTGAGTGCAGCGCCTCGGCGACGAGCGCAAAGGCTACCGCGCGATTCGGCAGCGCAGGCGATTGGTCAACCAACTTATTCCCGGCGGCGTCCTTGATCCAGAACTTACCCTGGTCCGTGCCGATGCCATCCACCGCGCCTTCGTGGAGCTTGACCCGCTGGCCATCACCGGCTTCATAAACAGAAAACTTGATTGAAGAAGAGCCACTATTCAAAACCAGTACAGGCAGAGACGGCATGAAAGAAAACCTCGGCGCTGGTAATACCAGCGAGTTAGAAAGTTAGCAAATCGGCCAGTCAGCACATTCGTTGCGCTCTACGAGCCGAAGGCTTTTAGCCCCGCCGCAGGTGGCTACGAGCCGGAGGCAGTTGGCCGCACCGCAGGTGCCCAGCGCCAGTTACGAATCTCCGGCAGGTCGTCGCCATTTTCAGTGACATACAACCGATGGCGCTGTATCGCCTCGGAGTACCACTGCTCGGCTGCATCGGCCTGTGGTTTCAGCCGCGCCACGCGCTTGATAGCATCGAGAGCTAACTGATAACGGTCGATGTTATTCAGCACGCACATATCGAAAGGCGTAGTCGTTGTGCCCTCTTCCTTGTAGCCGCGCACATGAATGTTGTCGTGGTTGTGCCGCCGGTAGGTGAGCCGGTGAATCAGCGTCGGATAGCCGTGGAAGTTGAAGACGACCGGCGCCGCGGGAGGGAAAATCTGGTCGTAGTCCTCGTCGGGCAGGCCATGCGGATGCTCGGTCTGCGGCTGCAGAGCCATCAGGTCCACTACGTTGACGACGCGGATTTTCAGGTCGGGCGCCAGCGTGCGCAGCAGAACAACGGCGGCCAGCGCCTCCAGCGTGGGCACGTCGCCCGAGCAGGCCATCACCACATCGGGCGAGCCCGCGTCGTTCGAGGCCCACTTCCACACGCCCATCCCTATAGTGCAGTGAGCGACCGCCTCGTCGATGGTGAGCCACTGCGGCGCAGGCTGCTTGCCGGCGACGATCAGGTTGATGTAATTCTTGCTGCGCAGGCAGTGAT
>CAZHKN010000417.1:0-2800 GCA_964532725.1 uncultured Occallatibacter sp.
TTCTCCATCGCCAGAGGAATTGGCTGGGCGGTGCTGTAACTGGACTTGCTTTTGTTCTGAAGCTCTATGGCGGCCCATTCCTGCTCTACTTCGTGATCAAACGCCAATGGAAGGCTCTCCTCGGCATGATAGCCGCGGTTCTCCTGCTCGGGGGCGTGGCGCTTGCGTTGTTCGGGCAGGCCGACCTCCGTTATTACGCCACGCAGATTCTCCCTCGCTCCCTTGAAACGGGGCAGGTCGATCCCTACAATCCAAGCATTGCTACATTCGCTACTCTCCTCATGCGCTCGTTTGTAGCCGAGCCGGAGCTGAACCCGCATCCGCTTTGGCAAGCCCCCTGGCTTTGCTTTTTTCTGCGTAGCTTTATCTCTCTGGCAACGATGACTTTTCTATTGCTTGGGATTGGCATGAAGCGAACCACCAACCGGTATAACTTCGCATGGTTCGTGGTCGCCGCATTTATGCTATCCACAAGCACTTCTTCTTATTCCTTCATCGTTCTCCTGCTTCCGCTGGTCTTGCTGTTGCAAGACTCTGGGCCGCGGCGCAGCTTCATTCTGGTAGCCACTTATATACTCTTGACACTGCCATTGCGGCCAACCTTTCTCTTTCCGAAGGTAGCTCTTCTCATCGCGCTTTTTATCGGGCTGGGCTGGCCGTGCTGGCGGGCAATGTCCCGGCGCACGGCGGTGTGCGCCATGGCGGCCGTGGCGCTGATCGCGTTCTTCAGCGCCCAGCAGCGCATGAACAGCTACCAAAGCGAACCTGCGCAACACTACGAACAAATCGCCGTGCAGGGCGAGGCGCTCTTCTCCTCTTTTCCCGTCGTTTCAAGGTTCGGAGTTTTTTACCAATCCATGAGCCGGACCCGCTATGTGCTCCGCTGGCTGCATGACAACCAAAACCAGGAGATCGCCTTTGACGGACAGGCTCTTCACCCCAGGCTTGCGCCCGATGGAAGCTCTATCGACTTCGAGCTGGTCTCAAATCGAACTTCGAGCATGATGAAGTTTGACCCAGCCACCGGGCGATCAACTCCACTGCCTATAGGCGTTCCAGCTGATACAGCCGTATCCGCGGTCTCGCCCGACGGCCAATGGATGGCGTATGAGTCTGCGCAAGACGGACCCATGCACATATGGCTCCGCAATCTCGCCAGTGGGCAAGAGAGACGCCTGACCGGCGGCAATTGCAACAGCTCCGCGCCGGCTTGGGAATTGGACTCAAAAGCGATTCTATTCGCGAGCGATTGTGAGCGCGCCTTTGGACTGCCTGCGTTGTATCGCGCGCGCCTGACAGACTAAGGAATTTGGTTTGTGAGACAGGCTCTTGCAACTTACTTGTCCACTCGCTCCCAAACCTCATACCCGCCGGCAAAGCTCTTTGTCTTGCGGTAACGCAGGTAGAGATCGTCCCGAAACGGTTGCAGATGATCGGGCAAATTATCCCTATAGTTGGGAAGATACATTTGCGGCATCAGCACGATCACCGGAGCCTTGGTATCCTCTATTCCCTGCACGATGGCGGTGACCTGTTCCGGCCGCGTGTATTCTCCCGGACTCAACCCTTCCACGGGTGTGGGGTTTCGCAGCCCGAGCGAAAGCGTCAGTGGCGGCAGGCCAAAGTACCACTCTCCCGGCTTTGTATTCTCCGCCATCCAACGGTAGATATCGTAATAATCCGCTCTCGGCGGAATCGCTACGCGGCCCACTGGAAGATCGAGAATCTGCTCCTGCCTGAGCTGAATTCCAGCAATCGCCACGAGCACGGGCACTGTGGAAACAGCGCCGAGCGCGATTGCTGTCCACGCCTTTCCGTGCCTGCTCAACAACCACGTCAGAAGTAACATGGCCGGGGGGCTGACCGTTGAGATTCTGCGGATCGACAGCGCCGGCGCAACCGCCGCCAGCATTGCAATCCCCACCAATGCCACCAGCATCAATTGATTCCAAGGCTCTTCCGGCGCAGCTTTGGATCGCCGCAATCGCGCAAAAAACCACACATAGCTCAGCGGTGTAACCAGGTATTGGAATGGAAAGCAGATCCATTTCAGCCGTCCCGTAGTCTGCGCAAACTGCGCTGGCGCTCCAGTCCAATTATTGGCAGAAATAGAGCCGAAGTAACGCACTGGAAACACAATCACATTCCAGGCCCAGCGCTCCAGCCCTGCGGACACAATGAACGGCCCATTGATCGCCGCAAAGACTGCCAGCGCCGAGCCGCACAAGACCAGGCCTCTCCGCCACCACTGCCCGGTCTCGTCCTCTTCCCGCACTGCGATCCAGATAAAATACGCGACCAGCGCAATCACGGCTGCCGCTCCCTTGGTCTGCGTAAAGCTCGCTGCAAGGCCGCAGAACGCGCCCGCCCCAGCCACTCGACCCAGTGAGAGGCCGCTAAACAGTATCCACACCGCGCCCATCAATGCCACGGTACTGAACCAATGATGCGTGGGGTCGAGTGAATAGCCAAGCACGAATCCCATCAGCAGCGCCGCCGGCAGCAACACATACCAGCCCCGCACCAGGCGGGCTGCGCACCAGGTCATCCACAGCGCCGCCAATGCCGCCAGCGTGGCCATCACCAGATGGATCCCCCACAATGACACTCCAAGCCCTCTGAAGACCAGCGCGTAGACCAGATCCGTGCCCGGCGTCAGGAACTCGAAGAAATCCCGGTACGGCAGTTCTCCTCCCAGCACTCTCACCCCTTTTGTCGCGAACCCCGGCGCATCCCCCCACAGCACGAACGGGGTATGAGGAAACACAAACAAGCGCAGCCAGCAGACCGCAAACGTCAG
>CAZHKN010000418.1:0-2797 GCA_964532725.1 uncultured Occallatibacter sp.
ATCGACATCCACACCCAATGGAGCGTCCCCGACAGGAACGGATGTCTGCAGCGTGCCATTTGCATTCAGAACTCCCGTCGCTGAAGGGCCGAGTTCCTGGTCGGTAACATACACCTTTCCAGTCACAAAGTTCACGGCTGCTCCAACAGTCGAGCTTCCAAAGTCAGTCGTAGACAGGATCTCCTTTTTAAGGAGACAGATCACGGCTGTCTGGTTGGTACCGTAGGGGACATAGAGCCGGCCCAGAAACGGGTTGATGGCGATCGCCGCGGGAGAGTTGCCGTCCAGGCTAATTGTGCTGGGAAGCAGCTTCGCCTTAAAGCCGTCGATGATGTTGATGACATTATCGCTTGCATTGGCTACATAAACGCGCCCATCCAGCGGATCCGCAACGACGCCCGTCAGGCCGAGTCCAGGAGTTGTCGTGACCTGAATAGTAGAAAGGACCGAGTTGGTTGCGCCATTGACTGCAGTCACCGTGCAGGGAGTCGGATCTGCGTTGAAGTTGCACCCAGCCACGTAGATGCGATTGGCGAAATAGTCCACCGCTACGAATTCCGCGCCCGAAGGAACGGCAATGTTCTCAAGCAGCACGTCGGCGTTACCGTCGATCACGGCGAGGTTATCTGTTGTCCCGCCCGTCGGCGCAGCCACATAGATCCTGTTTGTCACAGGATTTGCCGCGATACCAAGGGTGGCGCCGGGGATTGCGATTTGGGTCTTGATGGATTGCGCGCTTGCTGCAGCCGAAACAACCGCGGTGAGCACGCCCATGGTCAGAAATTTGCAGAACTGATTTCTCATCGAGAATCTCCTATGTCGGGTTGAAGTCTGATTGTGACTTTGAACTTGATTGACGCTGTGCGAAAAGCGGGTTGCTGCTGCGCGCGGGGAACACTTGCTTTCCGCCAATAACATGCTGGCCCTTGCCGGCTCATGCGCTCGAAGCGCGGCATGGACTTAACATAGGCGTCGCAGGTTAACTCTGCTCCATCTACAGGTAGTAACCGTTCAGCAGACCTCTTCCCAACACAGCTGCAATTAACTGTTGGTGAATCCGCTTTCCCATCGCGCTACAGTACGCGGAACCCTTTCCGCGCTTCAATTTGATTGCAGTAGGTCGATGGCCCAGGGCTGGGTGGAGTCGACGCCGAGCACGAAGATGGCGTATTTGCCGTTGAGTTCTCCGGCGATGGCGACGGCCGGGAAGCTATCGACCGTGCTGATAATTTTGCCACCGCCATAGGCGGGGTAAATTGTCACGGTTGCTTGGGTATAGAGGCCGTAATTCACAGTGTCCTCGGGGCCTAGATCGATAGTGAAGTCGCAGTTCCCGGAACCATTCGCATACGTCGAGGGGTCGTCGTTGGGAAAGTCTCCACCGAGGATCAGTGTGCCTGTGCTGGCCACCCCCGGCGGACAACTCGACGGCGTGTTCAAAAGACCAAACGACGCAAGATGCGAGGACCAGCCGGTAGGGGAGCTGCTGACCGCCCCAAATTTGCCGGCGCCGTAGATGAAGCCGAGATACTGCGCGCCGGCGATGGCGCCCGTGTTGAGCGTGTTCAATGGCTTCGGCAATCCCACTGCCCCAGTGCCGGCGCCTAGAACATTGTCATAAAAAAGCGCGGGAGACGGGGGTGGGAGAGTGCCGCCGCTTGAATCCCCGTTGTCTTCCACGAGCAGGCCGGTCGGGCCAATTCCCACCGTTGCTTGTGGTGGAATCGTCTGAGAACCCTCCCCTGGATTAGTAATGACGAGTTGCCCAGGAATGCTGGTGGTGCTGCCGAAGAAGGTTGGCCCGCAGAGGCCTATAGCGGAAGTAGGAGCAGAGTGGACCTGCGCTCCTGTTTGGCCCGGAGAAGGCAGAGTGTACTGCGAGATGTTCGCGAAGGTGACCGTGCTGCCGTTGGAGCTGATGTCCACGCTCCCATAGGCAGTATCGTTTGAGGGATCCCAGGCGTATTGCTGTTGGCCTTGGCTGGAAGGTATCAGAGCCGCGGGAATGGTGACAAATTGATAGGTTTGCGCAGATGCCAGATTCGGGCATTGTGTCGCGGCCGCCAAGGGCGCTCCCGGCTGCCCGAGCATCTGCACCAATGCTCCCGCCTGGCTCGCGAGTTCCACGGCGAAACTGCCGGCTTGCGGCGGATTGTACGCCGTCGCTACGTATGCGGGGTAATTGGAACTCCCGTTGAATACGTAATGAGTCGTGGTTCCCAGGCTGAGCAGCCCGCGCTGTGCGAGAGTGAAAACGCCGGCGTTGATCACCTGGGGTCCGGGCGGGGCCACGGGCTTGTAGATCGACTGGGAGAATGTTCCCGCACCATCGTCGATGGCATAGGTCTGCGACACAAGGTTGATATCGCTGGTTCCAGCAACCAGTGGCGCGAAATAGGTCTGCGGGCCTGATGAGGTTTTGGTGCTTGTGGAGGTCGTCGGGGTAACGCTGCTGCATCCAGCGATCCAGCAAGATAAAAGTACTACCCCTGGCAGGACAACCGTCCAGGCCAAACCGTGAGGCCGGTCGTTTTCGGGTGCAATACGCTGCATAGCTTCTCTCTCTGTGTCAGAAGTTTCCCTTGAGGCCGAACTGCAGAATGCGCGGATCATGCGCATCAACCGGATGCAAGAAGGAGTTTCCCGCGAGGCATCCCTGCGCTCCCGCCGAGTAAAGTTCAACCTGGCTTCCGTAGCAGTTAATGACATTGTTGCCGGTGTTGCCCGGATTGGATGGGTCGGTAATACGGAACTGCGTGTGATTGAAAATGTTGTAGGCCTCGGCGCGAAACTCGAT
>CAZHKN010000419.1:0-2712 GCA_964532725.1 uncultured Occallatibacter sp.
AACCTGGACGGAGTCTTCAGATCAGTTCAGACGGCTTCAGCCTGTCTCCATGGACCTTCTTGACGAGAAGATGCAGAATCCTTTTCAGCAACTGGGTTTCGCTAGCCGGTCTCGAGAAAAAAGAAGAGTTCGGCGAGCATCGGGGTGGGGGGTTTCGGGGCACTTGGGGAAGGGTTCCCGGAGACTCCCACTCTAACTAAAGAAGAGAGTTTCGCCGCGTCAACAAATTCCACGCCCGTGCTTTTCGTGAAGCACTCCCGCAAAGCTCATCTCGCTCATCTCCTCTTTGTGCAACAGATTCCGAGAGTAATCTTTGCCAGCCGCAGGCAATGCATCTGCTAGGCTCTTTCAATGTCTACGTTCGTCCTTGTACACGGCGCATGGCAGTCAACTGGTACGTGGGACTTGTTGACCCCTTTTCTGCAAAGCCACGGCCACCGGGTGGTTACTCCAGTCCTTAGTGGGCTTGGGACGGACCAACATCGTCTCTCTTCCGCCATCACGCTGCGGCAACACGTCGAGGACGTTGCGAACGAATTATCGAGGCTCGGGGACAAAACGATACTTGTAGGGCACAGCTACGCAGGCATGGTGATCAGCGGAGTAGCGGAAGCAAACGCAAGCAAAGTGCATGGGTTGGTCTTTCTGGATGCGTTCATTCCAGAAGACGGGCAATGCGCACTCGACCTGCTTCCGTCTGAGATCGGCACCTATTTTCGGCAGGTTGCGCGAGATCTTGGGGATGGTTGGAGATTACCGGCGGGCGAGGGCCAACTTGATCTCTGGGGGTTGAAGCCGGGTGAAGCGCGAGATTTTGTGCGTGCGCGGCTATGTGACTTCAGTCTGCCTTGCTTTGAGGAACCGCTTGGCCTTCCGGCGAATCGAAAGGCCGCGATTCCAGCAACCTTCGTGAGTTGCATTGCGGAAGGATACCCGGCCAAGCGATTTTTCGAACCATTTGCTACGAAGGCGCGTGCGTCCCGGTGGAGAGTTGCCGAACTGAAGACTGGCCACGATTGTCATGTCGAGTGTCCGGGCGAGGTTGCGAAGATTCTGCTCTCTGCCACGCTGTCTCAATGAAGCGGCCCGAGGGCACAAGGAACTCACTGCGGCAGCCCGATTCGACGCAGCGGGTCGCCATAGCGAGGGTCGGCGCGTAATCCTGCAAACGAGAAGCAAAACCAACCCCAACCCACGCGCGTCCGCACGCGCCCACGAGCGGGGCCAGCCCCGCACCCCGCTGGGGGCTGTCTGCCCCCAGTCCCCCGAGCAATAAGGTTCAAACAAAACGGAGTTAGTAAGTGTCCAACTGTGCAACAGCCAGAGTCATCGAAAGCAGTACTCTGAGGGCGTGCGGCGGCAGGTTATGAGCAGCCTCTAAAGTTCGGCTGGAGTTCTGCCGATAGTAGTACGTGAACCATCGAGCAGACCGACTCTTGGTTTCCTTGAGAGCGGCAGGAGTCAGGCGTAAAATGAAAAACATAAGAAAAAAATTACGTTCCTCCGGCAACAGTCGTGCTATAACTCCAGCACAGAAGCGACGGACTTCGGCGAGGTGTTCCGTGAAGAAACAAGAGCAATCCGCGACACGCAAAACGCCACACAAGACAACCACAGAGCAGGAATATCAGCAGATTTTCAGCCCGCATGCGTTGCCGTTTCGAGGTCTCTACACCGACGACGACAACTTGGAGCAGCCCTCTGAGCTCAGGTACGTGCGCGCAACCACATCCCCATACCCTGAGGCTTGATGCCGAACTGGAACGAGGTCTTTCTTGAGATCCAGGCGGCGCAATCGCAGGCATTAGCCGCTCAGAACGTAGTTCGTCACAAGTACCTCAAACTCCTCCACGAACACACTGGAAGAAATGTCATCGGGTATTATTCCGGGTGGCTTTCGAAAGGCAGCGTTTTCCTTTCCGACATTAACGACGAAGACAAGAACGGTTTCATGACCACCGTCCACAAACTGGACAGGACTCGCGGCTTGGATCTTATCCTTCTCACCGCCGGCGGCGGCATCGCGGCCACGCAGTCCATCGTGAACTATTTGCAAAAAATGTTCGGCACAGATATCCGAGCGTTTGTGCCGCAGATTGCCATGTCAGCCGGAACGATTATCGCCTGTTGCTGCAAAGAGATCTGGATGGGAAAACAGTCAAACCTCGGACCGATTGACCCGCAATTACGGGGGATTCCCGCTCACGGCGTCGTGCAAGAATTTAAACGCGCCGTCCGGGAAGTGAAGAATGACGCAAGCAGGATCGTGATATGGCAACAGATCATCGGGCAGTATCGGCCCACGTTCCTCGGCCAATGTGAGAACGCCATAAAGTGGTCTAACGCGTTCGTTGAGCAGCAACTGAAGAAAGGGATGTTTGAGAACCTAACTCCAAAGGAGAAAGACAAGAAGGCAAAATCGGTCACGAAAGCGTTGTCTAACTATCCCAAGAACAAATCTCATGACAGGCATTTTGATCTTGAGGAATGCGAAAATTTGGGTCTCGCGATCAGGCGTCTGGAATCGGATCCAACCCTGCAGGACTTGGTCCTGACCGTGCATCACTGCTACATGAATCTTATGATGAATTCGGGAGCGTATAAAATCATCGAAAACCAGAACGGTGTAGCACTCGTCAAGAACATCCAGCTTCCGGGCGCCGGCGCTCCCCTTCCAAAGCAGGTAACCGAGCAAGCCACGCAAACCTAACC
>CAZHKN010000420.1:0-2709 GCA_964532725.1 uncultured Occallatibacter sp.
ACCCGTGGGTGAACCGTTGGCACAGGCGTTCTGCGCGGGCTGGCCTTTATCGCCACCCGGAGGCGTAATCCCCCCGCGGCCCGTCCAGTAAGGAATATCCGAGTAGCGATAGCCTGTTTCCAGAAGGAAGGTGATGAACTGGCTGGGCATATAGTCCAGAGTGATGGTTCCGTCATGCTGCTGTACGCGGTCGCCGGGATTTTCGGTAAAGTACGGAGAGCCGGTTACTGCGGTTGCGGCATTGATGGGAGGCAGCAGCGTCAAGTAGCGTCCAGAGTTGGTCATCTGTCCGCCGCCCAGCGTGACTGCCCAGACATCCTTCTTGAACCAGAAGCGCTGATACGCCATCCAGCCGGCAAAGGACTGCTTGGGCTTGCCGTTTTTGCTGTTGTGGCAGTTTACGCCGCCGCTGTAGGAATCGGCAGAACCCATCTCCGGTGAAACGCCGTTGGCCGGATAGTAGCCGGAGGGAGCGCCGCCGCCGTATTCGCAGCCAAGATCGCCGGTGAGGGTGAAGGCCATTTTGTCCAGAAACTGCTTGGGCCTGTCATAATACTTGACCTCGATGCTGTTGTCGGTGTGGATGCGGGAACGGGTCGCTCCGGTGCCCCCGTAGAGCTGGCTTTGCTGTTCGAGAGTATCGTCTTCGCCCAAGCCATAGTTGTTGCTCACAAGCTCAAACTTGTTCGACGGGCGCCAGAGAACCTGTCCGCCCAAGCCCGGCTTGCCGTTGGGACGGGCATAGGTCTGCCAGCCGTTGATGAACCACGGCTCGATCTTCAGCTTGGCTGTGGGGAAGTACTGAAGCCGAACGCCATTGAAGAACCACGGCGTGTTGGACGAGACAAACGACGGCTGATAGGTCCAGTTGTCGAAGTTGTAGTAGCTGAAGAGGCCGATGTAGGAGACGAAGATGCCGGCGTCGAGATTCACGCCGTGTGCGTAATCCCAGTGATACCCGCCCCACCCTTCGGCAACATACTTGTACGCGCCGGAGAGATCCCAGCTCCCGCGCACGACGCTTGGGTCGTTGCGCGTCGTGGTAACCGACCATAACCCGCCGCAGAGGCACAGGAAGCGCCCGCGGACGTTGTCGATGCGAATGTCGCCGCCCACCGAAATCTGCTCCAACTGCCATTCATCCGAGCGGAAGGTCTCCGTCGAACCGCCCAGCGTGTCATCCTCGGGGTGATTGTAATCAATCGTGTAGTTGGCGTCGGCGCGGAACTCCGGCGTGAAGTACTTGGTGGCCATCGGGCTGTCCGTCTGGTGGCCGGCGTTGTTCGACCACGTCCAGTCGCCGGGGAAGGGTTCACCTTTGGTGGTGACCTGGGCATTGAGTTCAGGCGTGGTAGGAGCTGCCGGAGCCGTGGCAGGAGCGGGCGTGGTGGCAGGAGCGGCCTGACCATAAGCACCGTCGGCGCCTTCGGCGGCGCGCAGTGCATCCGCATCCCGCTCGGCGTCGGCTGATCCGGCGTTGGGGTCCAGCTCCGACTCGAGCTTCTTCATCTTGGCCTTCATCTCGGCTTCCATCAGCGCCATCTGGTCGAACTGCTTCTTCATCTCGGCCAGTTCTTTTACCACCGCGTCATTCCTCATTGGAACCGTCACGTTGGCGGGCTTGCCCGTGGCTGGATCGGTCGCGGGGGCTGCGCTGGGATCGGTTGCGGGCGCGCCGGATTCAGTTGCCGGCATCTCCAATGCCGCCAAGTCGAGATGTGCCGGTTGTGGCTGGGAAATGTTGATGGTGGATTTTGGCGATATGTCCTTCTCTGAGGCTGATGCCGCGCTTGGGGTTTGACTCGTGAGTTGCAGGGCGAACCCGCCGATTGCAGCTCCTGCTAGGAAGGCCATCCTGAAAGATTTCTTCATCTGATTGCGATCTCCTCGACTCGTGCAATGCCGATTTTGGAAACGGAAAATATGAATTGGAATCCACGCGAAAGGGTGGTTCCACTGCGATCTCCTCCATTAGTAGAAGTAATTCTGTAAAGGAACCGAAAAGGAATCGAAGCATTAAGATAAGTACATGGAGTGCTATAGCTCCGAAGCTGTTCGGCGCCATATATTCAACCGATAAAGTACGCGATAAGCAGGTTTTATAAGGATAGAACGCTACTTATTATTTGCAACATCTTATATGGAAATTGAATGATGATAGTGCGATGTATTTATGAGTAATTCGATAATTTTCTATAAATATGAAGATTTCATAAGTATAGTCTGAGGGAGATTCATGTGTCTCAGCAGTACTGCAAGCGCATTTTCCTGTCTCAGAAGCCTTATAAATTGCAGTGATCGAGTTCCTGATTAGAGCGGTTCTCCAATCGGTGCACCCTTGCAGGCTAAGTGCAAGGTGTTTTTTCTTAAGAAAAAAGACACTCGGCAATAGCAGTTTCGGGGTATAGCAATTGGAGAACTTCTGTATCCAGTGGAGAAGCAGCGTCGAAGATGAAATGGCGAGGATGGGCCGGCGGGCTTGATGGATTGACTCGAAGCGCAGATCCTTCGACTCCCTGCGGTCGCTCAGTGACAGTTTTTTGGGTTTGGATGGTGAATGGACGAAACGAGGGGATTTGCTCTTGAGGGGATGGTAAGTCGCCTGCCGCTGCGTGTGCGCAGACAATGAGTACGGCTGAGCTATTGTGAAGCCGGTGGAGGTGGTGTGGGGGTGGGAGTTGGGACAGGGTTGTTCGAGCTTCCGCTCGA
>CAZHKN010000421.1:0-2698 GCA_964532725.1 uncultured Occallatibacter sp.
CAAAAGGTTTAGACGACGATACGGTTTCCAAGATAGTAAAGAAAGCCGAGACCGGCTACGAAGGTAACTGCCAAGACCCATATTGAAACGTGTTCAAGACGGGAACCGGGAACGGCAGATTTGGAGACGGAGTTCGGATTATCCGGCGATGCGGCGGGCGTGTTATTCACGGGTGGGCCTTGAGGGTAGGGGTTTTTCGACTGCAAGGCTGGGTTGGCTTTGGCGGCTGAACTGGTCGTTCCGGCAGAGCCAGTTGCGCCACTGTTTTCTATCGTCTCCGTCATTCTGCTTTTCTCCTTGCGAACTTCAACCATCGTTGCCATGGTACCCTCCGGCCAAAGGCAACGTGCAAAAAGCAACAAAACTGGATATGAGAACTGCGGCCCCAAAAAGCGGTAAAGAAACAGGGATAGCCTCTGTGGGCCATGGCCGCGATGCACGAGATATACGTCAATTCCGAGCCAGCCGTCAAGATTACTTCGGCAAAAATACTCGCGGAATGCAGACAACCTTCCCGAGGGGTAGACAGCAAGGTTCCCCTATGCCGTTTCTGATCGGTTTCGGGCTGAAAACCAGCCGGGGAAGGTCGATAATGGGAATTGCTCTGGGATTGTTCGCCCGCTCCTTTCGGCTCGTCTGCGCCTAGCGCGGCTGGCCTGGAGCTGGAACACCCCCCAAATGAAGCCAATTCGAATTGTTCTGACGCCGACGCGCAGCCGCCCCTTGAATGTCTTTCTGGGGCTGGTTTTGCTGCTCGTCTCCGCGCTCCTTTTTCTCTCGCTGGCAACTTATCACCCCACTGATCCCTCTCTGAACACCGTCACGACCGAGGCGGCGCGGAACTGGGTCGGTCCCATTGGAGCAAACCTCAGCGACCTGCTGCTGCAGTCGCTCGGGCTGACAGCGTTTCTTCTGCCGCTGTGGATCGGCGGGTTGGGCTGGACCTGGATGCAGTCGCGCCCCGGCGGCTCACCCTGGCTGCGCGGCATGGGAACCGTTTTGGCGCTGGCCTTTCTGCCTGCGGCTTTTGGAATGCTGCCTTGGCATTGGCGCTGGATGCATGGCGCGCCGGTGGAGGGAGTGATTGGCGGGCAGATGGCCGGGCTGCTGGTGGGTTATCTCAACATTCAAGGGGCGTGGCTGGTGGCTGGAGCGCTGGCCGCCGCAGGCGTCTACTTTGCTTCGGCGGTGAGCTTCGAGACGATCAAGGATGCTTTTGTCGGGCGCTGGATCCAACTGCGCGAAATGCCCGACCGCTGGCAGAACTGGCGCGAAGAGCGCGCTGAGCAGAAGGCCGAGCGCCTAGCCGCGCAGGAGACGGAGCCAGCGGCTCAAATGGAAATGGCGGAGCAGGAAGCCGACGCTGCTTACGCACCGCGCCGCAGCCTGTTCAGTTTCTTCCGCCGCCGTGAGAGTGAGCCGGCAGCCGCGGATGTGATCGACGAGATTCCCGCATATCAACGGACCATACAGTCCGAGGCCAGCGCGGAGGGCGAGGAGCAGATTCCGATTTCCCCAGCTCCAGCGCGGCGGCGCAGCATTTGGGAGCGCGCGCCGGAAGAGGTTGCGCCGGAGACTGAAGCGCCTGCAATCGCTCCGATGCCTGTTGCCGAGCCGGAGATACCGGTGTTGCCGATTCAGCCGCGATTTACCGAGGCGCGTATTGCCGATGCCGTGCCAGCGCCCGTGCAATTTGCGGAGGCACGGAGCGATGAGGCGAGGCCTGTTCCCAGCGATCCACATGCGGCGGCGGCGCTGTGGTCTTCTGCCTCCGGTTATCAGCCGCAGCCCAAGTCAGTGAATTACGATCTTCTGCGCACCCAGACGCAACGCAAAGAGGAGGCGGAGATTGCGGAGAAGCCGCGCTTTGAGCCGCTGGGAACAGGCGAAATCGCCATTCACGAGCGTGCGGATACAGCGGTGCGCACGGCGACGGTTGCGCCGAAGAATGTAAGCGGCTTCAAGCTGCCGCCGACCACGCTGCTTCATGCGGGCAGTGGGCCGCAGACAATTCGCGAGAGCGAACTGCGCGAAGAGGCCAAAGTTCTCGTAGAAAAATGCGGCGAGTTCGATGTGCGCGGCCAGGTGGTCCAAATCAATCCCGGACCGATGGTGACGACGTATGAGTTCAAGCCCGAGGCGGGCGTGAAGTACTCGCGCGTTACGGGGCTTGCCGACGATCTCTGCCTGGCGATGCGCGCCGAGAGCATTTTGATTGAGCGCATGGCCGGCAAGAGCACCGTGGGCATTCAGGTGCCAAATCATGATCGTGAAACAATTCATCTGCGCGACGTGCTGGAGAGCGAGACTTTTGCCAAATCGAAGACGCGGCTGACGATTGCGATGGGCAAGGATATCAACGGGCGTATTGTCACGGCCGATCTGGCCTCGATGCCCCATGTGCTGATCGCTGGCTCGACTGGCTCGGGCAAATCGGTTGCGATCAACGCCATGATCATGAGCCTGTTGTATCGCACTACGCCGTCTCAAGTCCGGCTGATTCTCGTTGACCCCAAGCGCGTGGAACTGGGCATGTATGAAGGTGTTCCACACCTTTTTACTCCGATTATTACTGAGCCTAAGCTAGCGGCCAATGCGCTGCGCAATGCAGTTCGAGAAATGGAACGGCGGCTCAAGCTGCTGGCCAGCCGCAGCGTGCGAAATATCGACCAGTACAACAAATTGTTTGAGGGCGCTA
>CAZHKN010000422.1:0-2631 GCA_964532725.1 uncultured Occallatibacter sp.
ACCTCTTCTCAGGGCGCATATCGCCTGGAGGCGATCCCCCCAGGCAATTACACCCTTCGTGCCCAGACAACCGGCTTTGAGCGGTTCGAGGCGAAGAATGTGACGGTTACTCCCTCACAATTGGTTTCTTTCGATGTGACACTCAAGCCTGGCCATGTGGACGAGACCGTTTCGGTCTCTGCGACAACGGTTCTTTTGGACCAAGATAACGGTTCTCTCTCTACGACAATTTCTGAAGAGACCCTGGCTAAAGTACCGATATTTACCCTTAACCCGATTGAAGTGGCGACTACTGTTCCCGGTGTCCAGATCGTCAGCAACACGGGCTTCGAGAATGGCGAACAGATCCAGGTGAGCGGCGCACGCCCGCGCGCGAATAACTTCATGATCGACGGCGAAGAGATCAACGACGCCACCATTGCCGGGCAAGCTGTTCAGCCGCAGATTCCGGATATGTATTCTGACGTTGTTGTCTATACACATAATCCGCCGGCAGAGTTTGGCCGCGCCTCGGGCGGTGTCGTCAATCTGATCACCAAAGGCGGCACCAACACCTATCACGGCTCCGCCTGGGACCTCTACTCCGGTTCCGGCTTAAACGCGGTTGACGGCCAGACGCGCCAACTTGTTCCAAAAGACCGGGCAGACAAGGCACGCTTTGATACCCAGCAGTTTGGCTTTACTGCGGGCGGCGCGATCATCAAGAATAAGCTCTTCGGCTTCGGAGCGGCCCAATACTCCCGTTTTTACGGCAATGAGCAGGCCTCGCAGATCAACCTGCCAAACGCCAATGGCATCGCACTGCTGCAAAGCCTGGCGGCCGGTAGCGGCACCGTGGCGACCAATGCCGCTCTGATGCTCAAGTACCTGTCAAATGGATCGTATCTAACCTCAATGGAAGATTTCGCAGGAACGACCGTTTTCCAAAGCCTTGGCGCTGCTTGCTCTCCTACGGATACAGTTTGCGCTCAAGGGTTGCCAGTCGACATATTCCAGCGCCCGCCCACACCGGAGCAGAGTCCGGACACGCAATGGACCTATCGCATTGACTACACTCCCGAGACGAAAGATACATTTACGGCGCGCTACTTGCATGACCGCAGCAGCCTGACGCCTGATTTCTTCACGAACGGCGGAGCATTGCCCGGCTTCGATACTTATCAGGGCGGCCCCTCCGAACTGGGCCAGGGAACCTGGACACACATTTTCTCTGCACACCTTCTGAATGAATTTCGCGCCTCTGAAACGCGCATTTCGTTCCTCTTCGCCCCGCTCGCCGCAACCATCGCAAACCCGCTTTACACCCTTCCGACTCTTGAATTCAATACTGTGACTCCTGAAATAGCCCCGCTTGGGCCCAATCAGGGCTATCCCCAAGGCCGCGGGCAGGATATGTACCAATGGCAGGACACCGTCTCCTGGACACATGGTCGGCAGTCCGTGCGCGCCGGCGCTGACATCGGTCGCCGCATCGAGACCGATCTCAACGGACTCAACCTGCGTGGAACACTGGCTTTCGCAGACGGAGGAAGCGGCAGCACAGCTATTGGCAACTTCTTGCTGAATCAATTAGGCCCGTCTGGTGCTGCTACCATCCAGATCGGCAGCCCGCGCGTCGACCCGCACAGTTGGCGCACAGGCGTCTTTGCGCAGGACGATATCAAGGTCTTCCCTGATTTCACGATCAATCTCGGCATGCGCTGGGATTACTTCACCAATCCGGACAATTCGCTCCCCTATCCGGCAATTGACCCAAGCTCCGCCGCCACGCTTTATGGCCCGATCAATACGGTTTATAAGGTCGCAGAGAATCGGCACAGTTTCGCACCCCGCATCGGCTTCGCCTACACACCACATCTAGGCAACTGGTTTGCCGACGGCAAGACGGTGATTCGTGGCGGATTCGGTATCTTCTTCGATCCAGAGTTCACCAATATCACCACAAATTCCGCCGCAAACGCCCCGAACATCTCCAGTCCTTTGGCAGAACAGACCACAGGGAACGGTCTTGGAAATGCGACCGGACTGATCGCGACATTGTCACCGGTAGTGAATCCATTCTCTACCGTTGAGAGCGTCGTCAATAACCTGACTACGCCCTACACCCCTGAGTGGAATTTGGGAATTGAACGCGAGTTGCCGGGCCAGATCGGCATCAGCGTCACATATGTAGGCAGCCGTGGCATCAAGCTTTTCGCCAACCAGCAGTACAACTATTTCGACTTCAATACGGGCAACCGGTTGAACACAACGCGCGGCGCGATCATTGCGCGCGGCAATTTTGCCGACTCAGACTACAACGGCCTTGAGGTAGGTGTAAGACATAACTTCGCTCATGGTGTCTCCATCAACGGGGAGTATGTTTATAGCAAGGATCTGGACGACGGCTCCGATGTATTTGCTCCCGACTCCGCGCCAACCTCTTACAGCGCAAATCTGGCTCCGGGAGGACGCGGGCAGGATTGGGCTAATTCAACCTTTGACCATCGCCAATATGCGGCATTCACCTATGTATGGTCTCCCTCAGGACTGCACGCCGATGCTGCTGCGTTGAACAGTTTTCTGAGCGCAACAACCCGCCACTGGACCATCTCCGGCTCCTCCCGCTTCCAGACCGGTGCTTACAGTTCA
>CAZHKN010000423.1:0-2604 GCA_964532725.1 uncultured Occallatibacter sp.
TGCTCATCATGCTCATGATGGTGCAGGGGACCACGCCGAAGTACTCTTCAAACGAAGTCCAGCATTGCACAGCGCTGATAGTGACGGCGGTCTGCTTCATCCATCCGTCAATCACCGCGCCCAGCTTGGCCATCTTGAGCAGAGCGTCCTCGGGGATTCCTGAAGTTGACACATAACTCTTGATCGCCGCGAGCTTGGCCTGCGCCGCGTCGTCGCTATCCTTGAGGCGGTTGATGCGGCCAAAGATCTCC
This sequence comes from uncultured Occallatibacter sp., assembly GCA_964532725.1. Taxonomy (GTDB): domain Bacteria; phylum Acidobacteriota; class Terriglobia; order Terriglobales; family Acidobacteriaceae; genus Telmatobacter. The sequence goes on from CAZHKN010000423.1 coordinate 252, forward strand.
GAGAGATCGATCGGCTCAATCGAGATTCCATGCGACTCAAGGATGCGCTCGGAATAGCGGACAGTGTTGAAGGCCGCGGGCCGCGCGCCGATTGCGCCGACGCGAAGATTCTTGAAGCCTTTCACGATGCGGCAGACCTCGGAGAACCACTGCAGGTCGGCCTTGAACTCGGCAGAGGCCGGGCTTTCGGTGTGCAGCGTGGTCAGCGAGTACGGAATCTTGTACTGCATCAGGTTGTTGCAGACGCTCATCTTGCCGCAGAAGCTATCGCGGCGTGTGGCGATGGTCATTGCATCCGAGTGGTCGGGCGTGGCCTGGATCAGCACCGGCACCTTGAGTCCGGAGAGACGCAGCGCATCGGCCACGCCGCGCTCGTCGCCAAAGTTAGGCAGCGTGACAATGATGCCGTCGATGGTGGCGGCGTGCTGCTTGAAGAGATCGGCGCATTTCTGCGCGTTGGCAAAGGTTTCAACCGCGCCGTGCTTCGAGTCTTCCGGTCCGAGAACCAGCGCCTTTGCGCCGGAGGCCTCAACGGCGGCGATCATTTCATCGCGGCCGGTTTTGGCGAGGTGATCCGGAAAAAATCCGCGATTGCCTACAACGATTCCGTAGGTCAATGTGTGATGCTTCGACATTTTCATACTCCTTGCTGGTGCGGGGAATCTGTTGAATTCCCGCTTGGGCCAAAGCCCGTCGTTGCTATTGTTGCACTGAAGACGCGGCAGGAGCCGTGCCCGGAATGAAAGATACTGAGTGCGCAAATCAAAGGGAGACAGCTGAATCCCAGAGCCACAAAATCGAGACCCCGGGGTCGGGGTTGATTCGTTATTCGCCACGCCGGGGGCGGAAGCGGAGTCCGTAGAAGAGGCCTGCGGCAAGCAGCAAGGCGCCCCACCAGACAGAGGCGTGGTAATTCGCCACGGCCATGGTCCCGGAGCTTAACTCATACAAGCCGTAGCCGAAGATCAGCGCACCGTACGCGGTGAGCAGGACACCGATGAAAAACCAGATGGAGATACCGGACGAATGCATGAGTGCTCCTTACCAGAAATAGATGTTGAGGGCCAGGAAGACAACGATGGCGATTGCTGTCCAAAACCATTCGTTGTTGTAGAAGGGAACGGGTTCTTCCTTGGGCAGCGGCGTCGCGCCGTAGACCACGCCGGCAAGCTCTTCGATGGGCCGCGGCTTGGTGAACAGGCTGACGATCACATTGACGCCGACCGATGTCGAGACCGACCACAGCGCGCGATACATGTTCTCGGCCATGTCTTTGGCATCTGGCGAGAGCGCGACGTAGCGCAACGCAGAGGGATCGAATTTGACCCAGGCCCAGAGAGCGATAGAGGTCAGCGTGCCAAGCAGCAGTCCCCAGAAGCCGCCGGCCTTGGTGGCGCGCTTCCAGAACATGCCCAACAGTACCACGCCCAGCAGCGGCGAAATGAAGAAGCTGAAGAGCGCCTGCACGTAATCCATAATGCCCTGGGCGTTCATCACGGCATAGGCCGCGAAGATGGAGATAACCACGCCGACAATGGTCACTATGCGGCCGACAAGAACATAATGTTCGTCGCGGGCGCGCTTGACGATGTGCGGCTGGTAGATGTCGTAGGTGAAGATGGCGGTGAAGGCGCTGACGTTGCCGGCCATGCCGCTCATGAATCCGGCGATGAGAGCTGTGATGCCCAGGCCGAGCAAGCCCGGTCCGAGGTAGCGGACCATCATCAGCGGCAGCACTTCGTTGTAGCTGTGCAGGCCCGCGCCGGGGTTAGCTGCGACCACGTTTTCGCCCACCAGATGCATCAGGCTGCCGTCGGGGTTGGTGAGCACAACCAGGCCAAGCAGGCCGGGCAGAATGACGATAAAGGGGACGGCCATTTTGAAGAACGAGCCGATCACCGGAGCCATGCGGGCAGAACGCAGCGAGTTTGCGGCGAGCACACGCTGGACGACAAGGAAATCCGTGGTCCAGTAGCCGAAGCTGATGGCGAAGCCAAGGCCGAAGAGGATACCGGTCCAGTGGATGCCCATCGGGTTATCGGAGAAGTGGCCCATCGAGCGCCACATGTGCGTGTAGTCGCCGGGAGTGGTTGCGCCAGTAGCGATGTTGTGCGCGAGGCGAGCCTTGAAGCCGCTCCATCCGCCAGTTTCTACGAGGCCAAGAATCGGCACCAGCAATGCGCCGCCCCAGATGAGCACGAACTGGAGAACTTCATTGAAGATGGCCGAGCGCAGGCCGCCGAGCGCGACATACGCGGCCACAGCCAATGAACTCACGATGATCGAGAAGTTCAGATCCCAGCCGAGAACGATCTTCATCACTTCGGCCATCGCGAACATGTTCACGCCGCTC
>CAZHKN010000424.1:0-2549 GCA_964532725.1 uncultured Occallatibacter sp.
ATACAGGCCCGCGTCTCCAAAAGGGTGAACGCGCGCCAGCAGTAGCGAAGCAGCGATTGCAATGAGACAGCCGCTGAATGCGATTTGGATGCGCCTCATGCACCCTCCTCAAGCGAGGGATCGACGATCGCCAGATGACTGCGCCTGGCGATGTATTTAACCTCGGTGATGCCCAGAACACTCTTCAGCTTTCCGGCGGGCACCAGGATGCAGCCTTCGCTCTTCGCTTTGCCCGGCGCGGGCTTCGGGTATGCAGTCGAAGCGGCGGTGTGGAAAGAGACATTGCCCTCCACCTTCTGCGTGGCTTGATGGGAATGTCCGTTGAGCAGCGTCACCGAGCCAAAGCGCTTCAGGTAGGAAAGCGCCTCGGCTCCCTCCTGGGTGCCCCATCCCCACTCCCGGTACATCATCCAGAGCGGATAGTGAGCAAAGACCACGATGGGTGTTGAAGCCGATAACCCCGCCAGGTCCGCCTTCATCCACTTCAGTTGTTCGGGGCCGAGCCGGCCCATGGCGTCGGTCTGGTCCAAGGCATTGTTGAGACCGATAAAGTGCACGCCCTTATGCGTAAAACTGTACCAACCGCGGCCGGTTGTGCCCTTCCCGAAGCGTTCCATGTACCGTGCGCCGTCGTCAATTTCTGTGTCGTGCTCACCAGGAACATAGAAGGCCTGCCCAACTCTGGCGCCTTTGATGAGTTGCTGAGCGGTATCGAACTCGGCAGGCTTGGAGGAGTGGCTGATGTCGCCGGTATGCAAAAGCAGGTCCAGCGTACCCGGCACCTTGTTGATCTTGTCGAGCGCCAGCTTCAGCGTTGCGGAGACATCCTGGTTAGCAGCTTTGAAACCAATGTGAGTGTCGCTGATCTGAATAAAGCTCAGATCAGAACTGGCTTGTGCATGCAGCGCCTGGCCGTCTGCTTTGCCGACTGTAGCGGCGAGCAATTTAGAGACCGGCACACCACCGGCGATCGTCCACAAAAGCCCGGCGCCAACCCAGGACATGCAACTGAGAAAATTGCGCCGGTCGATTCCGTCATCGTCAACCGGGCTGGTTGCTGTTACTTCGACAGGGTCGTACTGCTGATCCTGATGCTGTGCAAGGGGAACGCTGCGCGTATCCGTCATAGGGGGAACCTCCACGGATGAGAACCACATATAAGGCAACTGTCCCGTGAAAATGAGAAGACACTGCCTCATACCAGTTCCCTGGTTTGATGAAAGATGCAGGATGGATCAAATTGACGATGCGAATGCGATGGAGGTGAGCAACTCGCCTGGCCAGCTCTCAAGCCAGTAGGCTTGAGGAGTTTGACCTGCCCTTGTTCCTTCGTTCGACAGCGCCGCCTTCGGGAGTTCCTGCAATCCTGCCGAGACAGGATTATGGCGTAAGAACTCTTTCTAAAGAACCATGTCCTCTACGAGCAGCATGGTCCGGCAAGTGTCAATTGATTTAAGGCAAAGGAAGTGAAGAGAGTTTTCAACACAGTTGCGGCTAAAGCCACATGCCTTCGGGAGTGGAACTCCAGTCGGTTGAACCGGATACTTGACGGCAACCAGACTAGGCCCTGAACTTCTTCTCATCCAGAAGGCGCTTCTATTCGGTTGCGACAGATTTACCTTCTTGCTGGTCCGAGGGTGTATTCCCAATTATCCGGGACTTTATCCTCATTCAACAGAAGCTCAAGCGGCGATTGTGAAGCTCCGTTTAAGCGTTGCGGGTCAACGGCAGCCTCAGTGGGGTATTTGCGATCTCTGCGTTTTTCAAGGTAACCAGAGTTTCGATTCTGGTTACCCGTGAGGAAAGTATGGATTGATTTGAAACGTGTGTCAAGGAAATAATTTGAAAAATTTAATCCCCTTTTCCCACCTCCGGTCCTGTCACGACCGGAGGCTCTTCTTTATCTTGGCCAGTATGCTCTGAAGAATTGGCCGAATGCATCTCGCTCTCTACCAGGTGTAGTGGACGGTGTAAGTAAGCTTGGCTTCTGCTTTGGCAGGAACTGCAACTGGAAATTGAATTGTGTGACTGTCGAGCTTGGTGTATTCGCCGGACTTGGCGGTGACCTCCCAGTTATCGCCGCGGTAAAGGTGCTCCAGGACGTTGACATTGACGGGTTGAGGTTTTTGGTTTGTTAGTTTGATCTCGAAGGACTCGGTGAGCATGCGACGGCTCTGATCAATCACATAGTCGGTCTGGCGGCGTGCGCCTTTAATATCGAAGGCGCTGCCGGTGGCTATTTTTACATTCTCTTCGGTAGGTGTGTGGTTGATGGTGCTTTCGCCGACAAACTCCATCTGGCCGTCTGCGTCGCGGCGGTACAGCCGGATGCGACCGGCGGGCAGAGGGATGCCCAGGTGGTTGGACTGCGAATTTTTAAATTCTTCAAGGATACTGACTTTGGTGTTATCGCTGCTCAGCCCGAAATTTTGCTGCTGAATAAAGTTGCCTCCGTAGCCGTTCGCATTCTGATTTCCATCTGCTCCGTCGTAAGAATAGCTGCGGGCCAGCGCGACGCCGGCTGCTTCAATAAACTGGATCTGTTTGAT
>CAZHKN010000425.1:0-2546 GCA_964532725.1 uncultured Occallatibacter sp.
ACAGCAATGCTCTTCTGCACGGGAGATAGATGCATTTGCTTGCTCAGGATTGGCATCATCGCGGAGAGAGAGCCAAACACCGCGAAGCAGAAGGCGAAGGCCCCGGTGCCGAGGGCAAGTTGAAGCTTGGGAGACGGCTGAGATGGCATGAGTTCCTTTTAACCGCCGGACTTCAAGCGACCGCGGCTACTCTATACCAGAAGGCCATATCCAAGCCCCGCGTCCTATGACTTTAGTCTCAGCGGTAGGGAATTTTTATCAGATCGGCTTAATGATGGTGAAGACGCGCGTTCCTGCCGCCTGCCAGCAACCCGGAACACGGCTTCAGTCGGCGAGACGGTCGCCGCCGACCAGCACTATATCGCTGCGGAACTCGGCAAGGCCTGGCACTGCAGTCCGAACACAATCCGGCGTTATTTTCACGATGAGCCTGGAGTGCTGAAGATTACCGCCGGCATTTGGTCCGCACGCGTCGGCGTCGCATGGTACAACTGTGCATTCCGGCGCGGGTTGCGATTCGCGTTTTTATGGTGGGAGCCTCGCGCTTAGAGCCGGAGACCGCACCGAGCAGCGGCTTGTTCACTGGTTCATTCTCAGCGAGCTTACGCACAAAATGGTGGGCCTGGTAGGATTCGAACCTACAACCAAAGGATTATGAGTCCTCTGCTCTGACCGTTGAGCTACAGGCCCTTTCGGAATATCCGTGGAACGGGGAAATTGTTGAACCTAGTTTAACCCAGCCGGAGCGCCGGGTGATCCACGACTCATCCGGCATTGTTGCGAGATCCACTCCACGCGCGCGAACATTTGCGCACGCAACAATGCTTCCTGCGAAGGGCCGGAAGAAACTACGAACTGGTGAACGCCAGCGAAACCAGCGTGCGCTGCTCCATCTGGTGAGCTTTGGATGAGCCGGTCGCGGGGCTGGCCGCAGCCTGACGCTGGATCGAACGCACCGGCAATCTCTGCCCTACGAGGCGCCGCAGGCGAGGCTTCACAAATCCCAGCGCGCCCATATTGGCGGGCTCCTCTTGCACCCACACCAACTCCTGCGCGTTCTGGAACGGTGCCAGAGCGTCCAGAATGTCCTGTTCCGGCAAGGGGTAGAGCTGATCCAGGAACAGAATTGCCGTGCTGGCGTGGTTCAGGCGTTTTCGTTCGGCCTGCAGGTCGTGACCGACTTTGCCGCTACAGAGCAGGATGTGCTTGACCTCGGCAGGGTCAACCTCGGCGTCCACTACGACGTTGCTGAATCGCGGAGCGCTGAACGCAGCCAAATCACTGGCCGCGTCAGGATGGCGCAGCATGCTTTTCGGAGTGAAGCAGATCAGCGGCTTGCGCCACTTGCGAAGCGCCTGCCGGCGCAGCAGATGGAAGAACTGTGCCGCCGACGACGGCTGGCAGACCTGCATGTTCTGGCGCGCGCACAGTTGCAGGTAGCGCTCAATCCGGGCGCTGGAGTGCTCCGGCCCCTGGCCCTCATAGCCATGCGGGAGCAACAACACAAGGCCGGAGAGCAATCCCCACTTTTCTTCTCCCGCACTGATGAACTGATCGATGATGATCTGTGCGCCGTTGGCGAAGTCGCCGAACTGCGCCTCCCAGAGCGTGAGGGCCTCGGGATAATCGCGGCTGAATCCGTATTCAAAACCGAGGACAGCGGCTTCGGAGAGCTCGGAGTTGTGGATCTCGATAAGAGCCTGATCGGGCGAGAGGTGCGCCAAAGGCATGTACTCGGCCTCATTTTGCACGTCGATCAGGTAGGAGTGGCGGTGATTGAACGTACCGCGGCGCGTATCCTGTCCGCTCATCCGAATGGGGACCCCGTTGGTGACGAGGCTGCCGAAGGCCAGAGCCTCGGCCATTCCATAGTCGATGGGGCGCTTGCCCTGCGCCATCTCCTGGCGCTGCTTGAGCAGAGCTGCGACCTTGGGATGGATGTGGAAGTCCGCAGGGTACTCGCAAAGTTTCAGGCCCAGGCGCATGAGCTCTTCCTGTGCCATGCCGGTATCCACTTCGCGCTCGGGCGACCATGCGCGGCCCACGAATCCGTCCCAATAATCGGGCAGTTTGTAGAGCCGCGGCTTCTTGGTCATCGCCTTGGCATCCGCCTTGGCCTGCTGATAGCGCTGTCTGGATTCGGCAACCTGGGCCGTTACGTCGATGCCGAGCCGCTTGGCGTAAATCTCATAAAGTGGCGGGTGGACCTTGATTTTGGCGTAGACGATGGGTTGGGTGATCGTTGGGTCGTCGATCTCGGAGTGGCCGTGGCGGCGATATCCAATCAGGTCGATCACCACGTCCGAGCCGAACTGGTAGCGGTATTCCAGCGCAAGGCGGCCGATGCGCACCACCGCCTCGGGGTCCTCGGCGTTGACGTGGAAGATCGGAATGGGCAGGCGTTTCGCCAGATCGCTGGCAAAGCGTCCGCTGGCGTATTCGTTGGGATTGGTGGTAAATCCCAGCAGGTTATTTACGATGATGTTGATGGTGCCGCCGACATCGTAGGCCTGCAGATAGCTCATGTTGAGCGTCTCGGCCCAGAT
>CAZHKN010000426.1:0-2403 GCA_964532725.1 uncultured Occallatibacter sp.
GAAGTTGACCGAAATGGCGGTTTTTCCTACTCCGCCTTTTAAGTTGACACACGCAAGTATGGCTGGCATTGGCACCTGTTGTTGGAAGTGAAGGATGGCATCCAGTGTAGCAGAGGAGTTCCTGGATGATGGGGGAAAGTGGTTACAATGGATGGCAAGATGCCGGATACCACTCTCTTCCAACCTGCGCTGTTCGACTTTCTCCGCCAATTGAAACGCCACAATAACCGCGAATGGTTTGCCAAAAACAAGACGAAGTATCAGCAGGTTGTGGTGGAACCGGCACTGACGTTTATCCACGGCTTCGCCCCGCATCTTGCCAGGCTCAGCCCGCACTTCGTTGCCGACGCCAGGCCGACGCGCGGTTCGCTCTTTCGCATCTACCGCGACACCCGCTTTGCCGCCGACAAGACTCCCTACAAGACGCATATCGGGATTCACTTCTCCCACGAAAGCGGCAAGGACGCGCACGCGCCGGTTTTTTATCTGCATCTGGAGCCGGAGGGCTGCTTCGCGGCGGCAGGGGTATGGCATCCGGACAACCGGGCCCTTACCAAAATCCGAACCGGGATTGTCGGCCTGCCGGAACTGTGGATGAAGGCGACTCGCAAGCTGGAACTTGAGGGCGAAAGCCTGACGCGGCCGCCGAAGGGCTTCGCCCCGGATCACCCGTGCGTCGAGGATTTGAAGCGGAAGGATTTCGTGGCTTCGGTTGCGTTGACGGAGGAGCAGATTTGCAGCCCGCGATTGATGCGGGATTTCACGGCGGCATGCCGCACGATGGCCCCTCTGGTGGAGTTCACGACGAGGGCGCTGGGATTCAAGTTCTAGAGCTTCGCTGAACCGCGCACCGGGGATGTTCGCCTACTGTAACTGTGCCTGGGTCAGCTTGATTGCGTCATTTCCATAAGTAAAGTAGATGCTCGAAGCCTGGGCACAACTTTGATTTCCGCTTGGCCCGCAAGTGCTCGAAGCAGGGTTTACGTTATTATCCACAATGATGCCGCTGGTGTAGTTATTGTAGCCGCCGGAGCTGTTGCCGACAGAGTTTAAAGCGTAGCTGCCCGTTACGTTCAGCGAATACGCAGCCGGGCTTCCGCTCGACGCGATTGAATAACCGGAGATACAGCTTGCCTGGTTGATGCAGGTTCCGGCCGACAGCTGATACCCGTACCTGCTGCTGACGAAGATGTGGTCGTTTCCGGAACTGTCCAGGGCTTCCGTCACCGGCGAGCAGGTATTGACCGCCGCAATCCAATCCGGCGAAAGCTGGGAATAAACTTTGGACGTGTCCGGGGTCACCGTTGTACCGTTGATGCCAAAACGAACGACACCCAGGTGGTTGCCGCTATACTGGCCATTCTGCCACCATCCGCAAGCCCACATGTTACCGTTTCGGTTGCTGTAAAATGCGTTGTCGAATGTGCCTGCATGCACCGGGACAGCCGACATTGAGTTGACGCCCCATTCCGCTGTTCCGTTCAGCAGCAGGGAATAGTTGTTGAACACAGTCAGCGCACTGTTGGTCTGAACCATTTGCGGCTGCTGCACCGAAGGACTCGATACGGCCGATTGACTGTTGGAGAACCAGTAGAGAGCTTGGGTCGTTCCATTTCCATCCACATCCAGCATCGGCCCATCGACAACGCTGTTAGGCATGAAGCTCTGAGTTGACGTGGTCACCAAACCTGCGGCAGTCACAGCGTACAGTTTTCCGGTAGCTGCGCCCTCCACATAAATTACCCCGTTTGCATCCTGCACGGGACTGGTCAACGCACCTGCCCCGGCCAGAGCGACTGGCCAGATGCCGGGAGCCGTGACCTCGCTTGGGGCGACCGGGAGCGCGAGGCATGCGGGAGTGGTGCAAAAGACGTTCTGAATCTTGTGCAGAGAGCCGTCATTGGTGCCGACGTATGCGAGATCGTTCGTATAGTCCACCCAAACGGAGGAGTACGAATCGCCGGCCGCCCAGGAACCCGAGCTGGGAATCGTGGCAATGGCAGGAGGCACGGTCGCTGACGCAGCGGCTCCCGTGACTGCCGAAGCTAATGTGCCGGTGCCATTTCCCGCCGGAAGAGTCACTACGTGGAATGCACTGGCCGTCCCGGTACTCTCCACATAGGCGACCTTCAATCCACTTTCCGACATCACCACGGAATTCGTGATTGCCCCGCCCATGGTGCTCCCGTTATAGGCGAACTTTACTGTGGCGGCATACACCCAGGTCCAGAAAATGTCCTGGTACACGCCGGGGTCCGTATTGCAGAGCCCGGTTCCGCCGACCGTACCGCTGTACAGGTTGGTCAGTCCTACGAGGTTAGGCTGCCCGCCCGTCGTACCGGGAGTATTCAGTCCATACACCACAAAATCCTGACAAGTCGGCGTCTCGCCAGGCATGTTGAG
>CAZHKN010000427.1:0-2402 GCA_964532725.1 uncultured Occallatibacter sp.
GCTGCCGGTGATGAGCGTGGGCGTAATGGGCGACCAGCGGACCTACGCCTACACCTGTGCGGTGCGTGCCGTCCACTCGGAAGACGGCATGACCGCCGACTGGACGCCGCTGCCGTATGAGGTGCTCAAGCGCATCTCCAGCCGCATTGTGAACGAAGTCCGCGGCATCAACCGCGTGGTCTACGACATTACCAGCAAGCCGCCCGGCACCATTGAGTGGGAGTAGCCACCTGCGGTGGGGCCAGTGGCCTTCTGCTCGGAGTATTATTGCAGTTTTCAGAGCCTCATCAAAATTCCGATGACCGAGCCACCTGCCCTATTCTTCATCCGGCGCGTACAGCTTCGGCGGATGACCTTCAACCCACTTCCGCACCCGCTCCTGTGCGCGGGATAGGTCGGCAGGCGATAGTTGCGAGGACACCTCTTCCCGAGCTTCCACAGCGAGCTTTGTGAGGTCCGCTTGCGGTTTGCCGGCCGCAGCCAGATCGAACCAGAAATAGGCTTCCACATAATCCTGCGGCACACCCCTGCCAGTGCTGGAATCCAAGCCAAGGTTGTACTGCGCTATGGCGTCGCCCTGCTCAGCACATTTGCGGAACCAGAGCGCCTTAGCGGCGCTTGGCTTGGCGTCGCTGGGCTTAGTACATGGCAAGACTGCTCTTGATACACATTTGCACCCTTCCTCCACTCCGGGCCGGGTCCATTTGCCATCCACAAGCAAACCTTTACTGAGATCGTATCTCTTCCCGTCGGCTGCGCGATGAGCAGAATCCTGCCGAATATCTTCGGCTGTTGGGCAATCACACCATGGGTCTTTCATGCAGGGGGCGTTCGCATACATCCATATCGCTTGAGCGATTCCAAGGGAAAATTGGCGCTCTCGGTTGATTTGCTCCGTGGCTTTGTTGTGCAAGTTGCGTGTGATTTCCCACGCACGGTCTTGAGGCATTCCCTCGATTCTCACCAGCGCCGCTACCAACGAACGGTGATCCCGTCCTGCCAGTACGGAGCTAAGCGCAGCTTCATAAATCTGTGGGATGTGTTTCTTTTCAATACCGCCAAGCAACTCGATATTTCTGCGCAGGTTTGCTTTGACACCCTTGCTCACTGTTGAAGGATCAAATTCAACAGCGAACGGAGAATGAAATCGCTTAACCTCCGCCGAATTGGGAAACGGCTGCAATAGGCGTCGAAGCCAAGACATGCCTTCCTCCAGTGAATCCCCGACAACCCTCTCGCACCTCAGCGGACATGCCCACCGAGAAATAGTCACCGCTTGGCACAAACGTCTCTCGCAACTTGTCCTAAGACTGAACGCGGCGGGACCAGAGTCCAGCCAGTGCTTACCGGACCGTTCGCGCCATTGCCACCTGCGGACATAATAACGTGCCCATGACAGTCAAAAATGAATGGCTGGGCGACAACGTCCGCTCCTTGTATTCCCCCCCAGACCATTACGCCCAGATTCGTGCGCCGAATGGTCGCCAGATTTACTTTGAATTGCGCACCGTTGTCGGCCTCGTAAGTTTTCCAGTGATTTGGGGGCACAGGATGCTTTTTGTTTTCCTCGGCGCAGATTTTTTTCTGTTCTGATGAGAACGCTGTGGGGTTATACCCTTCCGTGCAAGCCGCTACGGAGCATTTTTCAAATGGACCGCCACCCACCCGATACTGCGGAGCAAGGATATAGCACTGGGCCTTGAGCGCAGCCGGTGAAACTATTGCTACCAGGCTAATTCCAATTAATACGCCGATTGTTTTCATTGTCTTATGCTTCCCTTCGCGCCAATTCCGCAAGTGTGCGCTTTAGCAGATCGGCATCTCTGCGCCCCAGGGGTTTGCGAAGGTCAGTCTACACCCTGCCGTTCGTACCCTCAACTTAATAAAGCAATGTATGAGACCAAGGCCACTCGCCTGTTAGGGCTTATGCCCCCAGGGTCAGAACCTGTTTGGCGTGCTCTCCGGCAAGATGAATGATGCGTTTGTCAAATGTGGCGAAAATCAGGTCATCTGCAATTGCCATGCCCAACAGGTACGCATCCGTGACTTGCTTGTGGCCATGCAGACGCCGGAAAAATGGCTTGGTCAACGCGCGCCAGTTGGCTGCGCAGGTGTGGTAGCGGTAGCCCGGATGGAGCGCCATCTCGTCCAGCAGCCCTGTGGCTTCGGTCATGGTGAGCCTCTCGGGCTTGGTAGCAAACCGCAGGAATCCAGCCTCAACCCACGGGCAAAGCGCCCATTGCAGGCCGGAAGTTTGGAACCACTCCGCGGCAAGATCGTGATGCTCATGCGCCTCAAAGAGGCGGGCGATGAGCAGATTGACATCGACCAGATAAAGGACTTCAGCCAAGATCGTCCTCAGACTCTTCCCTCACCATTTCAGAGGTGATGACCGGGCCAGC
>CAZHKN010000428.1:0-2364 GCA_964532725.1 uncultured Occallatibacter sp.
AATTCCGAATGCGGTCTGCCCGGAGTATACGGCTCATTGGGCATCCCGGCTGCCAGCAACACTCCAGGAAGCCGCTATGGCGCCGCGACCTGGATGGACAGCGACGGCAATCTCTGGCTGTTCGGGGGCACGGGGTACGGCGACGGCTTCAATACCGTTGGCCCTCTCAACGACCTTTGGAAGCTCGATCTCTCAACGAACGAATGGACGTGGGTGAGCGGAGCGAACACAACCGTATGCACAGGATACCCTGGAGGTCTGGCAGCGCTTTATTGCGGCCAACTGGGGGTGTACGGCACGTTGGGAATTCCGGCAATCGGAAATACGCCCGGCAGCCGTTCCTCTTCCGCGGCCTGGGTCGATAAGAACGGCAATTTTTGGCTCTTCGGGGGCATGGGCCTGAATACATCGAATCCATCCATGAACTACGTCGCTGAGATCAACGACCTGTGGGAATTCAACCCCTCGACGAATGAATGGGCATGGATGGGTGGAAACCCGGAACCGTCGGGAGGTTGTGGTTACGGTGCATTGGCAGTCAGTTGCGGCGGGACCCCCGGAATTTACGGAACGATGCAAACACCTGCTCTGGGAGACATTCCCGGCGCCCGCACCAATGCCTTAAGCTGGACCGACAAGAGCGGCAATTTTTGGCTGTTTTCTGGTCAAGGGTCCACCAGCATCCCATTCTATGAGTTTCTATTCAACGATGTTTGGAAATATCAGCCGTCCGCAATCACACTGCCGGCAGCAGTGACACCGATGTTTAGCCTTGCGCCAGGAACCTATGCAACGGGAACGGTTCTAACGATCTCCAATGGCATGGCGAACGCCAGTTTTTACTACACCATAGACGGGACAACGCCGACTACCAGTTCGACTTTGTATAACGGCCCCATTTCACTCTCGGCCTCTGAGACTATCCAGGCCATCGCAACAGCTCCTGGCTATCCAAACAGTAGCGTGGCGTCCGCGTCGTATATCATCGAGCCACAAACGGCCACGCCTGTCTTTTCTGTTGAACCTGGAACTTATAACTCAGCGCAGACTGTGACCATCTCCGATGCGACGCCGGGAGCTGTGATTGCCTACAACACCGACGGAGTGACATGGATCGCGTACTCAGGGCCCATTACGGTCTCGTCGACCGAAACGATCATGGCCGCCTCTGAGGCCCCTGGTTACGTCAGCAGCGCGATCGCCACGGCTGCATACACCATTCAAGCCATCATGCCCGCTGTGACAGTCACGCCGTCCTTATCCAGTATTACGACGGTGCAAGCGCTGTCGGTGACGGTTTCCGTGAGCGGCGGAGCGGGCAACATGACACCTACCGGCTCGGTGACGCTGACCAGTAGTACTTACATATCCGCTGCGGTGGCCCTTAGCAGCGGAAGCGCAACGATCAACATTCCCGCCGGGTCGCTCGCCGCCGGAACGGACACTCTGACGGCTAACTACACACCTGACTCCAATAGTTCCACAAGCTACAACAGTGCCACCGGCATCGCATCAGTCACGGTTACAACTGCGGCAGGCTTCACCCTCAGCGGCATTGCGGTCTCTGTCATGCCCGGTGCAATCACCGGCAATACTTCAACAGTCACCGTAACTCCGGCGGGTGGCTTCACCGGCAGCGTGACGCTGACGGCCGCCGTCACCTCCAGTCCGACAGGCGCTCAGTATCCGCCCGTCTTGAGCTTCGGTTCCACCAGCCCGGTGAGTATCAGTGGCACGACAGCCGGAACGGCCATCCTAGTTATCTCCACCACGGCAGCGACCAGTGCGGCATTGTCTTATCCCAAGCACCCTGGAGTTCCTTGGTACGCGGAGGGCGCTGCGACATTGGCCAGCATATTGCTTCTTGGCATACCAGCACGACGGCGTAGGTGGCAGACGATGATCGGAATTCTGTTGTTGCTCGTCGCGCTTACTGGCGGTGCGTTGGCCTGCGGCGGCGGTGGAAGTGGCAGCGGCGGAGGAGGGGGTACAAACATCCTCGGCACCACTGCGGGAAGCTACACCATTACCGTAACCGGTACGTCAGGTTCCACCACAGCGAATGGAACGGTCACCCTCACGGTGCAATAACACAATCCAGATCCAAGATTGAAGATATTCAACTTCGAAATTGACCAACTTCAGTTCAATCAAGGATTCGGGGTAGGTATTCCAGAATCTACTCCTCTACAGAGCAAGTTGATTTTCCTCGGGATTTCTTCTGCCGGGGCCGTATTACAAAACATCACGAGAAACTCCCAAAATCGAGCATCTGCAAAGCTACAGAAACGAACAGATCTCAATCGAGACCTGGACTGCCCCCTCACAATGAGACAGGATTCTTTGCGACACTTGGCAGGGAAA
>CAZHKN010000429.1:0-2323 GCA_964532725.1 uncultured Occallatibacter sp.
TCTGGGATGGACCTGGGATGTATGGGGAAACTCAAGCAATGTGCTGATTCAGAATGGAACCGGCACACCAACCGACGGCTTCGGCCAGTTCTTCCGGAGTTGGATGGTCAATCATCCTTAACTCTTGAACCTGGCGCGCGAGGTGGGGCATGCGGCTGTCCAACCCGGAGCGGGGAATAAGATAGCTGCGCCGGTCGCAATTCTGCCGCGAGAGGCCGGCAAGGACGACGAACCGACACAGCCTTAATAACGACTGCGCGCTCAGGTCTAGCAGTAAAGGCCTGGCCGCGCAGTTCAAAGATTCAATGTTCACAGCGTCTTTCGGGTTGTATAGTAATCTCACAGCCTTAAAGTGCGGCGATTCAAACAGAAACCGCCCTGAGGTATGTGGAATTGGTGCTCTTGTTCGATTTTCTAACCAGACTTGCTGAGTTCAGAAGCAGCATTCGCCTTAGTACGCCGCAAGATATGCTGCCTGTGCTCAATTTCCCGGATGTTGTTTCCCGTTCTGTTCGTACAGTAGCAGGGCGCCAGCAATGGGATTGATTTCTCTGGGTTTAAGTTCTTTGTTGCTTTGGATTAGTTGCGGCTATTTAGTCCATCGACGACAAGGAGCCTCCGATGCCCGTACAAAATCGTTTAAATTTCGTTGCCATCTTATTCGTTTTATTTTCCTTAGCATTCACATCGTGTGGCACAGATGTTTCCCTCTCTTCTCTAACGGGTATAACCCCGCAGGCCATCACCTTTCCGACAGTGCCGGGACAAACTGCCGGGATGACAGTTACGCTGGACGCGACGGCCAGCTCCGGCCTCACGGTGAGTTACACTTCTGAAACTCCAACGATCTGCACCGTCGCCGGCAGTATGGTTTCGTCTTTGATTTACGGCAACTGCACTATCCAGGCCTCACAGGCCGGCAATGCGCAATATGCAGCGGCGGCCAAGGTTTCGCAGACCTTCAGCGTCAACCATGCATCGCAGACTATCACCTTCCCAGCAATCGCTTCGCAGACTATTAGAGCGACGGTTTCGCTTGACGCTACCGCAAGCTCCGGCCTGGCCGTGAGCTACGCTTCGACAACTGCGGCCATCTGCACGGTCAGCGGCGTCACGGCATCGCTGCTCACGGCTGGTACATGCTCTATCCAGGCCACACAGGCCGGCAA
Organism: uncultured Occallatibacter sp.; assembly: GCA_964532725.1. Lineage (GTDB taxonomy): Bacteria > Acidobacteriota > Terriglobia > Terriglobales > Acidobacteriaceae > Telmatobacter. The sequence goes on from CAZHKN010000429.1 coordinate 1,170, forward strand.
TGCGATTTACAGCGCTGCTACAGCAGCGACACAGAGCTTTAAGGTCGTCGCCGCAGCGGCTCCGCCGACGGTTGCTTTGACGGCCAGTCCAACATCGATTGCGTCCGGCGGCAACTCAACCTTGACCTGGACAAGCATGAATGCGACTTCCTGCACGGCAAGCGGCGGCTGGACGGGCACAGAGGCAACCAGCGGCATACAGAGCGTGAGTCCCACAGTCACCACGACTTATAGTCTTACGTGTACCGGCGCAGGCGGCACATCATCGCCTGCCGGTGCAACCGTGACGGTGACCGGAAATGGCAGCGGCGGACCGAGTGCACCGACTAATTTGCAGCTGATTAATCAAGGTGGCCCAGCGAATAATTCAAGTCCATTGACAAACTATCAACAGGTCAGCTGGAACGCGGCAACGCAAGGCGCCTTTCCGATCTCCTATTACCAGATCTACCGCAACGGTGCGCCGTACGACACGACAACGAACACGAGCTACGCTGACACGAACGCACCGGGCAGCAATGATCCAACTTGGGTGATGCCCGCAACCGTTTATACCTATCAGGTGGCCGCCGTAGATACTCATGGGAACATCGGACCGCAGGCCGCGGAGATGAGCGTGTATTCCTACCAGAATGGGCAGTCAAACTGGGACAACGCCGATCTTTCGTATGGCAACATCGTCGAGGACTACGCATCTGTCGCTGGCAATCCACAGGGCGGAATCTATGACATCAGCATCTCCAATCCGATCGGCGGCGGCTTCCAGCCGACAGCCCATGCGCCGCAAGCGCCGCAGTGGGATCTCGAGATTGGCGCGTTTGATTATTTGACGATTGGTGTCAATCCCGGCTCAAACGTCAACTTCCAGCTTCCGATCGGGACGGTTTCCCGTCTGCCTCCGGGGGATGTCTATGGCTGGCACCCGGCACTGAATGTATTCGACTATGGACCGGCTCCAGCCGCCAACACCTGGGCAACCTACCAAGTACCGCTGAATGCGTTGGGCATGGGAATCTCAACCTTCACTGGTTCGATCTCGGGCACGACACTGACGGTTACGGCTGTTCTGACTAATCCTACGACCGGCGTCGATGCTGGCGGATTTATAACCGGTCCAGGCGTTCCCCCCGGCACATACATCACCGGCTACGGGC
>CAZHKN010000430.1:0-2306 GCA_964532725.1 uncultured Occallatibacter sp.
AGGAGGAATTGCAGAAGATCGAACGGGCACTCAATCAGGCGGGTGATTATCGTCCTGGGAAGTAGGGGGCGTCAGGCGCACTCGCCAAGCGCCCGCTTGAATAGCTGGTTATCTATGGCGGACGGTCTCACAATCGGCTTGGGGATGAGTGCAACCAAGTCTTCTACGCTCCAGACGTGATCCGCAAGGCCAGCTTCCATTGCTGGCGTAACCCGCAAAGACTGATGGATTCTGCAAAAGTTGTAGTGCATATAGTGGAGAGCCACGGCATGAGCATGGTTCTCCACTTTCTTGCTGAATCCATTGGTAAGTCTTGTAAATCTCCGCATTTGCATCCGCATCGTTAGGTTCTGGCGCTCGACGTAGGACGTGCTTACATGAGCCGGGTCTGGGTCTCCAATGACAGTTTTCATGTCTGAGCCGATGCACTTCGCCGGGGAGTATCGGCGCGTCTCTTCATCCGTAGGTGCGCCGAAAATCTTATGCAGCATAGCGTAATCAATGTCCATGCCGAAAGCGCCTTCGACCGCTTCAAGGTAGGCGCGGTGGGCGTCGGTCGTAAGTTGAACGCGGTTGCGGATGCGGCTGGCGCAATCTTCCATGAAGTCTCGTGCCCATCCTCCGTCCCGGCCTCCGACTAGGTAGCCAATCACCAGCTTTGTATCCGCATCCATTCCCACCCACGTCCAAACGTCTCCCCATCCCTCGGCTTTCTGTGCGGGGCTGGCGTTTTTCCGTTTGCAGCCGATAAAGCACCAAATTTCATCCGCCTGCATCCGTCGAACCTTGAGGTTGCGGACGTGGAAATCGTGGAAGGTAGCGCAGGCGGTTCCCATATCCGCGAGGAGCTTTGTGACCGTATTCTTGGCCGCTCCGGTCATTCTGCAAGTCGCCCTGATGCTGCAACCTTCTATGAGGCAGCGGACGATCTGAGCGCGGGTTTTGGAGTCCAGACAATTCATACTGACCACTATGCAATTGCCGTTTTAGCATGTCAAGGGGGCAACCTGAAAAGAATTTTCATTCCGTGCATATTCTTATGGCGAAGAGGACTGAAGGTTTAGGAAAATAGTAGTGAGGAGTTAACTATGGGCTGGGCGAAACAGGCAGCGCAGGAGATTCAAACAATTGTTGACGAGCGCATTGAGAATCAAAAGTGGACGATGTTTAGCCGCAAAGAGATTGAGGCTCAGTCAGATATTTTGTGGGCCGAGCTTGCGGGCCGTGTGATTGCGGACACGCAGGAATTTGACGAAGCCCGCAGGCACAAGAGCGGTCTCAGGGCAGAGCATCTAACGCCAAACAACGTCACAGTTCAGCGTTATCTCAGGCCGCTTAAAAAACTGGAATTCATCTACACGCGACACCTTAAGGTCACTGTATTTTGGAATGGTGAGCCATTCGCAGATTATCGCTTCGGAGTTGACGACTCGGGTTCTGTTTGGTTTGTGGATGAAGACAGGCAGCAGGTCGCGGTTGAAGACGTGTCGCGGGCATCGTTCGAGCAACTTATAGAACTCTACAAGCGGGCACTGCTTTAGCAATTCCTCCTCGTGGCGGCTACTTTGGGCAGGGGTAGGCGTCATCGACCGCCATTCTGAGAGTTTTGCCCTCGTCGTAATCCAGGTACTTGGGATGCTTCTCCATGAAGGCCAAGTAGACCTTAATCAGGGTGTCCATACTGATCGTTGTATAGCACGGTGCCTCGTGTCTATCCTTATCGTGCAGCCGAGCCATCTCATTGCCAATCCCATCCATAAAGCCCTCGACGTAGCCGAGGCAGTGTTCGCCATTGCCCCGATTATCCGATCCCTTGTGGACATAGGCGTTGCAATCATTCACCAGATCGGAGGCGAGAACAGACCCTATGTCCTGGCTTGACGCCGTTTTAGGAGATGCGACAAGGGGAATGAGCACGAGTAGCAGCGTGAAACTAAAGGCAACCCTAGAAACCATGAACCTTACCGCTCCTTTCTGGTGCTCCATCGGGCCTTTGCGGCTTTTGCAGCGGCTTTCTTCCGTTGTGCCGCAGTCATGGTGACGAGCCGACGTTTGCCGCCGATCTGACCGCCTTTGCGTCCCATAGCGGCCATGTAGGCGGAGATGCCGGCGGGAGCTGGAGGGCTGGGCAAAGCCGCAGGAGAAGTGTCAGACGCCTCAGAAGTTGAAGCGTCAACGATCCACTTGGCGAGCTGGTTTAGGTCTCGCGGTCGTTTTCCCTTCCCGATGGTCATACCAAGATTATCGCGCACAATACGAATTTTGTGGCGGCGCCCTTCTGATTCAAGGTAGAACTGGAATTGGAG
>CAZHKN010000431.1:0-2301 GCA_964532725.1 uncultured Occallatibacter sp.
ATTGCTTCCGTCTTGCATTTGCGCAGACCACCGACCAATTTCTGAGATGTCACTCGCAGGTTGGCCTTTGGCTAGCTTGTAAAAGGGCCGCAAGGTGCTGAACCGAGCGGCTTCTTTTTTCGTAAGATTTAGAACGAACACCATTAACCTACTGCACTTGAAGTTTACTTCAAGGGTATTTTGTGGTGAACACGGACGATCTACTGCATGTTTATGGATCAAAGCGGCTTAAACGCGAAGATTGTGCAACGAACCCTTAAGGGTCGAATTCCAGTGTTTCCCTCGACACTTTGGACTTAGGGGCCCACCGCCTAAGGGAAGATCGGCTGAAGCGAAGCTGTCCTGTTCGCAGCAACCACATGTTTGTGAATAGTTTATGGTTCATTTCTGAGACTTTGACTCGAGGCTGCACCATCCTGAGGTATGCCTGCCTGACCCTTCACTCCTTTGGAGGTATCACTCCTCTAATCCCATCTCCTCGCCAACAGCTGCCAGCGCGACCGGATGTTGCTCATTGTAGGCGCCAATGTCGGCTATTGCATCACGGGTTGCTTACCTGGACCGTCTGACAGGTGTTAACCCGGGAGGGGCAATCGTCCACGAGGTAACCGTTGCACGCGGGTCCCTGAAGGGTGGCAAGGGTGTGCGCAAACGCGGGATCACGAGCCGCCGCGTCGTTCTTAACGAGCGTGCCAGAGGTGCGACTCGAGACTATCTTGCCTCATAAGGGCGGGTTCCGATTTACGACGAGTACCCACACGGTACGCCCACCTCGTACCATTGCGTATCGTAGGCAAATCGTGCTCGATTTGGCCTCCTAAAGACCGGAATCGTATTACCCGCAGCCAATCTCTGTGCTTCAGGCTGAATTTGGCCTTAACTCATAAATCGAATAAGCCGGGCCGGTCGCACCGATCTCCGAATCCCCAGCACTTCGCTTTTCGACCGAATTTCACGGTCTCGTCAGCAGGTTACACCTGGAAGCGGGAGTGAGGCTCTGTACTGAGTGATGACGCAACTGTGCAATAACTAATCCTATAACAACTAACCATTTATACTTTTTCATACGTTTCATTCCTTTCCTTGTTTTTCTTTCAAAAGAACCGACTAAACTTACTAACCTGTTTAACTGGCCTGTCATCATCAGTACTATGAAGCTACCCCCAGTAGACGTGGGCTACACGTTTCGACAAATGCTATAATGCATATATTTAGCTTCATGTCAAGCGGATAGTGATGGTATCGGCAATAAACACCGTTGTATAGCCATTCCATATTTCCTCCCTGCCGCCGCTTGTTCGGTGGAGCGCGCCGGATCTTGATGCCCCCTCAATCTTGGTGGACCCTCGATTGCTCGGATCGCATTGACCTGGCCATCTTGATTTGCGGCGCGGCTTAGTCGGACCCCGACTCGCGACGACCACCGTTTTGTAACTGCCCAACAGCGCGCGAAATTTCTCCGCGATCGCCCGCTCGATGTCCGAGAGGATTTCGTCCCGGTCCGGGTTGCCCTGGAGTCGCGCGGTCGCGGTCTCGAGATAGTTGCGGAGGACGTCGTAGCCGCCTTCTTCGAGCTGGTACGCCGTACCGCCCAGATTGATCGTGATAACCTTGTTCATGGTGGGAATTATCTCCGGTTTACTTTTGTCCCAGTTTTTTCACCGTCCCGTTGATCCTGGCCCAATAGTCGAGGGTCTCGCGCAGTTGCTCGCGGCCTTTCGCGGTGAGCTCGTAATACTTCCGGGGCGGGCCGGCCCCGGATTCCTTCCATTCGTAATCCAGGAGCCCCTCGCGCCGCATCTTGCTCAGCAACGGATACAGCGTGCCTTCCGGGGTGGCGAATTCAGTCTCGCTCAGCTGCTTCAAGATGTCCGCCACGTAGACCTTTTCCGCCGCGATGATTTGCAGCAGGAGAAACTCGAGCAGGCCCTTCCGGATCGCGGAAAATTTTTCGTTCACGCTCATCGTCAAATATACAGCAAGCTACCTTGTAATAACAAGGTACCGTCTCGCTGAGCCAAATGCAACAGGAAAATTCTCTCGCAACCAGGCCGGATCGAGTCGCGAACAGCCGCACCGAAAACATGCTATCTTCCCTCCAACCAACTGACCATGTTCGGATTCAAGACCAAACGCCGCCAGCGCATCCGTTCCCAGCCATTCCCGGCCCCCTGGTTGGCCATCATCCAGCACGACGTCCCCTTCTACGCGCACCTAACTCCGGCGGAACAACACGAACTGCAATCGACCATCCAGGTGTTTATCGCCGAGAAAAACTTCGAGGGCTGTGGCGGCCTCGAA
>CAZHKN010000432.1:0-2300 GCA_964532725.1 uncultured Occallatibacter sp.
GCCATGCGGGTTGCGTTGTCGACGTTCTTGGTGTGAATGATGGCCGTGTGCCGGTAGCCGTGTTCGGCCTTAACGGCTGCAGCGATGGCCGCATCGACACAATTCACACGCACGATGGGAATGAAGGGCATCATCTGTTCTTCAGTGACGAACGGATGATTTTCATCAGTCTCGCCGAAGAGCATGTCTGTGCCGGCGGGAACCCTCACGCCGGCCGCTTCGCCCAGCACCGCGGGATCTTTGCCGACGAGGGCTTTTTTGACGTGCGCGCGGGCACAGCCGCCTCCGCCGCCCTCGAACGTGAAAGCAGCTTGTGTGAGCCGATCGATCGCTTCGCGGTCCAACTGTAACGCACCTGCGCGGCGCATCGCAGAAATAAAGGCGTCCGCGACCGAAGCAACGACGAAGATCTCCTTTTCGCCGATGCAAAGCAGGTTGTTATCGAAGGCGCTACCCTCGATGATGCACTTCGCTGCGTGGTCAAGGTCAGCGGTTTCGTCAACAACGACCGGCGGATTACCAGGCCCGCCTGCAATGACGCGCTTGCCCGACAGGGCGGCAGCCTTGACAACGCCCGCGCCTCCAGTGACGGCCAGCAGGGCGACTTTGGGATGATGGAAGATCTGCTCGGCGGCCTCGATGCTGGCCTCGGCAGTTGTGGTCAGAACGTTGGCAACGCCCAGCTCGCGTTCGATTTCGCGGCTCCACAATTGCAAAGCATAGCGCGCTACCTTCGCACCCGATGGATGTGGTCCGAAGACCGCGGTGTTTCCGGCGGCAAGAATATTGATAGCGTTGGTGGCCATGGTGGGCACGGAATGAGTGACAGGGAGCATCATGCCGATTACACCCCAGGGCGCGTGCTCTATGATGCACAGGCCCGTTGGGTTGCTGCGGGCATCACTCCGCATCTCTTCCACCCCCAGCACGAAGCGCATGTTGGTGAGCTTGAGAATCTTGTGGTCGAGACGGCCGACCTTGGTCTCTTCAAGCTCCATGCGGCCGAGTTCTTCGCGGCGATCGTTGCAAATACGGACGATGATGTCGATCATCCGCTTGCGGTCGTCGAAGGTCATGGCCGCGACTTTCTTCTGTGCCTCAAAGGCCGCATCCACGGCTTCGTCCACAGTCGCAAAGACGCCATCCCGTGACGGTGTGCGCGAAGGGGCGCTGAGCGTGGCGGGACTTTCGGACGAAAGTTGCGGCTGCAGCTGGATGCGAAGCCGCGCCACTACTTCCTTGGCGATATCAGCAACTAACTGTTCCTGGATCTGCATTACGGCTTCTCCAAGATCGCGCCCTCGACCTCGACGGTATCGACGATGCCGACGATCACCGCGTCGACGGGCGCATCTTTCGTTATGGGCGTCAGACGAGCGGAACTGCCCTGCGTGAACAATACGCACTCCCCGATGCCGGCTCCCACGCTGTCAACCGCGACCACGGAGCTTCCTGATATCTGCAGCTTGCGCTCTTTGCTGATGTAGGGCTGAATCAGCAGCAGCTTCATTCCGCGAAACTTCGCATTCTTTTGCGTGGAGACAACATTACCGATGACTTTCGCTATGAACATGCCGGCTCACCTCGTTTGCCTCGGCAGACGAACATCTGCCGCCTTCGGCTACTTGGGCAACACGGTTCCTAGATTGTCGTGGGGGCGCGCGATCACATGCACGCTCTGCACCTTGCCAGCCGCGCGCGCAGCGCTGGCTCCGGCATCTACCGCCGCGCGGACCGAGCCCACATCGCCGGTAACATAGACCGAGCAAAGACCGCTGCCGACCTTATTCCAGCCCACAAATTTGACGCTTGCCGCCTTCAGCATCGCGTCCGTTGCCTGGACTAGAGCAACCAGGCCATTGGTCTCAATCATTCCAATTGCTTCATTCGCCATGTGCGTTCTCCAGAACCTTGTTACTTCAGCATGCTTTCGACAAGCGCATCATGCGGACGCGCGATTACGTGCGACGACACCAACTCGCCGATCACCTTGGCAGCCGCTGAACCCGCGTCTACTGCGGCGCGCACGCTGCCTACATCGCCGCGCACAATAGCGGTCACATAGCCGCCGCCGATTTGCACGGTCTTGACGAGCTCTACGCTGGCGGCTTTCACCATCGCGTCACATGCCTCGACGAGTCCGACGAGGCCACGGGTTTCGATCAATCCGATTGCTTCACTCATATACTCTCCTGTGGCCTACTGCGCAGCCTTGCGAGGGGCCGTCTTGCCGTTGTTTTGAACGAAAGACGGCAGTTCATCGTGGGGGCGACTGATCACCTGAACGCTGACCACCTCGC
>CAZHKN010000433.1:0-2264 GCA_964532725.1 uncultured Occallatibacter sp.
GATCGTGGGTGGCGCCGGGGATATCGAGTTGCGTTCCGGCAAAATCAGCGCGTAGATGCTGGCCTTCGTAGTTGAAGGCAGGCCGCATCTCAAGCCATCCCTTCGATCCGTAGACGCGGTAATAGCCTTCCATATTTGTTCCATAGCTGGTGTTGCAACTGGCGACGACACCGGAGGGGAACTTCATCGTCCAGGAGACGTTCTCCTCGACCTGATAGAAGCGGCCGTCGTCGTCGGTGGTGGAAGCGAAGGCAGAGATATGCTGCGGCTCTTCGCGGGTGAGATAGCGGCAGGCGTTGAGCGAGTAGATGCCTACGTCAAAGAGCGGGCCTCCGCCGGCAAGCTGTTTGTTGAGCCTCCATTCGCCGCGGGCAATATTGAAGCCGAAGCTGCTCTCGATGGCCTGCACCTGGCCCAGATTGCCGTCGCGGATGAGCTGAACGGCGAGCAGGTTCATCGGTTCGTAGTGGCAGCGGTAGGCGATCATCAGCTTGACGTTGGCGGCTTTGCAGGCCGCGATCATCGCCTCGGCATCGGCGACGGTGGTAGACATGGGTTTTTCGCACAGCACATGCTTTTCCGCTTTGGCGGCGCGAATGGTGTACTCGGCGTGCATCGAGTTCGGCAACGCGACATAGACGGCATCAACGGATTTGTTGTGCGCGATCTCGTCGAAATTCTCATAGCTGTAAATCGAACTGGAAGGCACGTTGTATTGCACGGCGATGCGCTCGGCTTTGTCGCGATGGCCGCTGACCAGAGCGGTGATGCGCGAGTTGGTGGTGTCAAGCACTCCACGCAGAAAGTGATCTGCAATGCGGCCCAGGCCGATGACGGCGTAACCAGTCTTCGCTTGTGCATCCTGCGCACCCAGCTTGGGCACGAACTGCGCGGCAAGGCCCATTGCGCCCAGCCTCGTAAAATCTCTGCGGGTAAAAGTCATCGGTCAGTCCTTTTTTTAGTATGCGACTCCACTATAAACGGCGTCCGTGCCTCGCCGCCAATCCATGCTGGACCGGAGTTGGTCTGCACGCCTACCATCAACTTTATGAATGCCGTGATACTGGATGGCCAGCCGCTGACGCTGGCAGAAATTGAAGCGGTTGCGCTGAAAAATTGCCCGGTTGATATTGCGTCCGGGGCGCGTGAGCGCGTAACAAAGAGCAGGGAACTGATCGAGGAGATTCTTGCGGCAGGGCAGACGGTTTATGGCGTCAACACCGGATTCGGCAAGCTCTCCGATGTGCGGATTCCGGATGACAAACTGGCGCAGTTGCAGGCAAACCTGGTGCGCAGCCACGCGGGCGGAGTGGGCCAGCCTTTGAGCGAAGGTGAATCGCGGGCGATGCTGCTATTAAGGGCCAATGTGCTGGCCAAGGGATTCAGCGGCTGCCGGCTTGCGCTGGTTGAATTGCTGGTTGCGCTGTTGAATGCCGGAGTGCATCCGGTGATTCCCGAGAAAGGCTCAGTGGGCGCCAGCGGCGATCTGGCTCCGCTGGCGCATTTGGCGCTGGTGGTCATCGGCGAGGGGGAGGCTTTTTATCGCGGTGAACGGTTGGGTGGCGGCGAGGCGCTGCGCCGCGCTGGCTTGCAGCCGTTAACGCTTGCGGCCAAGGAAGGGCTTGCCCTGCTGAATGGCACGCAGGCAATGACCGGCGTGGGCGCGTTGGCTACAGCTCGCGCCGTGCGCCTGACAAAGCTTGCCGATCTTGCCGGAGCCATGAGCCTGGAAGCGCTGATGGGCACTCCGGCGGCCTTCGATCCGCGCATTCATCAGGCCCGGCCACATGCAGGGCAAATTGCATCTGCTGAAAATCTGATCCGGCTGCTGGAGGATTCCCAGATCCGCGAGTCACACCGCGACCACGACAGCCGTGTGCAGGATGCCTATTGCCTGCGCTGTATGCCGCAGGTTCATGGCGCGGTACGCGGCGTGCTCGATCATATGGCCGGAGTGCTGGAGATCGAGGCTGGCTCGGCGACGGATAATCCGCTGGTCTTTCCAGAGCACTCATCCAAAGATCTGGCGCACGCAGTGCTGTCGGGGGGGAATTTTCATGGAGCGCCGCTGGCCTACGCGTTTGACTATGCGGCCATAGCGCTGACCGATCTGGCCGGCATTACCGAGCGGCGTATTGACAGGCTGCTCAACCCCGACATCAATGAAGGGCTGCCGGCCTTCCTCTCGCCCGATCCGGGGCTATCCTCGGGACATGATTGCGCAGATCGTAGCCGCGGCGCTGATCAACGAGTGCCAGGTGTTG
>CAZHKN010000434.1:0-912 GCA_964532725.1 uncultured Occallatibacter sp.
AACTCGACGAAATGGCCACCGATGGCCGCTATGAGCTGCTGACCAAGAAGGAAGTGATACGGCTGGAGCGGGAGCGCAAGCACCTGCAAGCGAACCTGGCCGGTATCAAGACGATGAAGCGCCTGCCCGACGCGCTCTTCATCGTAGACTCCAACAACGAAGCGATTGCCGTCAAGGAAGCCCGCAAGCTGGGCATCCCGGTTGTCGCCGTGGTTGACACCAACTGCGACCCGACGGTTGTGGACTACGTGATCCCCGGCAACGACGACGCTTTGCGCGCCATTCGCCTCTTCACCTCGAAGATTGCCGACTCGGCTGCCGAGGGCGTCAACCTGGTAGGCGACAAGGCCTTTACCGAAGAGCTGCCGGTTGCCGCCGAGGAAGCCGTGGCTGTGGACGCGAGCGCCGAGGAAGTCGATCTGGAAGCGGCGCTGGGCGGCGGAATCCGCAAGGCTCCCGCGGTTGCAGCAATTCTCGACGAGGCTGAGGTCGCCGAAGCCGGACTTTAATCATTCCGTCGCACTTGAGTGCGTAGTATGAGAGAAGCGTGGCTGGCTTGGTTCAAGCGCCACGCTTTTCTTGTCTGTAATCCGCGCAGATGATGAAAATTCACTGAAACCTGAGCAAAACTCAAAACATCCGAAGGAGCCATCTATGAAATTTCGGGGAATTTTAGCAGTTCTTGCATCCTGTTTCATCATGTTTTCTGTTCCCGCAGCCGCGCAAAACGCAGTGAGTCTTTCCTACGATGGTGACGGCAACCTTGTCTCAAAGACAGTGAACGGGGTGACAACTCAGTATCTTATCGATGATATGAATCCTACTGGTTTGCCACAAGTGATGGAGGAGACAGTAAACGGTATTGTGCAGCGGAGATACACCTATGGTCAGCAGCGGATCAGCGAGACTCAG
>CAZHKN010000434.1:922-2196 GCA_964532725.1 uncultured Occallatibacter sp.
GATCAACGGCTCATGGGTGACGAGTAATTACGTTTATGACGCAGACGGGAATGTCCGCCAACTGACTAACGCCGCTGGCGTAGTTACAGACACCTACGATTACGATGCGTTCGGAAATCTTGTTAACCATACCGGCTCGACCCCAAATGTTTATCTCTATAAGGGTGAGCGCTACGACGCAGACTTGAGCATGTACTACATGCGCGCGCGCTGGTATAACCCTGCTACCGGAAGATTCATGTCCAGAGACCCTGAGGAGGGGGACGCTACCGATCCTGCTTCTCTGCATAAATACCTTTACGCCGGTGGTGATCCAGTCAATAAACTGGACCCTACCGGTAAAGCGACTATTCCGTTTCCAGTAGCGCCTCCCGCACCGCAATCCAAACCGGTCGCGGGAGGCTTGGAATACGGCCTAATCATCGGCATAGTTGCTGTTGGCGCTATTGTCGGGATAGAGGAGGTAGCATGCGAGGATAAAATTCTTTATGCCGAAGACACTTTGGGCGTTCAAGGGATGATTAATATCACGCCTGAGCGGTCTTCATGTACGGCAAAGGGTGAGTGTCCACCATGCAATCCGCCATCTGGGACGCAATGCTATGAGCCGCATTCAGGGCACCCTCACAGCGGCTGGGATCCGCACTATCACTTATGGCAGCAAAATCAAAGCCCCAATACCTGCAAATGCTACTGGAATAACATTAACGGGCCGGGAGGAGCATCGCAGTTTCCGCCTCCTGGCGTTTCAGAATGCAGCTCCTACCCATCATGGCCAGCGAATTGAGGTGCGTGATGTCCAGGCGTGTCAGCTGTGGATTTGATCTTCGCGTAAGTGCTGAAGAGCAAGGAGAAATTCCAGCCCATTGGAACCAGTCTCTGCTAGGATCTGATAACCGCTGTCCGATCAGTGCCGACACGATGGTGTGGCAGATGCCGGACGAAGTTGACAGACTAATTCAGGATGCCACTCAGGAGTTTTGGAATCCGCTTGGTCTGTCAAATAGCCTTGATAGTCTGCTCCAAGCCTGCCGGGAGCGAGATATATCTTTCGCCGAGTTGATCCCGGTTTGCCTGACAGTATCAATGGAATCTATGAATCCATTGATCAAACGATGTGGACCCGGCTATTTTGAGAATGTGCCGGATGAAGACGGCCTTCTCTTAAGTGGATGGAGGCTTTTAGGCTTGGACACAGTTCAGCTGAACGGTTTGCACAGTGGGCTGAAGGGCATTGGCTATAAGGAACCATCGTGGTCTCAATACCGAGAACA
>CAZHKN010000435.1:0-2155 GCA_964532725.1 uncultured Occallatibacter sp.
TACGGTTTCGACGGCGCTGCGTGCAGCAAGTACCTCGACAAGGAAGAGCTCAATGACTGAGGCAAAAGTGAAAACTTTCGGAAACGTCATCGCAACACTTTTGATGCTCGGCCTTGCCGCCGTTGCCCAGACTAGCCAAACTCAGGGACATAGCTCGGTGTGGAGCACGGGATTATCGGCAGGCGTAGGGCTACCTGCGGTAGCTCCTATTGGAGGCCGGGTTGGGCAGCCGGTGGTGGCCCAACCGCTTGTAGTTCCTTCCAGAGCTATCCCTAATGTGAATCCGATGGCGACCACAATGACGTCTGGACCGGTGAAACTCGGACCAGGAGACCTGCTCGACATAGGCGTATTTGCTTCGCCGGAGTTGACGGCTCATGTGCGGGTGCCAAGCGAGGGCGACATCAGTTTTCCGCTGTTAGGAAAATTGCACGTGGGCGGGATGATTCCGGAGGAGGTTCAGGATCTCATCCGCGATCAATTGATGAAGCACGATTTTGTGAAGGACCCTCAGGTCTCGGTGTTCGTTCTGGAATACGCCAATCAGTCTGTTTACGTGTTGGGTGAGGTTACAAGGCCTGGCGCGTATCCCGTGCTTGGGTCGCATTTGTTGTCCGATTACTTATCCGTGGCAGGCGGTTACACGCCAAGAGCTGGAAAAACGATCACAGTCACTCGCCAGGATCACCCCGATACTCCGGATGTCGTGCGGTTCTCTCGCGCCGCGAATTTGAGTGGCACGAACCCACGAGTCAATGCAGGAGATTCAATTTATGTCGGGCAAGCCGGGCTGGTATACGTGGTAGGCGATGTGGCGCGTCCAGGCGGATTCATTCTCGACGCCGACCAGCAGCTGACTGTTATTAAAGCGCTGGCGCTGGCAGAAGGTACAAAACCGACAGCGAGTTTGAAAGGCGCGCAATTGGTGCGTATGACGGAGAAGGGACGCGTAAAGATTCCCATTGATCTCAAGAAAATATATCAGGCGAAAGCTGCCGACCTGGAGTTGCAAGATCAGGACATTGTCTACGTCCCCGTCAGCGCTGCTCATATGGCGACTGACCGAGGTCTGGATGCGCTACAAGCTGTTTCCGGCGCTGCTATTTACCGTTGGTAGTCCTGTGTCTTCAGGCTCAAACCGCGAGCGTTGGTGAAGGGCGTAAGAAATCGACACGTTCAGATTTGTCCATTCAAACGATTTGCTTCTGGTCACAGCATCGAGTACACATGAAGCAGCCTGCGCGCCTGCGGGTCTTCTTAGTCGAGCGGCCCGTCCTTCATTCCGTGACCGGCAGACGTTCCGCCTGAACGCTTGAGACGACGACTGAGGTTGTACACACCCTCGAAGCACCAACGGTCTGAAGAATGCATTGCATTCACGCAATCTGTATGAAAGCTGGTTCGCTAAACGCGTGATGAATCCAAATAGTAGCTTAAAAGGGATAACTCTTGCGGTTGTCCTATCGGTGGTGGCCGCGGCCTCAGCTGCGACGGCCACGCAGTCTCGGCCTGGTATACAGAATTGCGCGGAGTATTCGGGCAGGGATGCCGGCGAAAAGATAGCTGCCTGTCTTGCAAGCCTGCCCGACGGCGGAATCGCCGACGCCCGCGGAATTAGTGGGGTACAAAAGATCACGCGAGGGTTAGTGATCGACAAGAGGGGTGTCATTTTGCTTCTCGGGCCCGCATCTGAGTTTACGCTTGAGGACGGGATCACGATTGACCTTACCGGCTACGCCTCGCAGATTATCGGGAGCGGTCACACTACGATGTTCCTCCTCGGCAACGGTTCCAGTTTGCGGGTCGGGAACCAGTCAACGCCCGTGGCCCGCTGGAAATTGGAGAATTTTGCGGTAAAGCCAGCGCAAGGTAAGGCGCCAATCGCCGGCATCATCCTGCGGAATGCGCGCGAGGGCGTGCTCAGTGGCTTATCCGTGCAACGATTTTCCTCCGCCGGCGCCAGCGGCATCGAGGTCCTCGATAATTGTTGGACGGTCCGGTCTGTCGAGAATATGGTTTCCTTCAACGATGTTGGATATCGCTTCCTGGGAACTGGCACCAATGCCTGGAACATTCGCGGCGGGGTTATTTACGGCAACCATGTGGGGTTGTTGTTCGACCTGGGGCAGGGTACCGCGCAAGGAATGTTTCTAAC
>CAZHKN010000436.1:0-2136 GCA_964532725.1 uncultured Occallatibacter sp.
CCTCCCGGCAATTCATCCTGCATTGGGGAGAGATGGGCACCCGCTGGGGTGTCAATCGGACCGTCGCCCAGGTGCATGCGCTGCTTTATCTCTCCGCCGAATCGCTGACCGCCGAAGAGATCGCCGATACCCTCTCCGTTGCGCGTTCGAACGTGAGCACCAGCCTCAAGGAGTTGCAGAACTGGGACTTGGTGAAGATCGAAAGCCGCATGGGCGACCGCCGCGACTACTTTCTGACCTCCGCCGACGTCTGGACGCTCTTCCTGACCATCGTCGATCAACGTGTGGCGCGAGAGATCCTTCCCACGCTCGCCATGCTGCGGCGATGCGCTGTTGAAGCGCAGGCCGAGCAGCCAGCGCAGCCGGCAATCGCATCCCGCATCACCGCTATGCAGGCCTTTCTGGAAGATCTGTTGGAGTGGTACAGCCAGATCAAGAAATTGCCCCCGGCCAGCCTGCGCTCGCTGCTGAGCATCGGCAGCAGAGTTACGCGCATCTTGCCGAAAACCCATCGGCGGAGGTTGGACTGATGGCTGAATTGGCGACCGCCCTACCCACCGCAACTGAAACCGATCGCGAGAGCTTTCAGCGCTACTACGAGGAGGCCGGCCCGGATTACGCGGCGTGGAGCAAGCAGTTCAACATGCACTTCGGCTTCTTTCGCTGGGGCATGAACCCCTTCAACCGCGAGGCCATGCTGGAGCAGATGAACGAGGAAATATTGCGCCGCCTCCATCTCGGCGAGACTGGCCTCTCCGCGCGCATTCTGGATATGGGTTGCGGCCTCAGCGCCACGCTACGCAGCTTTGCCCGCCGTCTTTCTACTGCGCAGCTATCAGGTATCACGCTCGTTCCATGGCAGGTTGAGGAAGGCGACTGGCTGAACCAATCTTGCGCGGAAGCCGCTCGCATCAAGCTGGCCGTCGCAGACTACGAAAACACATCCTTTGCCTCCGGCTCCTTCGACGCTGTCTATGCGGTTGAGAGTAGCTGCTATGCCCACGGCACAAACAAATCTGCTTTTCTTCAGGAGGCATATCGGCTGCTGCGGCCCGGTGGGCGCATCGCCGTAGCCGACGGATTTCTCGGCCCTGGAAAGTTCATTAGCCCTCAGAAGCGCATTTACCGCAAACTCTGCGACTGCTGGGCAATTGACAATCTCGGCGATGTGGAGGAATTCACTCGTGAGATTAAGCGCATCGGTTTCCGCGAAGTTGTTGTCGAGCAGGTACAGGCCCGCGTTACACCCTCTGTCTTTCATGTTCCCTGGGTCACGCTGAAATTTCTGCTGACTGATGTCGTCTTCGGCAGGCGCAAGATGACAAGTGCTCGCTGGAATAATGTTCTCGCCCCGATACTGCTGCCGTTTGTCGGCTTTCCGGTTGGACCCGTTGCCTATTACATCATCAGTGCTACGCGGGGTTGAGCGTACGGTCCGCATCCACCCGCCAAAGAAAATTGGAATCCGGCGTAGGATGGGGCACGCTGCGATCTGGAGTACGCGATGATTCCGTGGGAGCGCTCGGTCGTGGATTGGACAGGAGAGATTGCTAAGGGAGAGCTGCGGCGGATGCCGCATACGCCGAAGTATTAGGTCCTAGGTCTCCAAAAGCGAAGAACCTGGAACCTAACCCAATTTATAAATTGATCTCTGCTCCGATTAATGTATCATTTCTCGGCTTGGATTTTGTAATTTTTGCCGTGAGGAAAATATGCCGCTTAAAGCAACCGATGTGTTCACTCCCGGGACTTTTCCAGAGCATACCTACGTAGAACGTAGTCAACAGGGCCTTGAGCAGGCTCTTCGCGATGGGCTTGATACTCCTGGGCAGCTGATTTCTCTGTCAGGTCCGTCAAAATCAGGCAAGACAGTCCTTGTTGAGCGAGTTGTTTCCAAAGATCTCCTGATCCCGATAACAGGTGCATCGATCGAAAGAGCAGAAGATGTTTGGAAAAAGGTACTCGATTGGATGGATACACCCGAGACGATAATTGCAAGCCAGTCAGTCGCTGGAACTGTCGCAGCCGAACTCGCTGCGAAGGGATCGTTGTCGCTCCCACTCGTTGCTAAAGGCGAGATTGGTACTACAGGGAAAATCGAAGGAACTATTACATCAACGAAAGAGTCCGAGAGAT
>CAZHKN010000437.1:0-2126 GCA_964532725.1 uncultured Occallatibacter sp.
GCGGTCTAAAAGGGCGCTTATCTGCTCCCCAAACTGCTCCGCGGCTGAAACAGGGAAATATCGCTAAGTTATTGATTTAATTTGGCGTCCCCGACGGGATTTGAACCCGTGTTATCGCCGTGAAAGCGACACTGGCAGACGTAACTGATTGAAACTAAAGAGCACGGTTGGCCGCTAAAAGGACGTTTTGGAGCCCTGAGGAACGCTTATCAAACCCTTATCGAACCCACGAAAGGGGTCCATACCTGGGCGTTTATCGTTATTAATCCCGCTTTGGGTCGAGGTGGTATGGATCAACCGTCGGATAGGCACGTTTCGTTTTACAGAAGGCTTCTCAAGTTCACTTCGGCTTGGCTACTTGTTCTTGCCCAAAGAACGTCTCAATCGCTTCGCGATTTTGATTGACCCACTTGGGGCGGATGTACCGCGTCTTTCCAAAGACTCTATTGACCTCATTCGCGACCCAAGCTGCACGGTCCGTCCGACGCCTGCGGGCGTCCCACTCCTGCCAGGCTTGCGCAGCCACCTGAAGCATCTCTCGCTTTGCTCTCTCGCGGCTTAACCGAGTCCTTTCTGCTCCGCCGATAAGCTTGCAACGGCCGCAATAACTACCACGCTTGATAGCCGTCCTCCTTTGGCGCTTACGAAGAAAATATCGTTTGCAAACTGGATTTGCGCACTTGCCGATGCAGCTCCAAAAAGGCGATGCGAGAAGCTCTTGGAAGTAGTACGTTGCCATGTCGCGCGCATACAGCTCGGGGGCTTGGTTCTCCCAGCGGGGTTGGTTTACGCCTATCGCCATCGTACCGTCACCGTTCAACAATGGTCGTGGCTGGTTTCGACGCCATGACACGTAGATCTCGTCAAAAATCACAACAGGAGTTTCGTCTGCCGATACGGTCATGATGGGAGACTCACTCACTGAAGCGCGCACTCTGCGGCTCGATGGTGTCTCGACCCCGCTACTGTCGAATCCCGTCTGAATGAAGCCATCCACAAAAGCCCGTAGCCGGATGAAAAAGGCGGAGCTTGCGGCTTCACACTCTGATGCGCTTGGTAGCTTCAGCTCCGGAATTCGCGGCCAGGCCAGGATGCCCCAACCTGTCGCCTTGCCATTGAGGAGATCGAGGATCATGTCCCGGAAGAATCGTTCGTAGCGGCCTCCGGCGTGGTTCTTACCGTCCAGGATTTGCATAAAAAGATGATGCGCGTAAAAAGCACTGAGTGCAACCAGTTCTACAACTTTTGGACCTCCGTCGGGGAGAACATTGGCTGTGTGAAATTGGTCTGGCGACGCACATTCGCCCCGGAGATTCTCATGGTGACTTTGACGGTAATCGGCCTGCTTCTGTCTCTCGCCCAGGTGGTAATCTCGCTGCGCCGCAAGTAGCCAAATGACACTCAAAACATGGTCCACCGCAGTCGCTCCCGAAAAGTCGGCTATCATTGAGCCTTGCCGCGTCGCCTCCAAGCCCATTCATATTCTGTTCTTGGAGGGCCGATTCGCTCGCCATCGTGCCGTTGTCGGTCGTCACGATAAGAGCTGGCGCAAAGTCATTGAATGGTCGGGAAGTCAATGGCATGGCCAAGGAAGATTCTCATATGAGATGTTCAGATTGCGGAAAAACACTCCTCAAGGTTGATCGCAGAGAAGAGATGGCTGAGTTGGGCGAAGATGCCACCGAAGGCCAAGAGGCGGACTATACGGCATCTGAATTGTCAGGAGACAATGGGGCATGGAACATCGGGATTGTTGAATATTGTTGTTCAGGGTGTGGTCGGATTGAACAAGTTCAATCCGAGTATTTGCCGAATTACAGAGATCTGATCTTGGGTTGGCACGAGAAAGCGAAAGATGGGGACCCTTTTTCAAGATTTGTATTTGAGTACTTGGCTTTCATTGCTCATTTGAAGAACAATATCTTCTTTGACGAGCCGTCCGACCGAGGTGCGATTCAGGCACTAAAGCGGGATTCTCTGCGGCGCGGGCACTACCTTGCAAGGGTGCAAGCCGATTTGGAATTGTCCGAGATCTTGAACAGGCTGATTAAGGAATTGATGGCGACGCCTCTCCTGAACAGCTCACGCGACCTCGACTTCCCGGAAATAGATAGGTGGTGGAATTG
>CAZHKN010000438.1:0-1381 GCA_964532725.1 uncultured Occallatibacter sp.
TGATTTCGCGCAAGCTGATGCCCATGGGCACTTCCACCAAGCCGGTGTTTTCGACTCGCCCGGCCAGAGCGAATACCTTGGTGCCCTTGCTCTTTTCAGTGCCGATTTTGGCGTACCACTCTCCGCCATTGCGAATGATGGGTGCGACGTTGGCATAGGTCTCGACGTTGTTGATGAGCGTGGGTTCGCCGAACAGCCCTTCCTGCGCGGGATAAGGCGGACGAGGCCGTGGCTGTCCGCGTTTGCCTTCGATCGATGCGATCATGGCGGTCTCTTCGCCGCACACGAAGGCGCCAGCGCCGAGGCGCAGGTCGATGCCGAAACTGAAGCGAGTTCCGCATATGTTGTGGCCGAGCAAGCCCACCCGTTCCGCCTGCTTGATGGCCAGGCGCAAGCGCTTGATGGCCAGCGGATACTCCGCCCGCACATAGATGAAGCCTTCGGAAGCGCCGACGGCGTAGGCGGCAATCAACATGCCTTCGAGCACGCGATGAGGGTCGCTTTCGAGCACGCTGCGATCCATGAACGCGCCGGGATCGCCTTCATCGGCATTGCAGATGGCAAACTTCAATTTCTTCGGCGTGGCTTTCGCGACCGTGCTCCACTTGAGCCCGGTGGGGTAGCCGGCGCCGCCGCGCCCACGCAGTCCACTCTTGACCACTTCTTCGACGACTTGCGCCGGGGTCATCTCAGTCAGGGCGCGCATCATGGCGATGTAGCCGTTCGCCGCAATGTAATCTTCGATCCGTTCAGGATCGACGACGCCGGAGTTCTCGAGCACGATTTTTTTCTGGCGCTGGAAGAAAGGAACATCGGTCCGGCATACCAACTGGGTGACCGCTTCGGCTCCGACGCTGGCCACGATGGCGGAAGCGTCATCGGCCGAAACATGCTTGTAGAGCACGCCGCTGCCGGTGGCAAAGTTGCCACTCGAAGCGTCACCTGTGGCAACCAGCGGCCCCTCGGCACACAGACCCATGCAGCCCACGCCCTTGCTCTTGCAGAGGTGTTCGTGGCCCTGTTTTTTGATTTCCTGGTCGATGGCGTCCTTGACGCTCTGGCTCTGGCACGACATGCAGCCGGCGGCGACGCAAACGCTGATGGTGTGCGCGAATTTCTTCTGCTCCTCGCGCTCGGTTTCCGCAATCTGTTCGAGTTCTTCGGGGGTCATGCGGACATCCATTTCACCATATGCTGGCGCAGATTTTGCGGCGATACTTTGCCGGCAACTTCGCTGTCGTAGACCACGGCCGGTGCCAATCCACACGATCCCAGGCAGCGCGCGGTGAGCAGAGAAATATTGCCGTCGGCGGTTGTCTCGCCGGGAGCGATGCCATAGTCCTTTGCCATGGCCGTGATCAACTGCGGCGCACCCTTGATG
>CAZHKN010000438.1:1391-2078 GCA_964532725.1 uncultured Occallatibacter sp.
CGAGGGCTTAAGGGTGAAAAAGTGATAGAAAGTGGCTACGCCATAGGCGCGGCTCATGGGAACATGCAGAGAAGTGGCCACGTAGCGCAATGCGCCTTCATCCAGGTAGCCGAAGGCCTCCTGGACGGTATGCAGGGTCTCGATCAGGGAGCGAGACTGGTGGCCGAGGCGGCGCATGGTGGCATCCACAATGCGCCAGCGTTTGTCTTGGGTATCGGGCGGAACGGGCTTGGCGTAATCGATGCCGGCCGCAGTAGGCATTTCCATATCTCCAGAGATCTAAGTCGGCGCTTCGGGCGCTGTTGAAATTCTAATCAACTGGTCAAGTTTATTGCATATACGGGAGGGCTGATGTGACGTGAATCACCGGCGATCGTTCGATTTGGCATGACTCATGGTGCGGGGAGAGTGCTCAATGGCCGATTCGGATCATTTGTGCGGTTCAATTTGTGATGCTATGATGTATCACATGGTGAAAGCCTCGGTTCGCGATCTCCGCTACGACTTCAAGAAAATTGAGCGCCTTTTGCGCCAGGGTGAAGAGGTTCAGATTACGAAGCGTAAGCGCGTGATCGCCCGCCTGGTGCCGGAAAGAGATGAGGCCGCAAAAGTCCTGCCTGATTTTGAGGCCCGGATTCGCAAGATCTATGGCGATAAGGTGTTCGCCGTCAGCGGCGCAGACCTGAT
>CAZHKN010000439.1:0-2024 GCA_964532725.1 uncultured Occallatibacter sp.
CGTCAGCTTCCCAAGCTGAATGTCGCCGGTTCGATCCCGGTCTCCCGCTCCAAAGAATCAACGGCTTATGAGGGAAATAATAAGCCGGACTCCTGATTGATTCTTCGCTGTTCTTGCCATCAAAAACAAACACATCTTCGGCCGATGCGATCTGAGACTTCGCCCATCAGCAGGCCTGCATTGATCCCTTTGCCGCGGCGCACCGGCTTCATGGCCGAGAATGCCTTGTTTGTCTCTGCCCTGAGCCGAGACGGCACTGGTTGAAGATTCAGCTCCTCGGGCAGTGCCGGGAATGCGCCATATTGATTGCCATAGAGCCGTTTTGCCTTGAGCGTTAAGTTGATGAATCTGCATTTCGCTACAATAAGCTCGTAACCAGAAACAATCCGCAGAGACATCTGTCTCTGGAGCGATTTTGAATTCCGGGAAATGAACCATCAAGAACAGTAACACCGAAATCGCCGGCGGAAGCGAACCTGTTTTTCCTGACCCAACATTCAAAGATGAGAAGGATCTTCCTTATGATGAACAGAAAGAATGCCGCAGTCTCTCCCGATACTCACCCCTCTGATCTAGCCCCGCGAATGAAGACGTATCTTGTAACACTGGGCATTGCGGCAGCGCAGATTCTTTGCGTGGGCGCCGCCTCTCAGAGTCCTGGCTCAGCGCCAGCCACGCAGGTTCAACCCGTTCCACCCAAGGCTGCGACAAGCGCCGCCCAAACTACGGGACAACTTACCGATCCGGGAGCGACGGTTCGGCCTCCGCTGCCCACGCCGGCGAATCCGAAGCTGCCAACTCTCTATCTTGTGGGCGACTCGACGGTACGGAACGGGAAAGCGGACGGCGCGGGCGGGCAGTGGGGATGGGGTGAACCGTTGGTGGAGTACTTTGACGCAGGCAAAGTCAACGTAGTGAATCGCGCCATCGGCGGACGCAGCAGCCGCACGTACATTACCGAAGGCCGCTGGGATGAACTGCTGGCAATGTTGAAGCCGGGGGACATTGTGGTGTTTCAATTCGGCCACAACGACCCCGGTCCGCTGGACGACACGAGCAGGGCGCGCGGTACCCTGCCGGGCGTTGGTGAGGAGAGCAAGGAGATCGATAACCCGATTACGAAAAAGCACGAGGTGGTTTACACCTACGGCTGGTATATGAGGAAGTATGTTACGGATACTCTCGCCATAGGCGCGATTCCAATTGTCTGCTCGCCTATCCCTCGCAAGATATGGGCGGATGGAAAAGTGGTGCGGAATCTCAATAACTATGGAGGATGGGCGCGGCAGGTTGCCGAGGCGAAGAAGGTTGCATTTGTTGATCTGAACGAGATCATCGCGCGCCGCTACGATGCGCTGGGCGAGGCGCAGGTAGAACCTTTGTTTGCGGATCCGCACACACATACAAGCAGAGCCGGGGCGGAGTTAAATGCGGAGTGCGTGGTTGCGGGCTTGAAGGCTCTGAAAGGAAATCCGCTCGGACAGTATCTATCAGCGAAGGGACTGGCAGTAACGCCCGACGCGGGGCATTGATTTTAGTAGTCCATTCCAAATGAATCGGGGCCGCTCACGCAGAACATTGCGCTTTGCGACCCCGAGGTTCAGGAAACGATCAGGTTGTTTCGGCCTAGAAATTCAGCCTGCCGGAGAACTGGAAGTCGCGGCTGCCGGTATTGCTGGTAGCCGAGGTCACCTGTCCAAAATTGGCGGTGTCTACGTTGGTTTGAATCCCGCCAAAGGTTACCTTGTTCGCGATGTTGGTGCAATCCGCCGCGAAGACGAATTTCACCCGATCTGACTTGAGGTCAAAACTCCGCCGGACGCTCATGTTCAGGTTGGGAACGCCAGGATTGCGCAGATCAAACGACCTACGGGGCGCATCGCCGATCATGAATGCGGTGTTCCCCGCGACTCCAGCGTTGCAGTAAGGACCGGCGGAGGCGGAGCAGGCTACCGCTCCCTGCCCGCTACCCGGTGTTGTATTGCCGATATAACCGTTGACATAGGTGATCGCCCCGAAATTGT
>CAZHKN010000440.1:0-2016 GCA_964532725.1 uncultured Occallatibacter sp.
ACGAGGGTGGAGCAACCGGTAACGAGGATAAAAATGTGCATTCATGCAAATCTGGTTGCAAGACAATTGCCAAATAAGTGTAAGGGAACTAACCGCTTGAGATCATAGAGATCTGCGGCGGAATCCCGGTGCCCAAATTATGCCGAGAATGGCTAGGGCTTTCCAGCGTTCTGGATTACTTGTCCAGCGCTTGGAACATGGCGGCCAGATCAACCAAAACCGGCGGCGAACGCGGGTGCCCATTTCGGGAGTCTCCCGGGAAGTTTTACTATAGACTTGTAGCTTATGATCACGTCACGGAATAGGTCAGCCCTAAAATCTGCGGCGATTGGCGAGATAAGCAATGTCTGAGCTACAGATACTGATCGTGGACGACGACGAGGAGCTACGGGGGGCGATTCGCGCGTATCTCGAGACGAAAGGCTATCTGGTACGGGAGGCCGGCAACGGGCAGGCTTGTCTCCGGGCGCTGGAAGTGAACCTGCCAGATGCCGTGTTGATGGATTACGAGCTCCCGGACACAAACGCCTCGCAGTTGCTTCGAGAGGTACATGCGATCGACTCCTCCCTGCCGGTGATCGTCATCACGGGACACGGAACCATCGATCTGGCTGTTCGCATCATCAAGGAAGGGGCTGAGCAGTTCCTTCCGAAGCCGGTGGAGATGTCGGTACTTTCCAAGTTGCTGGAAGGCATGTTGGAGAACCGCCGTCAGAGGCGAAAGCAATTGGCCGGACAAGTCAGCAGGCAGAGGTATAAGCGAGACCCGTTTCTGGGTGACTCTGCCGCGATGAAGAGCCTGAAAAAAGCGGTAGGTCGGCTTCTCAACTGTAATCGCTCTATTCTGATTGAGGGTGAGACGGGCACCGGCAAGGGCGTTTTGGCCTCCTGGATGCACGAGAATGGATCGCGTGCCAACGAGCCTTTCGTTGATATGAACTGCGCTGGACTGAACCGTGAGCTACTGGAGAGTGAACTGTTCGGTCATGAAAAGGGGGCGTTTACCGGGGCCGTTACGGCAAAGCCCGGCATGATGGAAGTGGCTCATCGCGGAATCATGTTTCTCGATGAAATTGGCGACATGGATCCGTGCATTCAGCCGAAGCTGCTAAAAGTGCTGGAAGAAAAACAGATTCGCAGGGTTGGCGACGTGCGTAATCGCATGATTGACGTCCAGCTCATTGCCGCCACGCACCGCAACTTGGCCACCTTGGTGGCCGAGGGCAAGTTTCGTAGCGATCTGTACTTCCGTATCAACACCATCCAGTTGAGGATTCCGCCGCTCCGCGAGAGAGTCGGAGACATTCCAGTCCTCGCAGATTGGTTCCTCGAACATCTGAAGACCGACCTGAATCGCGACAGCCTGAAACTGGCAGACGGCGTCATGAAATCCTTGCAGAGTTATAGCTGGCCGGGAAATATCCGCGAGTTGCGCAACGTCCTGGAGAGAGCAGCTTTGCTGTGCGATGACGGGGTCATCCGGGGCAGTGATTTGAGTTTTCAGTCGATTGCGGCGCCGAGGATGCAGGCCGGGATGGAGCCCGGAGGCGATCTAACAATCGAGGAACTCGAGCGCCGGCACATTGCGCTTGTCCTTCAGCGTGTGAACGGAAAGGTGGATCAAGCCGCGGACAAGCTGGGGATTCCTCGCAGCACACTCTACTCGAAGATCAAGCAATACAAAATAACGATTTCAACATAAGGCCTCGCCTCCCTGCCCTGTCGCTATCGATAACCTACGTGAGAACTAGGCGCTCTGTGCGGGGCTTCGTTTGTGCCGCCAACGTTTCCGAAAAATACCTCCTGTCCTGATTCCAGAATACAGAGAACGACCGTCCCACATTTGTTCGGGAGGGAAATCGGAGCAAATCAAAGTTTCAATCAAAACAGCTACATACGTTTCTCATGCATTTGGCATGTGCCGTGCACATGATATCGACATGGCTTCATCCCCGGTGCCCCTAGTCATTTCGCAACCTGCCGCAACGGATATGCCCTTGGCGACACCGGCGCTGA
>CAZHKN010000441.1:0-285 GCA_964532725.1 uncultured Occallatibacter sp.
CTCAAGGGAGCGATCACCCTCTGCCCTTGAGTTTCTTTCGCCTTGCTGGCTTCTTCGGCGAAGGTTTTTCCGGTTACCGTCATGGTCGAGCCATCGACATGCTTGCCTTCCAGCATGCGCTTGGCGATTAGCTGGATGCCCCCGGCGGCATCTACGTCGGCGGCTACGTATTTTCCGGCGGGCTTTAGATCGGCCAGCAGCGGCGTGCGTTCACTGACGCGTTGAAAATCATCGATGTCGAGCGGCAGTCCCATTTCGCGCGAAATCGCCAGCAGGTGGAGGACG
>CAZHKN010000441.1:295-1891 GCA_964532725.1 uncultured Occallatibacter sp.
GCGATCGCGTTCTCGAATGCCGCGTGCGTGAGAATGTCGCTGGGCTTAATTCCCTTATGCAGAAGATTCATGACCACTTCGCCGCAGCGGAAGGCTACTTCGTCTTTGCGCGGGTCCATGGCGGGGATTCCGTTGAAGCCCATGGGGCTGAGGCCGATGAACTCCATGACCGTGGACATGGTATTTGCGGTGTACTGGCCTCCGCACGCGCCTGCTCCGGGACAGGCTACGTTTTCCAGCGCCAGCAGGTCGGCGTCACTCATTTTTCCGGCGGCGTTTGCGCCTACGGCTTCAAAGACATCCTGGATGGTTACATCTTTGCCGTTGTATCTTCCGGCGGCGATGGTGCCTCCATAAAGCACTAAGCCGGGCAGGTTCATGCGCGCCAGGGCCATGGCTGCGGCGGGGATCGTCTTGTCGCAACCGACTACGCACACCGCCGCGTCAAACAACTGTCCGCGGCAGACTAGTTCGATGGAGTCGGCAATCACTTCGCGGCTTACCAGCGAGGCCTTCATGCCTTCGGTGCCCATGGTCTCGCCATCGGAGATGGCGATGGTGTTGAACTCCATGGGCGTGCCGCCGGCGGCGCGGATGCCTTCTTTCACCTTGGCCGATAGGCGGCGCAGGTGGAAGTTGCAGGGCATGGTCTCGATCCAGGTATTGGCCACGGCGATGAGCGGCTTCGCCAGGTCGGCATCGGTGAAGCCGATGGCTTTATACATGGCGCGCGCTGGAGCTTGGTCGCGCCCGTCGGTGATTTGGCGACTACGATGTTTTAGGTCGATATCCATGGGAATTATGGTGACAGTTTAGCTGAAGGGCAAGAAGTTCTCAGTTCTCAGAAAATCTTGGTGTTCACTGAGAGACTGAGAACCGGGAACAACTATGCGTTGACCACTTTCGCCCCCGTCGGCTTGGCCTCGGCTGCTTTCTTTTTATCTGTCGGCAGCCAGGACATCATTGCGCGCAACTGCTCGCCTACTTCTTCGATCTGGTGTCGTTTCGCGCCCTCGCGCAGTTTGGCGAATTTCTTGCCGCCTTTCTTGTTCTCTTTGATCCATTCTTTGGCAAAGGAGCCGTTCTGGATTTGTTTCAGCACTTTCTTCATTGCTTTGCGCGTGTCGTCTCCGACAACCATTTCGCCGCGGGTCAGGTCGCCATACTCGGCGGTGTTTGAAATCGAATAGCGCATGCGGCTTAGGCCGCCTTCGTAGATTAGATCGACGATCAGCTTCATCTCGTGCACGCACTCGAAGTAGGCGATTTCGGGCGCGTAGCCGGCCGCGACCAGCGTCTCGAACCCTTTTTGCATCAGCGAAGTCAGGCCGCCGCAGAGGACGGCTTGCTCGCCGAAAAGGTCGCTCTCGGTTTCTTCTTTGAAAGTCGTCTGCAACACTCCAGCTCGCGTTGAACCTATGCCGTGCGCGTAGCTGAGCGCGAATTCGTGGGCGCGTCCGCTGGCATCCTGGTGAATGGCGAGCAAGGAGGGCACGCCACCGCCCTGCGCGTACACGCGGCGCAGCAAATGGCCGGGGCTCTTGGGCGCGATCATGACGACGTCCACATCTTTCGGAGGCTTGATGGTCTTGAAGT
>CAZHKN010000442.1:0-1886 GCA_964532725.1 uncultured Occallatibacter sp.
CGGCGACGACACCCACGGCCACATCGACGACATAACTCGGTTCGTTGGCCCAACGACGATTGTTACCGCCGTTGAGCCAAATACTAAAGACGCGAATCATGCGCCGCTGGCCGAGAATCTTGCCCGCCTCAAAGCCGCGCGCTCTCACGACGGCAAGCAATTCGAGTTAGTCGAGCTACCGCTGCCGCGGCCGGTGGTCTTCCGTAGCCAGCGCCTGCCGGCAAGTTATGCGAATTTCTATATGGCCAATGGATTGGTGCTGGTTCCTACCTTCCACGATCCGAACGACCGCATCGCGCTGAACATTCTCTCGGAAGCGTTTCCTGGGCGCGAAGTCATCGGCATTCACAGCGTCGACCTGGTCTGGGGGCTGGGCACGCTGCACTGCATGACCCAGCAGCAACCTGCGGCAGCCGAGGTAGTTTTGGGGTAGAATGCCGCTTAGAGGGATCTTCGATGCTGAATCCGCGTGAGGCGACAGAGAAAGCTCTTGGCTATATTCAGGAGATCATGCCTGATCTTGCGAAGACAGAGGACATTCGCCTGGAGGAGGTTGAGTCTGGGACATTCGAGACGGCAGAGCGGGCTAATCTGCCGGTATGGAAATTGACCTTCAGTGTTGGCGATCCGGAGACAGGAAAATTTTTGGGTCAACAAATAACCCCATTTGGATTCAAGCGGGTTGCCAAGATTGTGATGTTAGACGCCGAAGATGGCAGGCTCATTGCAATCAAGCAATATGCTGCATGAAGGTGCCGCACCATCCCGCGCTTGACCCGTTTCTGGGCTGGCCAGTTGTCCTTGACTCCAATCTCCTCCTCTTGCATTGGTGCGCCAGTTTCGATCCATCGTTGATTAGAACCTTTAAGCGATTGAACGCTTTTGATTCGAGAGACATATATTCATTGCGCGAGACGCTTTCAGCTCTGGGGGAATTGCGAACCACTCCGCACGTTCTGACTGAAGTATCAAATCTCGCCAACGCTTTGCCATCATGGCGAAAGCCCGCATGGAGCTTACATGTTTCTGGCGGTATTGTGCTGATTCCTGAATTTCACGAACCAGCAACAACAATCATGTCAGATCCAGGTTCTGCTGAGTTCGGACTCACCGACGCGGCGCTCGCACGCTTGGCGGCGGACCATGTGGTTTTGACAATTGATTGGCGGCTGGCCAGCATGCTCAACTCCCGTGGACTAGCCGGTATAAACTTCAAACACCTGCGCCCGGGCGGTATATTCGCGTGACCGACCTCGATTTTATGCAGGCCGCGCTGGCCGAAGCCCGACTGACTGCTGCAGCCGGCGAAGTGCCGGTGGGTGCGGTTGTCGTTCACGAAGGCGCAATCATCGCGCGCGGGCAGAACCGTGTGCTGCGCGATCTGGACCCCACTGCTCATGCGGAGATTGTCGCCCTGCGCGCGGCAGCCAAGGTGCTAAACAACTACCGCCTGAACAGCTGCACGCTCTATGTCACGCTGGAGCCCTGCGCCATGTGTGCCGGGGCAATAATTCATGCGCGACTGGATCGAGTCGTCTTTGCTGCAACTGATCCCAAGGCAGGTGCGGTTGGCTCGGTGCTTTCCGTGCTGAATCATCCGCTATTGAACCATCAGATGCAGGTGGAGCAGGGAGTTCTTGGTGAAGAGTCCGCCGAGTTGCTGCGCAGCTTTTTCCGGGAGCGGCGGTAATAATACTCAGACGAGACAGATGGTGAAGGTTTATTGCATCCCAGGTTGTTACAAGTAGGAGCAAGCGATGGAGCATAAGAACGATAATTGGCGGAGATTCGTGCGAGTTTTGGCGTTTCCAGGAATTTTTATGATTCTCGCTGAAGTGCGCATGGTGATGGAACTCGTGTTTCGTTTGCACTCGTACTTTCTTTCT
>CAZHKN010000443.1:0-1809 GCA_964532725.1 uncultured Occallatibacter sp.
ATCCTCGGCCTCGCTGCGGTCCTGCGTGAGCCAGTGCGCAAAGTTGTACAGCCGGGCAAGTAGCGGCATTGCCAGCTCTTCGAAGGATCCGGAATCGTTCTGTCTGTCGGCCACGGCTCAATGAGGATAACTCAGGAAGTTGGCTTTTATTCCCGGAAAAGCGAAGCTCGTGCAACTCTGCTTGCAATCGCGCATCTAACTCCGGCAAGGCAAACTTCGGCGCGAGCCCACTCGGCGGGCGGTCGGATCAGTCTCTCACTCGTTAGCATGAACAAAGGTTGGGGCAGGAGCAGTTTTTGCGCTGAATATCTCCCATTACCGGCACCGCGATCATCGAAATTTGGTGCGCGCTTCGAGCCGCGGCGTCAGGAGGAAATCAAGTGTCAATGAAGACAGGTATGCGTCAGGTGGACGGGATCACGATTGTCGATCTCAGCGGGCGAATCACTCTGGGCGAAGGCGGCGTGGTACTGCGCGATATGGTGAAGGAACTCACGGCCCAGGACCACAAGAAAATTCTCCTCAACCTCGGCAATGTCACCTACATCGATAGCTCCGGGCTTGGAGAACTGATCAGCGCGCACGTCAGCGTTCACAACGCCGGGGGCGAGGTCAAGCTGCTGAACCTCACCAAGAAGGTCCATGATCTACTGCAGATTACCAAGCTATGCACCGTGTTCGATATTTGGGACGACGAGAGCTCGGCCATCAAAGCGTTTGAACGCGTAGCGTAGTCTGGCGGGACACGTTTTCAAGCGAGAGGCAGGACGACCAGCGACAAGTTGAGGCGAGTGCCTGACTGCAAGTCTCCCTTTTTGCGATAGGCAATCCGCACATGCTCCCGCCAACTCAACCGATGGTTCAGATGGAAAGAATTAGACAGTTTGCACAGTAAATGCACAAAAGTATTTCGGAGCCGATCACACCGATTGCTGCATCTTTAGCTCCGAGGACAACGCTTTCTGCACGCTGTCGCTAAATTCAACGGGCGACGAGCACAGGGGGAACTCTACGCTTTCCAGATGCATATGTTCTTTCATCCAGAACCGGCCGAGGCGCAACAGATGAAA
The DNA here is from genome assembly GCA_964532725.1 of uncultured Occallatibacter sp. Classification (GTDB taxonomy): domain Bacteria; phylum Acidobacteriota; class Terriglobia; order Terriglobales; family Acidobacteriaceae; genus Telmatobacter. Next base: position 1,071 of record CAZHKN010000443.1, read on the forward strand.
AACAGCGGCGGGCTTTCCCTCTTCCAATCCTTCCTGGATGCCGATGAGCTGGTCGGTGACCTCCATGTTGGCGTCGTTCAGCCTCTTCCGAAGATGACTGGAGAATGAGAGCTTGAGGAGCAGTTGCTCCTCGTGAGCGAAGTGCAGAAACATGACTTGCACAAGGCTGTTTGCAGATTTCAGAATGCTGGGCATCTCTTGTCCGCGCAGAATTGCCTGTTCAAGTCCGGTGTAAAGACGGTGAATTTCTTTGTGCTCCTCGTCCAACTTGCGCACATCCATTTCGTTCGTCTCAAGCATTTCTGTTGGAGTTCTCATCGTCCCTCTCGAGGAGTAGACATGCAATTCAGCTTCCTTGATTCGGCTCGCCGGAGTGGAAAAAAAAGAATTCCGGCTGGACGCCAGAAACACATGGAAACATGAGGATTTTCCGGATCTGGCAGGCGGGTATTTCGACGGTCGCCGCTTGGCTGGGGCACTTCGGGTTATCCACCCACAGAGCGCACCGTATGGCTTTTACACTCTGCGCCGCTTTCTACACGGACAGTCAACCCGAGAACCTAATAGCAAATACCTGTGCTGGGAAAGCTACAAAGGAAGCTGGCGGTGGGTGAGGGATTCGACCCCCCGTTACATCAAGGAGATACTGCAGCTCCAGGCCCGGAATTTTGACAAGGTAGATACCTACGGGCGTTATCTTGCCGAAAAGAGATTGTGAACGGCAGTCACCCGCAGGCGC
>CAZHKN010000444.1:0-1779 GCA_964532725.1 uncultured Occallatibacter sp.
GCTTCTTGAGAATGTGCGGCGGATACTGCACCTTGCCGCAGCCGGCGCAAGCCAGGTTGCAGCGGAAGAGCGGTTCAAGCATCAGCACCAGCGGATAGCGGTCATTGCCCTTCAGCTTCTGCTGCCACACATACTTCACTACCGTCCACACCTGGGAGATAGGAATTGCCATCTTTCAGTAACCTCCAGCGCCTCTTAGTGCGCGCGTTCCATGGCCCGCCGGTAGCTCGTCAAAGCCATCAACGGGAAATATTGACGGTACAAGGTGTAGGCCAGATAAAAGACTTTGGGGAAACCGGTTCCAGTAATGATACCTTCGCGTCTCGCTCCCTGTCCCATCGACTCATCCCAACTGCCATCCGCCCGTTGGCGGGTCAGCAGCCAACGAACACCCTTGGCGATTGAATCCGAGCGGTCATCCCCGGCAGCCAGCAAACCCAAGAGCGCCCATGCAGTCTGCGACGGCGTACTCGGCCCTTCACCGCGGGTATTTGGATCGTCGTACGTGCCGCAGGTCTCGCCCCAGCCGCCGTCGGCGTTCTGCACCATGCGAATCCATTCAGCGGCCTGCTGAATTTGCGGCTCATTGTGATCGAAGCCGATCGCATCCAGCCCGCGCAGCACAAGAAATGTCCCGTAAATGTAGTTGACGCCCCAGCGGCCAAACCAGCTTCCATCCGGTTCCTGTTCGCGAAGAATGAATTGGACAGCCCGCTCGACGCGCTTGTCTTGCCGCGTGTAGCCGTAAAGGGCCAGCATCTCCAGCATCCTCCCGGTGATATCGACAGTCGGAGGGTCCAGCATTGCATTATGATCCGCGAACGGGATGTACTGGAAGATCATCTTGGTGTTGTCTTTATCGAAGCTGCCCCAGCCGCCATTCTTGCACTGCATAGCGAACTCCCACTCGATGGCGCGCTCGGCGACCTGATGCTGATAGCGCTCGCGGGGATTATCCACCTTGTTCAGCGCGAGTAATACCTGCGCCGTATCATCGGTGTCCGGATAAAACTCGTTGTTGAACTCGAAATACCAGCCGCCCGGCTCGGTGTTCGGCACCTTCACGGCCCAGTCGCCCTTGTGCCGGACTTCTTTGGAGAGCATCCAGTCCACGGCCTTGAGCATGCGCGGATCGTTGCGCGGGACTCCCGCCTCGCCCAGCGCATAGACCGCCTGCGCGGTATCCCAGACTGGAGAAACACACGGCTGCATGCGGAAGGTTGGCTCGGGCATCTCTGCGGTCGGCGGTTGTTCTATGCCGAGTTTCTCAAACTCATCACGCGCGCGAATCACCTGCGGATCGTCTTCCGAGTAGCCCAGGCAGCGCAGCGCGATGATCGCGTTCATCATTGCGGGATAGATCGCGCCCAGGCCATCAGTCATCTCTAATCGCGCCAGCATCCACTTCTCAGCCTTGCGTAACGCCAGCGAGCGCAGAGGGCGCAGATGAACTGCTTCTGCCCAGTGCGTGATCCGGTCCAGGCCAAGGAAGAAATTTCGCCAGGAAAGGATCGACTTTCGATCCAAGCGCAGGCGCAGCTTCGAGTTCGCCCGGCCACCTACGAATAGTTCATCAATTCCCTGCTCGTCAGGGATTTTCTTGAAGGGCTTCTTGGCGTAGATAATTGCCAGTGGGACCAAGATCGAGCGCGACCACGAAGAGATCTCGTAGATGTTGAAGTAGAACCAATTCGGAAAAAGAACGATCTCAGGTGGAATCGCCGGCACAGCGTCGTAGTCGTATTGACCCAGCGCACAGAGATACATTTTGGTGAAGGT
>CAZHKN010000445.1:0-1576 GCA_964532725.1 uncultured Occallatibacter sp.
AAAGTCTCCCTCTGCGCCTTGGCAAAGGAAGTCCGCCACAATCCCAGCGAACACAACAGCCACCGTGATCCTTCCTTTCAACAGAACCGAGACCATTGGCAGCGGAAAGCACGAGTACACGATTCAGTAAGGTTGTTGAGGTTTGCCGGAGCTGCTTTTCAGAGACAGATGAAGATCGCAGGCCGGAATGTGAAATGCAGCTCTAACCGAAGGACAAGCCGGCCATCCATTCGAGGAGAACAATATGATCTCGCGGCGAATCCGATTCACTGTCTTGAGCACGATTCTCTCCTTACCCGTATGGTGCAGCGCGCATGCGAGCCGCTTGCAGTCCCTCTATGTATTGGCGACGGCTACTCAGACAGCGGCGCAGGCTATATAGATGGAAACGGCCCAACCGCGGTCGCCTACCTTGCAGCAGACCTCGGCATTCCGCTTACTTACGCGGGAGATCCCAGTGCCTCCGGCAAGAGCCTGAACTTCGCCGTGAGTGGGGCTCAGACCGGCAGTTCTGAGGGATCCAAGATTCAACCGAAACCTGGAGGCCCGCAATTCAAAGAGGCTTTGCTCGGGCGCGGCATGCGAAACCAGGTCGCGGATTTCACGCAGCGAGTGAAGTCCGGCACCATCCGCTTCAATCCTGATAAGACGCTCTTCTTTCTTGCCGGCGGGCTGAATGATGCGGCGCTTCCGACGGAAACAACAATTACCAATCTTGAGGATGAGATTCGGCAACTCTACGGCGTGGGTGGCAGGTATTTTCTGGTTGCGCTGCTGCCGACAAAGATCCCAGCATTCAGTGCCGTTGGGGTTCGGCTCAATCCAGCACTCACCGGAATTCCGGAAGACCTGCGGCCTACTTTGCCAGGAGCGCATATCGGTATCAGCAGATGGGGAGAGTACTTCGACGATGTGATGGCTAGGCCTGCACAATATGGCATAAGCAATGCTACGGATAAATGCGCAGGCAGAGCGGTGTTTGGCGAGGATGCAAGGCAGTGCGCATCTCCGGACACCTATTTCTACTACCATGCTGGACACCCGCAAGCTGGCGCGAGAAATGGTGAATGCTTTTTCAGCTGAGACGGACGACTTCATGCACAACGGACCGACGAATCAGCGGCATTGACCTAACTGCTCAACTATTCTGTAGTGCAATCCTGGCCGGCGCGTCAGATTCAGCATTGTTATACAGGCGGATCAGGCTCTGTTAACTGGGATTTTCGGGCGAAAAATGCGCATGAGGCATATGGTGTGGGGAGGCCGGTGTCAAGGGCGCCGTCGTTTGGCGTTCACCAGAAGCACCTTTCGGAATGCGGGCGACACAACTGCCAACCCAGAATCGGCCCGCAACTCACTTCGCGTATAAGTAATTGGACCGAGTTTGCCGTCAACCGGTATTCATGAGGACCCTTCCGGAAAAGGAGACCGAATCAATGTGCAACATGCCTTTGGAGAATCAGCAGAGCTTCAAGACCTGCCTCGATGGCATCCATCGTTGAGTTGTACTTAACGATTCTCATTTCGGGAGGCCAAATAAGAGCGCAGGACGCGACCGAGCAAGAGACCTTGACCA
>CAZHKN010000446.1:0-1551 GCA_964532725.1 uncultured Occallatibacter sp.
TCTTCGATGGCAAGGGCAATCTGTACGGCACCACCAACACGGGCGGCACGAACGGCACCGGCACGGTCTTTGAACTGTTGGCGCCTGCGGTTGCGGGCGGCGTCTGGACAGAACAGATTCTCTACAACTTTGGTGTCTCCGGCGGTGGCGATGGGGCAAATCCCAAGAACGAGGCCCTGGTCTTTGACACCCACGGCAACCTTTATGGTGAAACCTACGGAGGCGGCACCAACCCGGGAAGCAAGGGAATTGCATTCGAGTTGATGCCCCAACCGGAAGGCAGCTGGACCGAGGTGTTGATGCATACCTTCGCCGAGCCTGGCTCCGCCGATGGCCAGCACCCCGCGGGCAGCCTGATCATAGACAAGAACGGAAATGTGTATGGCGTCACCTCAAGCGGAACCGGTTTCAGCACTGGTAGCTATGGCGTGGTGTATGAGCTGTCTCCCGCAGCCGGCGGAACATGGACGGAGACAATTTTGCATAACTTCACCGGACAGCCGTTGGATGGATCCACTCCCATGGCCGGGCTCGTCATGGACTCCAATGGAAATCTATTCGGTACGACCGACTCAGGCGGAGCAAATGGATTTGACGGCGCCATCTACGAACTGAGCCCGAACGGAAGCACCTGGATCGAGAATATCCTCTTCAGCTTCCAGGGCGCGGGCGTTGACACGCTCGGATACGTTCCTCAAACCAGCCTTACACTGGACTCCACCGGCAATCTCTACGGAGTAACCTCGGAGGGCGGTGTGGTGGGTGGTACGGGAAGCGGCGCAGTGTATGAGTACATGAGTACGCCGACGGCGGCACTCCCCACATTCATACCCGACGGCGGCACCTTTAACTCAACGCAGATCGTCACAGTCGACGATATCACTGCAGGCGTCATACTCTGCGTCACCACCGACGGCACGACTCCGACTGCGACAACGCCGGGGACTTGCTCGCATGGAAGCGCTCTATCCAGCGGCCAAACTGTCACGGTATCCACCTCGGAAACGGTAATGGCGTTGGCAACAGAGATCGGCTATGTCAACAGTGCCGTGGCCAGCGCACTCTTTACCATTTTGCCTCCTCCGCCGACGATCTCCAGCCTGTCGCCGTTTGTTACGAACGCAGGAGGAGGGCAATTCACGTTGACGGTGAATGGGAGCAACTTCGCTTCCGGAGCAGTGGTGAACTGGGGCAGCACGGTTCTGACGACGAGCTTCGTTAGTGCGACCCAGCTGAGTTCGGCGGTTCCCGCGACGCTGATTCTCAACCCAGGGACGGTGGATGTGACGGTAACTTCGAGCGCAGAAACTTCGGCACCCGCGGCATTCACAATTCTGGGCCCAACCGTCACCTTTCCGATCATCCTTTCCCTGTCTCCCAGCAGCGTCACGGCGGGTGGTACGGTGCCTTCGCTGACGGTGAACGGCACGAACTTTGCCGGCAACGCGGTGGTGCTGTGGAACGGTGCGGCGCTGAAGACGACTTACGTGAGCGGCAACCAGCTGACGGCAATCGTCCCTGGCACCGACCTTTTGTCCGCGGGCACTGGCC
>CAZHKN010000447.1:0-1533 GCA_964532725.1 uncultured Occallatibacter sp.
AACCGCCGTTCTATAGCGACAAGGAAGATGATGCGGCCAACTACGGGGACATGGGTTCGACCATTGGCCACGAACTGACGCATGGCTTCGACGACGAGGGCCGCCAGTACGATAAGGACGGCAATCTCAAGGAATGGTGGACGAAGGAAGACGAACAGAAATTCTCAGACCGCGCCGACTGCATGGTGAAACAGTATGACGCCATCGAGGCGGTGCCGGGCGTGCACCTGAATGGGAAGTTGACGCTGGGTGAGAACCTCGCCGATCTTGGCGGGCTATGGCTTGCATGGCTGGCATGGATGGACAAGGCCGAGGCCGCGCACCTTGATATGAACGCGAAGACGGATGGTTACACACCCGACCAGCGCTTCTGGATTGCGTATGCGCAGCAGTGGTGCACGCAGACGCGACCAGAGCAGCTGCGTACACAGGCGCAAGGCGATGCACACTCACCGGATGAGTACCGCGCGAATACGATTTTGTCGGATCTGCCGGATTTTGCGAAGAGCTTCAGTTGCAAGAGCAATGCGCCGATGGTGGCGGCGAAAGCCTGCAGAGTGTGGTAGGAAATGCGGCTTCTAGCTACTAGCTTGGCAAACGAATTCCAAGCAAGGCGGAAACTGGTTTTCAAGATGAACTGCCGTGTCTCAACAGAAAGTACAAAGGCCCACCATCGCGGAGGGCCTTTGTGCTTGAGCTAGAGGCTAGAAGCTGCTTTTCAGCCTTTCCCGATCACCCGCGCAAGTGTCGCGCCGATTTCTGCGGGCGAGACGACTACGTGAATTCCTGCAGCGGTCATGGCTTTCATCTTGTCGGCGGCAGTGCCCTGGCCTCCACTGATGATGGCGCCGGCGTGGCCCATGCGGCGACCTGGAGGCGCAGTCTGTCCGGCGATGAAGCCGACGACTGGCTTCTTCACATATTGCTTCACGAACTCGGCTGCGGCTTCTTCAGCGGACCCGCCGATTTCGCCGATCATGATGATGGCTTCGGTCTCCGGATCGTCGTTGAGCAGGCGGAGCGCGTCGATGTGCGTGGTGCCGATGATGGGATCGCCGCCAATGCCGATGGCGGTCGACTGGCCGATGCCGCGCTGGGTGAGCTGATGCACGGCTTCATAGGTGAGCGTGCCGGAGCGCGAAACGATGCCGACCGAACCTTCGAGGTGAATGCGGGCGGGCATGATGCCGATCTTGGCTTTGCCGGGCGAGATGACGCCGGGGCAATTGGGGCCGATGAGGCGCGACTTCGAGGTCTTGAGCTTGGCCCACACCTTGACCATGTCGAGCGTCGGAATGCCCTCAGTGATGGCGACGATCAGCGGAAGGCCCGCGTCTTCCGCTTCGAGAATCGCGTCGGCGGCAAATGGAGGCGGGACGAAGATGACGGTTGCGTTGGCGCCTGTAGCGGCAACTGCATCTTGAACCGTATTGAAAACCGGCCAGCCTTCGTGCGTGGTTCCACCTTTGCCGGGAGTTACGCCGCCGACAACTTTGGTGCCGTACTCCGCGCAGCCCATCGCGTGGAAGGTTC